>DASTFE010000241.1:0-21430 GCA_035708905.1 Acidimicrobiales bacterium | reverse complement strand
TCCGCCCGCCGCGGGCGGCCAGCACGTTGGCCAACCAGGCGGCCGACAGCGCCACCCACGGCCGGGCGTCGATGACCCGGTGGCGCTCGAGCGCAGCCTCGAGGTGGCGGGCGGCGTCGTCGGTGCGCCCGAGCACCGCGTCGAGCGTGCCCAGGTGGTGGTCGACGGCCCCGAGGAACGTGGCGTAGCCGAGCACGCCGTTGCGCCCGCTGTAGGGGGCCAGGGTCTCGTGCACGGCCTCGGCCCACCGGGGCTCTGCGGCCGTCGAGGCGGTCACGGCCACGCCCACGACGGCGAGCAGCCACAGGTACCCGGCGTCTGCGGTGGCCAGCTCGTCGACGTGGTGGTCGGCCAGCGTCGCCCTGGCGGCCTCGACGTCGCCGGAGCCGGCGGCGATCCAGCACTGGAGCGACCACCAGCTCAGCGACGACGGGTTGAGGTAGCGCGCCGCCTCGACCACTCGCCGCGTGTCGGCCAGCTGCCCGCGCAGCCAGCGGATGGCGAAGGTCTGGACGAAGTGGATGGTGCTGGTCTGCGAGTGGCCGGCGACCTCGAGCCGGACCCGGAGCTGGTCGGCCTGCGCCTCGGCCTCGGCGAAGCGGCCCTCGAGCGCCGCCCACATCGTCTGCCACATGGTGGCGATGCGCAGGTGGTCGGGGTGGCGGACCGTGCGGGCCAGGCCGGCGAACCTGTCGGCGAGGTCGCGGGCCGCGTCGTGGGCGCCCACGACGAACAGCGGATGGATGCGGGCCCGCGCTCCCTGCAGCACCAGGTCGGAGTCGCCGGTCTGCTCGCCGATGCGGATGATCTCGGCGCCGATGTCGAGGTGCTCGTCGACGTCGTCGGGGCCGTCGAGGGCCAGCACCCGCGAGCTGAGCACCCGGGCGAGCACGACCGGGGCGTCGAGCCGGCGGGCCATCGCCTCGGCCTCGTCCGCGATGGCCTTGCGCTCGGCGTGGGGCGCGTCCTCGTGGAGCACGTGGGCCAGGCGGGCCAGCACCAGCGCCCGGGCGCGGCTGTCGCTGGGCGGCAACCGCAGCAGGGCCTCGTCCAGGAGGCGGCGGGCGGTGGGGTTGGGCGGCGGCGCCGCCGGCAGGCGGCCGCCGTAGTCGAGGGCGGCCCGGACGAACAGGTCGGTGCGGTCGAGGTCGCGCGCCAGCGCCGCGGCCTCGAGGTGCCGGCGGTCGCGGGCCAGGAACTCGCCCGCCCGGTCATGGGCGTCGGCCAGGTCGAGCAGGAGCTCGCAGGCCAGCTCGCGGTGGCGGGGGCTCGGGGCGGTGCCGCCGACCCCGTCGTGCACCGCGACGACCCGCCCGAGGAACCAGACCGCGCTCTCGAACGCCGTCTCCTGGCGGGCCTGGTCCGCGGCCGTCCGCCCCCAGCGGACGGCGAGCGCCGCCGTCTCGGGGTCGCCGCCGGCGGCGGTTCCGGGGGCCGCCGCGGAGAGGTAGTGGTGGGCGATCTCGGCGGGCGGCGCCGCGCCGGCGGCGCCGCCCGCCAGCGCGTCGGCGATGCGCCGGTGGATGTCGGCAGCCCGGTCGGCAGCCACGTCGTCCTGCAGCGCCCGCCGCACCACGGCGTGGGCGAACGCGAGGTGGAGCCCGTCGTCGGCGTCGCGGACCACGCCGGCCCGGACGGCCGGGTCGAGCCGGTGGCGCAGGTCGATCACCCGGTCGCCGAGGGCGGCGGCCAGCACGGTGAGCGAGAACTCCTCGCCGACGAGCGAGGCCGCCGCCAGCGCCTCGTTGGTCGCGGGAGCCAGCCGGGCGAGGCGCCACCGCACCACGTCGTGGACCCGCTCGGGCAGGTGGTGACGGGCCTGGGCCAGCGCCGCCGCGGGGTCGTCGGGATCGAGGCCGCCCAGGATCTCGTGCACCAGCAGGGGGTTGCCGGCCGTCTCGTCACTGAGCCAGCGGGCGGCCGACGTCTCGTCGCCCTCCTCGACCGGCCGGCCCAGGGCCTGAGCGACCAGTTCGGTGACGGCGTCGACCGGCAGCCCGGGCACCTCGATGCGCTCGACCCCCGCATCATCCTCGAACGAGCCGAGCGTGTGCAGCGGCCCCATGCCCTCGACGTCGCCGTCCCGCAGCGTCACGACCACCAGCACCGGCCCGCCCGGCGGCGTGTCGAGCAGGTGGCGCAGCAGCAGCAGCGACGAGCGCTCGGCCCACTGCAGGTCGTCGAGCACCAGCAGCACCGGGTGGCGGCGGGCGACCGCGCCGAGCCAGTCGCGCACGGCGTCGAACAGCCGCAGGCGCTCGGCGTCGGGGTCGTCGGCCAGCGGCGGGCGCACGCCGCCGATGCGGGCACCGACATCGGGCAGCAGGCGGGCCAGGTCGTCGGCGTGGGCGGCCACGTCCCGGCGCAGCAGCCGGCGGGGGCAGGTGGTGGCGTAGGTGCCGAGCGCCTCGCGGATCGCCTGGTAGGGGGCGTGGCCCTCCTCGTCCCAGCGGCCGTAGAGCACGGTGCCGGCGGCGGCGTGCACGCGCAACGCCAGCTCGGCGGCGAGCGTGGTCTTGCCGATGCCCGGGTCGCCCGACAGCACCACCACGCGGTGGTCGCCCTCGAGCGCCCCTGCCCAGGCGCGCTCGAGCCGGGCGAGCTGCCCGGTGCGCCCGACCACCAGTCGGGCGGCGACCCGGTGGGCCCAGCCCATGTTGGACGCGCCCGCGTCGTCGTCGCCGTTGGGTGAGACCGCGACCCGCATCTCGTAGGCCCGCTCGTCGTGCCGGGGCCCGCCGGCGACGACGCCGGCGTCGACGAGCTCGAGGCCGGGCGGCAGGGCGTGGTTGACCATCACCGCGGTCGAGGCGCTGAGCAGCACCCGGGGCTCGCCGGCGACGGCGGCGAGGGCGTCGACCCGGTCGCGCGCCGCGCCCCGCAACCGGTCGCCCCGGCGGTCGACCTCGCCGGTGGCGAGCGCCACACGGGCGACCTTGCCGCCGAGCGCGCCCGCCATCCGCACCGCGGCGGCGGCCGCCTCGCTCGCGAGGTGGAAGGCGGTGACGAGCGTGAGTCGCCCGGCGTCGGGCTCGGCGATGACGTCGGGTGCGCCGACCGTCCCCTCGGCCGTGTCGAGGAGCGTGCGCGCCTGGGGGGCGTGGCGCGCGTCGACATCGATGCGCAGGACCGTCAGGACCGCCGGCACGATCTGCGACTCTAGGACCACGCACACGGTGCGTGCGACGCGGGTCACATGAGGGTGGGCACCATCGCCTCGATCAGCGCCGGGCCAGGGCCGGCCAGCGCCCGTCCGAGCTGGTCGTTCAGGTCTTCGGCCGTGGTCGCCCGGGTGGCCGGCACGCCGAGGCCGTCGGCGAGCGCGACGAAGTCGATGTCGGGGTGCGACAGGTCGAGCAGGCTGCGCGCCTTGGGCCCGCCCGCCTGGGCGCCCACGCGGTCGAGCTCCATGTTGAGCACGGCGTAGGAGCGGTTGTTGTACACGATCGTGACGACGTCCAGGCCCTCGCGGGCCTGGGTCCACAGCGCCTGCAGCGTGTACATGGCGCTGCCGTCGGCCTGCAGGCTGACCACCTTGCGGTCGGGGCACGCGACGGCCGCCCCGGTCGCGACGGGCAGGCCCTGGCCGATGGCCCCGCCGGTGAGGCAGAGCCAGTCGTGGCGGGGTGCGCCCGCGGTGAGCCCGGGCGCGAACAGGCCGGACGTGTTGCCCTCGTCGGACACGATCGCCCCCTCGGGCAGCAGGGCGCCGACCGCCTGGGCGACCGCCGCCGCGGTCAGCTCGCCGGTCGGCAGGTCGGGCCGCTCGGCCGGTTGGCGCGTCGCCGCGCCCTCCGGGGCGTCGACGGCGTCGGCCAGCGCCGCCAGAGCTGCGGCGGCGTCGCCGCCCCCGTGCGACAGGACGTGCAGCTCGCAGCCGTCCGGCACCAGGTAGCTGGGCTTGCCCGGGTAGGCGAAGAAGCTGACGGGCGCCTTGGCGTCGACCACCACGAGGTGCCGCAGCCCCTCGAGCTGACCGGCGGCGAACTCGGCGAGGTAGGCCAGCCGGTCGATCGGCGGCAGGCCGGCGCCGCGCTCGATGCGGGCGGGGAAGGTCTCGGCGAGCAGCCGGGCGCCGGTGGTGGCGGCCACCCGGCTCGCCGCCACCAGGCCGTCCTCGCGCAGCGCTCCGCCGCCGAGCAACAGGCCGCACGGCACGTCCGACCGCAGCGCCTTGGCGACCACCTCGACGACGTCGGCGTCGACCGGGCTGGCCGGGCGGGGCGGGATCGGTTCCGCGGTGCGGCCCCCGTCCGACCAGCTCACGTCGGCCGGCAGGATCAGCGTGGCCACCTGGCCCGGGGGACCGGACGCCATGGCCACCGCCTCGGCCGCGTCGCGGCCCACGTCGGCCGGCGCCGCCGACCAGCGGATCCACGACGAGACGTTGCGGGCGACGGTCTCGATGTCGCTCTCGAGCTGCGCGTCGTACTGCTTGTGGTAGGTGGCGTGGTCGCCGACGATGTTGACGACCGGCACGTGACCCTTGCGGGCGTTGTGCAGGTTGGCCAGCCCGTTGCCCAGGCCCGGTCCCAGGTGCAGCAGCGTGGCGGCCGGCTTGCCGGCCATGCGGGCGTAGCCGTCGGCGGCGCCGGTGGCGACGCCTTCGAACAGGGCCAGCACCCCGCGCATGCCCGGCACCGCGTCGAGAGCGGCGACGAAGTGCATCTCGGACGTGCCCGGGTTGGTGAAGCAGGTGTCGACCCCGCTGGCCACCAGGGTGCGGATCAGCGCCTGAGCGCCGTTGAGCTCGGTCGTGTCGGTCATGTCGCTCTCGTCAGTCGAGGATCGTGCCGGGGTTGAGGATGCCGTTGGGATCGAAGGCGGCCTTGATGCGCCGCATGAGGGCGATCTTGGCCGGGTCCTCGAGCTCGAGGAAGTAGGCCGCCTTCTCGGTGCCGAGCCCGTGCTCGCCCGAGATCGCGCCGCCGAGCGCCATCCCGGCCTCGAACAGGGCGCGCATGATGCGGCCCCGCACCTCGGCGTCGGGCTGGAACACCGCCATGTGGACGTTGCCGTCGCCGGCGTGCCCGCACCCCGCGATCCAGGCGCTGTGCTCGCTGGCGATCTCGGCGACCCGGGACATGAATGCGGGCACCGCCGCCCGGGGCACGACGACGTCGATGATGTCGTCGGCGCCGTTGGCCTTGGCCACCCAGAACGCCTTCTCGCGGGCGTCGATCAGGCCGGCGGCCGCCCCGGGCGGCAGCACGTACACGTCGATGGCCCCGAGGTCGGCGAGCTGCTCGGCGACCGCCTGCGTGTCGGCGTCCAGCCGGTCGGCGTGGGTGCTCTCCAGCGCCACGACGAGGTAGGCGAGCGCGGACTCCTTGACGTCGTCGGGGATGCCCAGGTCGATGCCGACGTAGGCGGTGGCGGCCGCCATCGTCAGCATGTCGATGTACTCGAGGATGAGCGGGCCGACGCCGCTGCGGACGATCTCGGGCACCGCGGCGGTGACGGCGTCGAGCGAGGCGAACGGTGCCAGCACGGTGGCCTGGTGCGGGGCGCGGGGGTAGAGCTTGAGCCAGGCCCGAGTGACCAGCGCGAGCGTGCCCTCCGAGCCGACGACCAGCTGGGTCAGGTCGTAGCCCGTCGACACCTTGACGACCTTGCCGCCGCTGCGGATCACCTCGCCCGAGGGCAGCACCGCCTCGATGCCCAGCACGTGGTGGCGGGTGACCCCGTACTTCACGGCCCGCATGCCGCCGGCGTTGGTGCTGACGTTGCCTCCCAGGCTGGCGCTGTACTCGCCGGGGAAGACCGGGTACACGAGGCCGAGCGGCGCCAGCGCGGCATCGAGCTGGTCGAGCTGCACGCCGGGCTCGACGACGGCCACGAAGTTCTCGGTGTCGATCTCGACGATGGCGGCCATCCGCTCGAACGACACGACGATGCCGCCGGGCCGGGGGATGCACGCACCCGACATGCCGGTGCCGGCGCCCCGGGCGGTGACCGGCACCCGGCGCTCGTCGGCGATGCGCAGCACGGCGGCGACCTCGTCGGTCGTGGCCGGCAGCACCACGGCCAGCGGCCGCTGAGGCGTGGCGGTGAGCGCCTCGTCGTGGGTGTAGTCGTCCTTGATCCCGTCGCCGGCCAGCACGTGGTCGTCGCCGACGACCGCGCCGAGCCGCCGGACCAGCTCGGCATCGTCACCCGTCATCGCACCCTCCCCGGAAGCGGGCTCACCGATCCGCCGACCATAGCGGCGCGGCCGCGCCGGGGCAGCGCCCGCCTGGCGGCGTCCCGAGGCAATGGCGGTCGCCCGGGCGGCGTGCGTGAGGCGATGGCGGTCGGACCGGGACTGTCGAGGCACGGGCGGTCGCCCGTGCGGCGTGCCTGAGGCAATGGCGGTCGGGCCGGGCCGCCCGAGGCAATGACGGTCGGCCCCCGACCGCTATTGCCTCCGGAGTTCGTGGGCGACGGCTATCGCCTCGGGTGCGTAGCTCGTGCTCACCCTCGGCAACCGTTCGGTCTGGCAGATTGTGCGCGTGATCCCACGTTCTTCGCCCGACCCGGGCTGGGGGCGGGCTCGGGACATCGTCCTCGCGCTCGTCCCCTCACCGACTCCGTACGCGATCAGGCGTCGCCACGAGAACGGTCTGGTCGCGCTCCGCACGACCTTCGTCGCGTTCGCGACCGCACTCTTCGGCGTCGGCGCTGTCGCCCTGTTCCTTGCGTCGGGGCCCGACCCCGAGAGCGCTCTGGACCCGCTCACGGGGACCATCACGGCCGGTGTCGTCGGCGCGGTCCAGGTCACGCTCTCATGGACCCTCCGGGGACGGCTCGCGTGTGACTCGCCCGATGCGCTGGCTGCGTCGTACAGGTCGCGTTTCCTCCTGCGGATCGCCCTCGCCAACGCAGCTGCGCTCACCGGCTTCGTCTTCGTCAACCTCACGGGAAGTGCGATGCCGTACGCGGTCGGGCTCGCATGGGCGACGGCGGGCTTCGGGCGCGTCGCGCCGACGGCGGGCAACCTCGAGCGGTGCCAGATCGAGCTGGGCCTCCGCGGTTGCCCCCATCGGCTCGTGGACGTCCTCCAAGGCTCGGTGCCAGCGCGCTGAGCGCGTCCGGGCACGTCGCTCCTGACCCCCAGGCCCTGGCGGGCCGTGCGGCATGCGCTGACGCATGCGCGGTCGAACGCTGGGGTCGCGAGGCAATGGCGGTCGGGCCGGGCCTCCCTCCAGACGTCGTGGGCGACGGCTATCGCCTCGGGCAGGGGAGGTCGCGTCCGGGCCGACCCGGCGCTGCCCGCTGCCGAGGGCCACAATGTGGCATGACCCGCCTCACCCACGACGAGACCGAGCGCCGGCTGGCCGACATCCCCGGCTGGGGCATCGTCAACGGCGCCCTGCACCGCGAGCTCGAGTTCCAGAACTTCGTCGAGGCCTTCGGCTTCATGACCATGGTCGCCCTCGAAGCCGAGAAGCTGAACCACCACCCCGACTGGTCCAACGCCTGGAACCGGGTGCTCATCGACATCTCGAGCCACGCCGAGGGCGGCATCACCGACCACTGCTTCGTGCTGGCCGCCGCCATCAACCGGGCGTTGGGGGAGTAGCGCCGGCTACGACGCGGGCTCGTCGATCGCCTGCAGCAGCGTGTTCCACGAGAGCGTGGCGCACTTGATGCGCACCGGGAACTTGACCACGCCCCGCAGCGCCTCGAGATCGCCGAGCTTCACCTCGACGTCGGGCGGCGCCACCTCGTCGGCGCCGTTGCCCGACACGTCGCCGTCGAGCGACTGCTCGTGGATCGACATCATCGCCTTGAACGCCCGCGACAGGGCGCGCACCTCGTCGATCGTCCTGCCCTTGACCGCCGACGACATCATCGAGGCCGACGACTGGCTGATCGAGCAGCCCTGCCCACCGATGCGGATGTCCTTGACCACGTCGCCCTCGACGTCGAGGTAGACCACGATCTCGTCGCCGCACAGCGGGTTGAAGCCCTCGACCCGGGTGGCCGGCGGCGCGCTCAGCTCGCCACGGTTCCGCGGGTTGCGGTAGTGGTCGAGGATGATCTCTCGGTAGAGGTCTTCGAGGCCGGGCATGCGGGTCGCGATCCTACTCAGAAGCTGAAGAAGTCCGACGCGGCGGCGATGGCGTCGCCCAGGGCGTCGACGTCGGCCTCGTCGTTGTAGACGTACAGCGAGGCCCGGGCGGTGGCGGCCACGCCGAGCTCGCGCATCAGCGGCTTGGCGCAGTGGTGGCCCGCCCGCACGCACACCCCCCGCTCGTCGAACACCTGGGTGAGGTCGTGGGGGTGGACGTCGCGGTAGGTGAACGAGAGCACGCCGCCCCGCTCGGCCGGCTCGGCCGGGCCATGGACGCGCAGGTCGTCGCCGAACCGCTCGGCCAGCGACCGCAGCGCGTAGCCGGTGAGGGCGACCTCGTGCTCGCGCACGGCCGCCATGCCCAGACCGTCGAGGTAGTCGACCGCGGCACCGAGGCCGACGGCCTCGGCGATGGGCGGTGTGCCGGCCTCGAACTTCCAGGGCAGCTCGTTGACGGTGAACCCCTCCTTGGTGACGTTGAGGATCATCTCGCCACCGGTGAGGAAGGGCGGGGTCGCGTCGAGGATGGTCTCGGTGCCCCACAGCACGCCGATGCCGGTGGGGCCGCACATCTTGTGGCCGGTGAAGGCGGCGAAGTCGGCGCCCCACCCCGCCACGTCGGTGGGCACGTGGGGGACGTGCTGGCTGGCGTCGACCACGGCGATCGCGCCGGCGTCGTGCGCGGCGGCGACCAGGCGCTCGACGGGCGTCATGGTGCCGAGCACGTTCGACATGGCGGCGAAGGACAGCACCCGGGCGCCGTCGAGCAGACGGTCGAGGTCGGTGAGGTCGAGGTGCCCGTCGGCGCCGACCGGGATCCAGCGCAGCTCGATGCCGACCTCGTCGACGAGCTGGTGCCACGGGACGATGTTGGCGTGGTGCTCGAGCTCGGTGACCACCACCGGGTCGCCGGCGCGCAGGTTGGCCCGCCCCCACGCCTTGGCCACCAGGTTGAGGGCCTCGGTGGCGTTCTTGGTGAACACGACCTCGCGCTCGGAGCGGGCGCCGACGAAGCGGGCCACCTTGGCCCGGGCGCCCTCCAGCGCGGCGGTGGCCTCTTCCGCGATGAGGTAGGTGCCGCGGTGCACGTTGGCGTTCGACCGCTCGTAGTAGCTGTCGATGGCGTCGAGCACCGCCCGCGGCTTCTGCGAGGTGTTGGCCGAGTCGAGGTAGACGAGCCGCTCGCCGCGCACCCGCCGCTCGAGGATCGGGAAGTCCTTCTTGATGCGGTCGACGTCGAGCGGATCGCCGGTGGTTGCGGGGGTCGGGGTCACGACGCTGTCACCTCGGATGCGGCCCGCCAGCTCTCGTAGCCCTCGTGCTCGAGCCGCTCGGCCAGCTCGGGGCCGCCACTCTCGGCGATGCGGCCGCCGACCAGGATGTGCACCCGGTCGGGCTGGAGGTAGTTGAGGAGCCGCTGGTAGTGGGTGATGGTGAGGACGCCCAGGTCGGGCCGGTCCCTGCGGACCTCATCGACACCGCGGGCCACGACCTTGAGCGCGTCGATGTCGAGCCCCGAGTCGGTCTCGTCGAGGATGGCGATCTCGGGCTCGAGGATGGCCATCTGCAGGATCTCGTTGCGCTTCTTCTCGCCGCCCGAGAACCCCTCGTTGAGGTAGCGGTCGGCGAACGACGGGTCCATGTCGAGGCGCTGCATCCACTCCATGATCGCGAGGCGCAGCTCGAGCACCGAGAGGTCGATGCCCTTGCGGGCCGACAGCGCCTGGCGGAGGAAGTTGATGACCGAGACCCCGGGGACCGCCTGGGGGTACTGGAAGGCCAGGAAGATGCCCGCCTTGCCCCGGACGTCGGTGTCCCACTCGGAGATGTCGTCGCCGCGGAAGAGGACGCGCCCCCGGGTGATCTCGTAGTCGGGGCTGCCGAGCAGCGTGGCGGCCAGCGTCGACTTGCCGGAGCCGTTGGGCCCCATGAGCGCGTGGACCTCGCCGGCGCCGACCGTCAGGTCGACGCCGCGCAGGATCTCGTCGCCGCCGGTGCCGTCGGCGCCCAGGGCACGGACGTGCAGGTCCTCGATCTGGAAGAGGGGGGCGGGCATGCAGGCCAGTGTATTCGCACTACGCGGATAGGAGAAATGTCCCTTGCCACATTTCGGGGCCGGGATAAGGTCGCTGCCGATGGGCATCCGGGCTGCGCCGCCGGGCTCTCTCGTGACACTCGTCGAGGGCGGATCGTTCTGCACCTCGGACGCTTCGGGCGACATCACCGAGCAGGCGGCGGGCGGTGCCACCGGCCTGTTCGTCGCCGACCGCCGCGTGCTGTCGCGATTCGTCCTCACCGTCGACGGGCACCCGCTGGCGCCGGTCGACCGCCACGTCACCGACCCGGCCGCGGCGACGTTCGTGGCCCACGCCCCGCCCACCGACCCGGCAGCGCCGGACGCGCCTCGGCTGGTGGTCGTGCGCCGGCGCACGCTGGGCGCCGGCCTGCGCGACGAGGTCGAGGTGCGCAACGCGGGCGCCGAGCCGACCTACGTCGAGGTCGAGATCGACCTCGGGGCCGACCTGGCGAGCCTCGCCGCGGTGCGCGACGGCGGGGCCGGCGCCCACCCCGCCGGACGGGTCGAGCCCGCCGCCGGCGCGGCCGCCGCCGAGGTGCTGCTGATGCGGGGCCGGGGGGTGGCGCGCGTCGGGTGCCGGGTGACGGGCAGCGAGGGCGTCGTCGCCCGGGGTGGGTCCCTGCGGTGGGAGGCCATCGTGCCCGCCCGGGGGGCGCGGTCGTTCGCGGTCGTCGTGGCTCCCGTCGTCGGGGGCACCGACCTCGTGCCGGCCCGGTTGCTGGCCGACGGCGCCGAGCACCGCGAGGCCGCCCGCCGGCTCGCCCGCTGGCACCAGGCGATGCCGCGGGTGGCCAGCGACCACCAGCCGCTGCTCGGCGCGCTCCGCCGGAGTGCCCGCGACCTCGGGTCGCTGCGGGTGCTCGACCCCGACTTCCCCGAGCGGGCGGTCGTCGCCGCCGGCACGCCCTGGTACCGGGCGCTGCACGGGCGCGACGCCCTGATCACCGCCTGGATGAGCCTGATCGTCGACCCCGAGCTGGCGCTGGGCACGCTCGAGACGCTCGCCCGGTTCCAGGGGCGCGAGGTCGACGAGCGGACGGAGGAGCAGCCCGGCCGCATCCTCCACCGCCTGCGCTTCGGCACCGCCGGGTTCGGCGCCGAGGACGGCGGCGCGGCCCGGGCGGTCAGCTACGGGTCGGTCGACGCAACGCCCCTGTTCGTGATGCTGCTGGGCGAGCTGCGCCGGTGGGGGCTGGCGCCCGAGGTGGTCGACCGGCTGCTGCCCCACGCCGACCGGGCGCTCGCCTGGATCACCGACGCAGGCGACCGCGACGGCGACGGCTACGTCGAGTACCAGCGGGCCACCGTGCGGGGCGAACGGCACCAGGCGTGGAAGGACTCGGCGTCGCCGGTCCGCTTCCCCGACGGCCGGCCGGCCGCCGGGCCGCTGGCGCTCGCCGAGGTGCAGGGCTACGTCTACGCCGCCTATCGGGCCCGGGCCCACTTCGCCGCCGCGGCGGGCGACGAGGCGGGGGCCGCGGCGTGGGCGGCTCGGGCCGCCGGCCTGCGAGCGGCGTTCAACCGCGACTTCTGGCTCGACGACGCCGGCTGGTTCGCGCTCGCCCTCGACGGTGACAAGGTGCCGGTGCCGGCGCTGGCGTCGAACATCGGTCACTGCCTGTGGAGCGGCATCGTCGACGAGGACAAGGCCGCCGCGGTGGTCAAGCACCTGATGTCCGACGACCTGTTCTCGGGCTGGGGTCTGCGCACGCTGGCGGCGTCCGCGGCCGCCTACGACCCGCTCGGCGCCCACACCGGCGCCGTGTGGCCCCACGACACCGCCATCTGCGCCGCCGGGCTGATGCGTTACGGCTTCGTCGACGAGGCCCACCGCCTGGTGCTCGCCCAGCTCGACGCCGCCGACGTGGGCGGCGGCCGCCTGCCGGTGCTGTGCGGGTTCGACCGTGACGACGTGCCCGCCCCGGTGCGCTTCCCCGACGCCTGCGAGGCCCGGGCGTGGTCGGCCGGCGCCCCGCTGCTGCACCTGCGATCGTTGCTGCGCCTCGACCCCAACGTCGCCCAGGGCCGCCTGTGGCTGGCGCCGGTGCTGCCGCCCGCCATCCGGTCGCTGCGGGTCGAGCGCATCCCGCTGCTCGGGGGCACGGTCACCGTCGCCGTCGACGGCGACCGCGTCGAGGTGAGCGACCTCCCGGGCGGCATCGAGGTGCTGGACGAGCCCCGCCGGCCCCTGGCCGCCGGCGCGTGACGCCCGCTCCCGGCCACGTCGAGATCCGCGCCTACGCCGAGCTGGGCGACTTCCTCGCCCCGCACGAGCGGGGGCGGACGATCCGGCGGCCGTTCCGGTCCCACCAGACGGTGAAGGACGTCGTCGAGGCGGCCGGCATCCCCCACACGGAGGTCGACCTGGTCGTGGTGGGTGGCGAGCCGGTGGGCTTCGACCACCGCCCGGCGGCAGGCGACCGGCTCGCCGTGTACCCCGTGTTCGAGACGCTCGACATCGGCCCGATCGCCCGGCTGCGCCCGGCGCCGCTGCGCGATCCCCGCTTCGTGGTGGACGTCCACCTCGGCCGCCTGGCCCGCCTGCTGCGCCTGGTCGGCCTCGACGCCCGGTGGGCCAGCGACCTGGAGGACGACGAGCTGGTCGCCATCAGCCGCGCCGAGCGCCGCATCGTGCTGACCCGCGACCGGGGCCTGCTGAAGCGGCGCCTGGTGACGCACGGGCTGTTCGTGCGCTCGGACCGCCCGCTCGACCAGGTGGTCGACGTGCTGCGCCGCCTCGACCTCGGTGACCGACTGGCGCCCTTCACCCGGTGCCTGGCGTGCGGCGACGTGCTGGTGCCGGTGCCCAAGGCCGCGGTGCTGGACCGCCTGCAGCCGCTCACCCGGCAGCACTACGACGAGTTCCACCGGTGCGCGGGCTGCGACCGGGTCTACTGGCGGGGCTCGCACCACGCCCGCCTGGCCGCCGTGGTGGACGAGATCCGGGGGGCGATGATGGGTTCGTGGCCGAGCGCAACCGGGTGACGCCCTTCGGCGACATCGTCGCCATCGACCAGCGCGGGCTGTTCATGGGGAACCGCGGCTCGATCCACCGCGGGCGGGCCATCGTGCGCCCGTGGCAGGTGCGCCGGTGGATCACCTGCGTGCTCACCTACAAGGACTGGGTGGCGCCCCGGTGGGAGCCGGGCCGGTGGACGCCGCTGTTCTTCTGGGACGAGGCCGTCGCCCTCGCCGCCGGGCACCGGCCGTGCGCGCTGTGCCGGCACGCCGACCACGTCCGCTGGCTCGACGCCTGGGAGGCGGCGTTCGGCGAGCGGCCCCGCGTCGACGCCGTCGACCGCCGCCTGCACGACGAGCGGGTGACCGGCCGCGACAAGCGCCTCCACCGGGGGCGCTGGAGCGACCTGCCGTCCGGGGCGTTCGCGGTGGTGGACGGTGTGGCCGCGCTGGTGCTCGACGACCGCCTGGTCCCGTGGTCGCCGCGGGGCTACGGCGAGCCCCTACCCCGGCCGGCCCGGGGGCCCGCGACCGTGTTGACCCCGCCGGCCACGACCGCCGTGCTCCGCCACGGCTACCGGCCCGTCGTCCACGCCCAGGGCACGCCGCGCGACGCCGCCGACCGAGGCCAGGCCGGGCGCGGGGTTGGCGACCGGCCAGCGCACGGTTAAAGTCGACCAAACACGTCGGAATAGTGGGTTGGCCGGCCGGGTAGGTGCACCGGTGGGCGGCGCCCGTCGGTCGATCCCGGAGGTGGCAGGTGCGTCGGTTGCTGGTCTTCGCCATGGCGGGCCTGGTCGGCCAGCTCGTCGACGGCGCGCTGGGCATGGCGTTCGGCGTCACCACGAGCACGGTGCTGCTCTCCAACGGGTTCTCGCCGGCCGTCGCCTCGGCCAGCGTGCACCTCGCCGAGGTGGGCACGACGCTCAGCTCCGGCCTGTCGCACTGGCGGTTCGGCAACGTGTCGTGGCCGCTGGTCGTGCGCATCGGCGTCCCCGGTGCGGCCGGCGCCTTCGCGGGCGCCACGGTCCTCAGCTCGCTGACCGGCGACTGGCTCAAGCCCAGCGTGGCGGTCATCCTCTTCGGGCTCGGCGTCGTCGTGATCGTGCGCTCGGTGCGCGGCGACCTGCGGGGCCACCATCACGATCCCGGGCACCTCCGGCGGCGCCTGCTCGCGCCGCTCGGACTGGGTGCCGGGTTCATCGACGCCGTGGGCGGGGGCGGCTGGGGCCCGGTGGCCACCCCGACGCTGCTGGCCGCCGGCCGCGTCGAGCCCCGCCTGGTCATCGGGTCGGTGTCGGCCGCCGAGCTGCTGGTCACCGTGGCGGCCAGTGCCGGGTTCCTGCTCGGGCTCGGCGGTCGGGGCATCGAGGCGCCCCTGGTGCTGGCGCTGCTCGCTGGCGGCGCGGTGGCGGCGCCGCTGGCCGCCTGGCTGGTCCGCCACGCGGACGCGTCGGTGCTGGGCGTCGTCGTCGGCACGCTGCTGCTCGTCGTCAACGCCCGCACGCTGCTGCTCGCGGTGGGCGTGGCGGGCCCGGTGCGCCTGCCGGTGCTCGCGGCCATCGCGGCGGCTGGCGGCGCCGTCGCCTGGCGAGTGCGCCGCGACCACCGCGCTGCCGCCGGGCCGCGGGTGGTCGTCGAGCCGGCCGCGGCCCCGGAGCCGGCCGCCGCGGAGCGCTGACGCGGCGGCACCGTTTGGAGGCCTCCGGGCCCCCAGGCCGCACGCGTCACCGGCCCGCCGATCCGCAGCTCCCGCCGGCTCGGGCGGGGCCGGTCACGCGTGGTCGCGCAGGTCTTCCTTCCAGGTGCGGAACCGGGTGTGGGTCGTGCCGCTCGGGCCGGTGCCCTGGCCGTCGCCGGACGGGCGCAGGCGGAACGTGTAGCGGACGCTCAGGTCGTCGGCCCGGGCAGCCCAGTAGCGGGCGTCGGCCCCGGTGGCCGGCCCGGCCCGCCACAGCAGCCACGGCCCGATGCGGCGCTTGTAGGACGCGACCGGGCCGCCCGGCAGGTCGTCGCCCAGCCGCAGCAGGTCGTCGGGCGCCTCGACCCACGCGGACGCGGGGATGTTGCGGTCGCGGACCGGGGTGGCGGGCAGCGCCGCGGTGTGCACCGGGGTGTCGTCGTCGGGGCGCTGGTCGTAGCGCAGGGGGCCGGCCATCACCAGCCCCGGTCGATCCACTCCTGGAGGTGGGGGCGCTCGGTGCCGACGGTCGTCGGGTCACCGTGCCCGGGCAGCACCCAGGTGTCGGCGGGCAGGGTGAGGAGCTTGGTCGAGACGGACTCGATGATGGTGGGGAAGTCGCCGCCGGGGAACCTGGTGGCACCGGGGCCGCCCGGGAACAGCGTGTCGCCGCTGAACAGCACGGGCGAGCCCTCGACGAGGAAGCACATCGACCCTGGCGTGTGGCCCGGCGTGTGGATCGTGCGCAGGCGCAGCCGGCCCACCTCGACGACCGACTCGTCCTCGAGGATCTGGTCGTACGACGGCAGCATGCCCGCGTCCTCGGCCGTGACGTGCACCTCGTAGCCGGCGTCGCGCAGCTCGGGCACGGCCTGGATGTGGTCCCAGTGGCCGTGGGTCTCGAGCACCGATCCCACGCCGAGGCCACGACACAGGTCGAGCAGGCGCTCGTGCTCGTTGGCCGCGTCGAGCAGCACGGCCGCCCCGGACTCGGTGCAGCGCAGCACGTACACGTTGTTGTCCATCGGGCCGACGACGACCTTGTGGATCTCGAACCGGTCGTCCGTGTGGATCAGCGTGCCCATGGGGCCAAGTGTGCCGGACGGACCGCCGCGACGGGCGCGGTCGGGCCGCTCGCGCCCGGCGCGGCCACCGGGCCGACGATCACGGTGGTCGCGCGGCCCACCTGACGCCACGAAGTGTGGCTTTACAGCAACTGAGAGCGACGTGACATATTTCACGTCACGTGGGGTCTTGTCCATCCGGGTGATTCATGACGAAACTGCAACCGCTCATGCCCACCGCAGAGCCCCCGACGGAGGTGACAGGCCGACCGCCACGGCCAGATGTCGCTTCCAGAGGCGAGCCGGTTCCGGTCTTGGGGAGAAGCCCGGGACCGGCCGCCCCGGGGTACGGGTCTGCATCGGCATGAACCCTGCTGGGCCCGGGTCCCCTGAGGGGCCCGGGCCGGTGGGGCATCCGGCCCTCACGGTCGGCGGTCACGTCGCCAGCGGCGAGCCCACCTCGAACCCGAGCCCGGCCGCGGCCGGGATCTGGCGGCGGTCGTAGGTCAGGTAGGTGGCGGGGCGGGGCAGCCGGTCGGCGGCCGCCAGGTGGATGGCGTCGACGGTCCGCAGCCCGTAGGTGGCCCCCAGCTCGACCGCGTGGGCGAGGCAGCGGTCGTCGACGGGCACGACGACGAAGGCGTCCCAGTCGTCCCGCAGCCGGCTCCACATGCGGGCGTGCTGGCTGGGTGTGACGGCCAGGCGGTGGAGGGCGAGCAGCGTCTCCGACCGGCACAGGGCCGACGCACACCAATCCGGGTCGGCGGCCATCGCCTCGAGCACGAGGTCGCGGTCGGGGCCCTGGACGTAGCGGCGCACGAGCGCCGACGTGTCGACGAACAGCGTCACTGGCCGCGCAGCTCGTCGAGCACGCCGGCGGGCCGGATGTCGACCGGCGCGTCCTCGGCCTGGGGCGGCGGCGGCCGGTCGCGTCGCCCGGGCGGCCGGGCCAGCCCGGCGGCCACGAGATCGTCGAGCGTGGTCGCCGCCGGCGCGTCCAGCGGTCCGAGCTGGGCGGCCGGCACGCCGTCGACCGTGACCACGATGCGCTCGCCGGCCCCGGCCCGCCGCACGACGGCGGCCACGTTGTTCCGCAGCTCACGGATGCCCACCCGTTCCACGGTGCCGACCGTAGCACGCGTGTACACAACGCTGGTGGCGGCGTACCAGTGAGCGCCGTAGCGTCACGCCCGACGTCACGACCCCAGGTCCCAGGAGGGCACACCACCGTGAACTTCGCGTTCTCCGAAGAGCAGGAGGAGCTGCGGCGCATCACCCGGCAGTTCCTCGAGTCCAAGTCGCCGGAGACCGAGGTCCGCCGGCTGATGGAGACCACCGAGGGCTACGACCCCGCCGTGTGGTCGCAGATGGCCAACGAGCTGGGCCTGCAGTCGCTGATCATCCCCGAGGAGTACGGCGGCCAGGGCTTCACCTACGTCGAGCTGACGGTGGTGCTCGAGGAGATGGGCCGTGCCCTGCTGGCGGCGCCGTTCTTCTCGACCGTGGCGCTGGCCACCAACGCCATCCTCCACTCGGGCGACGAGTCCGCGAAGAAGGAGCTGCTGCCCGGCATCGCCTCGGGCGAGACCATCGCCACGCTGGCCTTCACCGAGCCGAACGGCAAGTGGGACCTCTCGGGTATCGAGGCCACCGCCACCCGGGACGGCGACGCCTGGACCATCGACGGCACCAAGATGTTCGTGCTCGACGGCCACGTGGCCGACCTGCTGGTCGTTGCGGCCCGCACGGGCGACGGCGTCTCGCTGTTCAAGGTCGACGGCGACGCCGAGGGCCTGACCCGCACCCCCCTGGCCACCATGGACCAGACCCGCAAGCAGGCCAAGATCGAGCTCGCCGGCGTGCCGGCCACCCTCATCGGCAGCGAGGGCGCGGGCGGCGACGTGCTCGGCCGGGTCCTCGACCTGGCCGTCGTGGCCCTGGCGGCCGAACAGGTCGGCGGCGCCCAGAAGGTGCTGGACATGTCGGTCGAGTACGCCAAGGAGCGCGTGCAGTTCGGCCGCCCCATCGGCTCGTTCCAGGCCATCAAGCACAAGTGCGCCGACATGCTGCTCGAGGTCGAGTCGGCCAAGTCGGCCGCCTACTACGCCGCCTGGTGCGCCGCCGAGCTCAACGACGAGCTGCCCGAGGTGGCCTGCCTGGCCAAGGCCTACTGCTCGGAGGCGTACTTCCACTCCGCCGCCGAGAACATCCAGATCCACGGCGGCATCGGCTTCACGTGGGAGCACCCGGCCCACCTGTACTTCAAGCGGGCCAAGTCGTCCGAGCTGCTGTTCGGCGACCCCACCTACCACCGCGAGCTGCTCGCCCAGCGCCTGGGCATCTGAGTCGCACGCGGTCGACGGTCGGCGGGAACGCGACGAACGGGGGTGCCCCGCGGCACCCCCGTTCGCCGTCGCCCGGGAGGGACGCTGGGACCGGTCAGTAGCCGTCGCCCTCGCCCGACCCGCCCGACCCGCCGGACCCGCCCGCCGGGGCCCGGCCGGCCGGCTCCTGCACCAGCGAGCCGTCGGCGGCCACGACGAACCACACGCCGCCGGAGCCCTGGCCGTTCACCTCGCCGGGGGCCGAGTCGCCGGAGAACCGGTACAGCGGCCACTTTCCGGCCTTGAGCTGCTTGCCGCCCTCGGCGCCGTCCACCAGCGTGAACACGGCGGAGTCGAGCTCGGCCGCCACCACCGGGTCGCCCTCGACCAGGTGGGCGGGCCAGGTGGCGGCGCAGTCGCCGCTGCACGTGGGCACGCCGTCGGCGTCGTCGGTGAAGGCGTAGAGGGTGTTGCCGTCGCCGTCCACCAGGATCTCGCCGAGCGGGCTGCCCGACAGGCGCACGCTCTCTGCCGCCCCCGACGCCGCCGGGGCCGCCTCCTCGATCAGCGTGGCGTCCCGGCCGACGGCGTACCAGACCTGGCCGGCACCCTGGCCCTTCAGGTCGCCGGGTGCCGAATCGCCCGAGTAGTAGTACAGGGGCCACTTGCCGGCGACGAGCTGCTCGGTGCCGTCGTCGCGCCGGATGGTCGAGAACACGCCGGTGTCGAGGCCCGGCCCGACCGTCCAGTCGGGGCCGACCAGCACCGGGGGCCACGCGTCCGCGCAGGTGCCCGTGCAGGTGCTGGTGCCGTCGGTGTCGTTGGTGAACCCGTAGAGCGTGAGCCCGTCCTGGCCGACCAGGATCTCGCCCAGGGTCGAGTCGCCGACCCGGGCGGCCACGGCGTCGCCGGCGGCGGCCGGGTCGGTCGCCGGCGTGGCGGCCGGTGCCGGGTCGTCGCCGCCGCAGGCCGCGGCCAGCGTCAGCGCGGCGGCGGCCGCCAGGGCGCCGAGTGTGCGGATGTGCATCGGAGGTCTCCTCGATCGGTCGCCGGCGTTCAGCCGACGGTGAGCGTGCCGGTCATGCCGGGGTGGATCTGGCAGGCGAAGTCGTAGGAGCCGGGCTGGCCCGGCGCCTCGAACGTGGCGGTGCCGCCGGCCGCCACCTCGCCGGTGTCGAACGCGCCGCCGGCGGCGGTGACGGTGTGGGGGGCGCCGTCGGCGTTGTCGACGGTGACCTGCCCGCCGGGGGCGACGCTCGCCGCACCGAAGGCGAAGCCCTGGATGGCGAGGGTCGCGCCGGCCGGGGCACCGGCGTCCCCGGCGTCGCCGCCGGTGCCGTAGGCGCCGGCGTCCGGACCGGACGAGGCGGCTGGTGCCCCGGCCGCCGGCGCGGGCGGGTCGTCGGAGTCGAGGGCGAGGGCGCCGACGGCGACACCGGCAGCGGCGACGCAGACGACGAGGGAAGCGGTGATGCGTGAGGTCATGACCCGCTGTACGGCCGCCGCCCGCCGGTGGTTCGGTCAGACGCCGGGAAATCCGACGTTGGTGAAGAACCAGAGCGAGGACGTGAGCCACACCGCCGTGAGGCAGGTGACCAGCAGCCCGCCGGCGACCGGCAGCGCCCAGCCGGGCAGCCGATCGATGCGCAGGGCGAGCAGCTTGGTGGCGAAGGCCCCGTAGAAGGCGCACCCGGCGAGCGAGTGGGCCAGCACCCGGGTGTCGGTGTCCTGGAACCCGAGGGACCACAGGCAGTGGTAGGCGACGGGCAGCGACACGACGAACGCGGCCGTGCCCGACCACCGGTGGACCGGCGCCAGCCACCCGGGCGCCCGGGCCACGCCGGGCAGGCGTCCCCACATGGCCAGCGCGCTGGCGAGCTGGGCCAGCACCAGGGCGAACGCGACGGTGCCGAACCACGCCTTCATGGGCAGCACCGCAGGGAAGCCGAACGTGGCGATGCTGTCGCCGGTCGGCTCGTGCACCCGGCCGTACGTGCCGAGGGCCAGCGCCACCGCGCCCCCGGCCACCGCGGCGGCCACGAGGGCGCCGGTCGCCGACGGTGGTGCCGTGGGGGGCGGCGTGGGAGGCGGCGGGGGCGGGGGAGCCCCGGGTGCGGGTGACCAACCGGGGGTGGCGAGCGCGGGCGGGTCGGGGATCGAGCTCATCGGTCCCCCCGGGAGGTGGTGTGGTCTGACGTCATGGCGGCCGGTACGCAGCCCGGCGGCGGCTGGTTCGCCGGCCGGCCGGTTGCGCCGGGTGCGGCGGCGGCCCGGTTCGAGGTTCAGCCCGCCGGCAGCTCGCCCCGCAGCACCGGGACGCCGTCCGCCAGCGTCCCGCCCGCCACCGGCTGTCGGGTCACGGTGACCGCCTCGTAGCCCGCGGGGTCGACCCCCAGCCACAGCTCGATCTCGTCCTGGTCGCCCCGCACGTGGAACGTGCCCGCCGAGACCTTGCCGGACTCGCCGACCAGCCACGCCTCGTAGAACGTGCCGTCCGGCGCAGGCGGCAGGCCCTCGACGGCGAGCCGCACCGACACGCCGGCCGGCTCGTCGCGCAGGCGGGCGACCGCGGTGGCCCCGGGCGCCTCGTCGGTGCCGGCCATGGCGACCTCGATCCGGGCCGCCGGCGCGTCGTCTCTGGCGAGCACCAGCCCGCCCGCCACGCCGAGGCAAACCAGCGCCACCGCGGCGGCCGCGACCACGACCGGCCGGCGCCGGCGCCGACGGTGGTGGTCGAGCGACGCAGCAGGGCTCGCAGGCGGGCGGCCATCGTCCCCCGGGCCGGCGGGCGGACCGCCGTCGCCCGGCCCGCCACCGGCGAGGTCACGGCCGGCCGGCGGGTGTGCACCCTCGTCGCCGGCGACCGCTTCGGTGGCGGCGGCCACGACCCGGTCGCGCAGGTCGGCGGGCACCTCGGCCCAGACGGCGGGGTCGTCGAGCAGCCGTGCGACGGTGGCGTCCCGGGGATCGGTGGGGTCGTCGGTGCTCACGTCAGGTCGTACGGGGGGCGGCGGGCGGACGGTTCGGCATCATGGTGCTCCGGTCACACCTGGTCGACGGTAGACGACAGGGCGGATCGCAGCCGCCGGTAGGCGCTGTGCATCCGCGACTTGACGGTGCCGATCGGGATGCCGAGCCGGGTAGCGATCTCGGCCTGCGTGAGCTGGTCGAGGTGGGCGAGGCGCACGACCTCGCGCTCGGCCGCCGGCAGCGTATCCAGCGCCTGGCGCACCTCCCACGCGTCGGACGCCTGTTCGAGCGACGGGGCCG
>DASTFE010000240.1:0-3648 GCA_035708905.1 Acidimicrobiales bacterium | reverse complement strand
GATGCCCATGGGGCGACCGTGAACTCTCGCGGTGCCGGCGGTGGCGACGCAGGCGGGTCCTCGACGCGCCCGAGTGACGGTCCCGCCGCCGGTGCTGATCCGGAGACCTCGCCGCCGGACGGGGCGACCCCGGCTCCCGCGCCGGCGGACGGGGCGACCGCGGCTCCTGCGGCACCGGAACGGGCCCATGCGACTCCCGCGTCGACGGGCGCGGCGGCGGCCGCGACTGCCGCGCCGGCTGCTCCGCCGCCGCCTCCGCCGCCCGTCGACCGCGGGCCCCGCCGTCGGGTCGGGCGTCTCGTCGCCGCCATCGGCACGTTGCTGGTCGTCGCCTTCCTGGCGGGCGCGGCGTTCGTCCCGCTGCCGTACTACCTGTTCAAGCCCGGGTCGGTGCGCGACACCCAGCCCCTCATCGCCGTCGACGGCGCCGAGATCCACCCTTCGGACGGCACGATCTCGTACACGACCGTGTCCCTGCGGCAGGCCACGCTGCTGGGGCTCGTGCAGGGGTGGCTCGACGACGACATCGACGTGATCGACCGCGACCAGGTGCTGCAGGGCCGCGACCCCGACGAGAACCGGCAGGTGAACCTGCAGATGATGAGCGACTCGAAGCAGGTCGCCACCCAGGTCGCGCTCGAGCGGCTCGGCTACGACGTCGACACCACCGTGGGCCAGCTCGTGGTCGAGGTGCTGCCGGACATGCCGGCCGACGGCGTGCTCGAGCCCGGCGACGTCATCACGGCCATCGACGGCGAGGCGTTCGACGACGGCGGCGACCTGTCCCGACTGCTCGCCGACGCGCTGCCCGGCGAGACGATCGCCGCCACCGTGCGGTCGCCGGGCGGTGGCGCCGGCCGCGAGGTCAAGCTCAGGCTGGCACCGGACCCCGACGAACCCGACAAGGGCATCATGGGCGTGAGCGTCCGCGAGGTCGTGCTCGACTTCGAGTTCCCGATCGACGTCGAGATCGACACGGGCGACGTCGGCGGGCCCTCCGCCGGGCTGGCGTTCACCCTGGCGATCATCGACGAGCTCACCGCCGGCGACCTGACCGGAGGCACCGACGTGGCCGTCACCGGGACGATGGCCGGCGACGGCACCGTCGGCCAGGTGGGCGGCACCGGCCAGAAGGCGGCGGCCGTGCGCGACGCCGGCATCACCCTGTTCCTGGTGCCGAGCGCCGACTACGACGCGGCGGTCGCCCGGGCGGGCGACGACCTCGAGGTGGTCGCCGTCGACACCGTCGACGAGGCGCTGGCCGCGCTCGGCGAGCGCGGCGGCAACGTCGACGACCTGCCCCCGGTCGGCGAGTCGGCGGCCGCTCCGACGGGCTGACCTGGGCGCCGGCGCCCCGCCCGGCCGCCACGGTGAGAGGTCGCGATATCGACCCTCGGCGCGCAGCCCGTGGGGGTCATACCATGCGAACCATGTCGCCCGAACCGCCTCACGATGCGACGGGCATCGCCCGCCGGCAGTTCTCGACGGTCCGGAAGGGATACGACCCAGGGGAGGTCCGCGCCTACCTCCACGAGGTCGCTGACCTGGTGGGCCGGCTGCAACGGGAGGAGGCACAGGAGCACGAGCGGGCCGAGCGGGCCGAGAACCGGGCCCTGTTGGCCGAGCAGCTCGACGAGCACCGCCTGGTCGAGCTGCTGGGCGAGGAGACCGCCCGGGTGCTCGACACGGCCCGCAAGGCCGCGGGCGAGATCCGCACCAAGGCCGAGCAGTCGGCGGCCCGGATGGTGCGCGAGGCCCAGGCCGAGGCCCGCAGCATCGTCGAGCAGGCCGACGGCGACGCCGCGGCGCGGCGGGTCGAGATCCTGGCCGAGGCCGATGCCCTGCGCCACCAGGCCGAGGAGGAGGTGGCCCGCCGCCGCGCCGAGGGCCAGGTGATCGTCGACGAGATGCGGCGCGACGCCCAGCGCCAGCGTGACGAGCTGGTCGCCGAGGGCGAGCGGGCCCGCGCCGAGGCCGAGGCCGCCGCCGACCAGATCCGGGCTTCGGCCCGCGACCAGGGCCGCCACCTGGTCGGCGAGGCCCAGGCGGTGCGCGAGCGCATCCTGACCGACCTGTCCCGGCGGCGCCGCACCGCCCGCGAGCAGCTCGAGCGGCTGAACGGCGCCCGCGAGCGGCTGCTCGCCGCCTACGAGGTCGTCCGGCGCACGGTCGACGAGGCGACCACCGAGCTGACCGTCGCCCTCCCCCAGGCGAGGGCGGCCAGCGAGATGGCCAAGCAGCGGGTGAGCGACGAGCCCGAGGAGACCGTCGAGATGCTCGAGGCCGAGCTCTCGGTGGCCCGCATGGCCGGCCTGGTCGACGACCTGGCCGCCACGGCCGTCTCCGACGAGGAGCTCGACACGATGCTGCAGGAGCTGGCCGACGAGGAGGCGGCGCTCGCCGCCCGCGCCGCGGAGGCGGACGATCCCGGGGACACGGCGGACGCCGGCGGCGAGACCGGTACGCCGGCCGCGGGCGTCGACCGCGACCACGGCGGCACGTCCAGCCCTGAGGCCGGGATCGGTGATGCCGGTCGGCCGTCCGCGGCGTCCGCCGCCTCGCCCTCCGGCGTGAGCGTCGATGCCCGGGCCGGCGGCGACGCGCCCTCCGGTGCGAGCGTCGATGCCCGGGCCGGCGACGACGCGCCCTCCGGCGTGAGCGTCGATGCCCTGGCGGCCGACGACGCGCCTGTCGGCGATGCGCCGGCGCGCGGCCCGGCGGCTGACGCGCCGCGCCCGCAGACCGACGCCGAGCGGTGGGGTGTCCGGCTGCCACGGGGCCGCCGCTCGGAGCGCTCGCCGGCCGAGGCGGTCCGCTCGCCCGGCGGTGAACCGGCGTCCGCCCCACCGCTGTCCTCGCCCGTCGCGCCACCGGCCCCGTCCGGGCCACCGCCGCCGCCACCCACCGCGCCGCGCCAACCGATGGCCTCCCGGTCGCCCGCCTCCGCCCCGCGGCTCCAGCCCCCGCCGCCCCCACCGCCGCCCGCCGAGCCGGCGCCGCCATCGGCAGCGGCGGGCGAGACCGAGACCGGTCCCTACGTCGACGAGCTGTTCGCGCGCATCCGGAGCGAGCGTGACCAGGGCGAGGCCGGCGCCGCCTCCGCCCCGGCAGCCGCGGCTCCGGCTGCCTCGGCCGCTGCCGCCCAGCCGGCCGGTGGCGAGCCCGCCGCCGTCCCGGTGGGCAGGGGTGACCCTGCGCCCCCGCCTGCGCCCGAGCGGCCGTCGGCATCCGAGCCTGCGGCCGGCCCTGGCGAGGCACCGGCGGCCGCATCCCCACCCCGTCCGGATCCGAAGACCGAGAGCGAGGGAGACGGCGAGCCCGAGGACGAGGCCGAGGCGCTCGACCCGCCGGCTCGGCTGCTCCGCCGGCGCGACGAGGTGCTGGGAACGGCCGAGCGCGAGTTGGGGCGCAAGCTCAAGCGGGTGCTGGCCGACGAGCAGAACGAGGTGCTCGACCTGCTGCGTCGGACCAAGCCCGCCACAAGCGACGACCTACTGCCGGCGCTCGGTGCCCACACCGCCAGCTACGCCGAGGCGGCCCGTGACGAGCTGGCGGCCGCGGCCTCCTGGGGCGCAGCCGCGGTGGGCGGAGAGCCCGACGGGTCCACCGACGCCCTGTCGGTCGAGCTGGCCCAGACCCTGGTCGAGC
>DASTFE010000239.1:0-10353 GCA_035708905.1 Acidimicrobiales bacterium | reverse complement strand
GCGCGCCCGTCGCCACCGGCGCGCCCCCGGACGACGTCGACGACTACGGCGCGGTCTTCCGACTCGCCCCGGCCGATCTGGGCGCGCCGCTGACCGTGACGATCAGCGACGGCGGCACCGTCGACATCGACGCGCAGACGTTCACGCCCACCGAGACGCCGTCCGCCTGGTTCCAGCCCGGCGAGCAGGCGGTGCACCGCTCGCGGGGGGCGGCCGAGGACTTCGCCCTCATCCACTACCGGCGCCCCGCCGGCGACTACGGCGACCCGGCCAGCAGCGACTTCAACGAGTTCTGGGGCCTACACGTGTGGACCGGCGCCGCCAGCGAGCCGCCCTGGACCGACCCGGTCCGCCCGGTCGGCGAGGACGTCTTCGGGATCGTGTTCCGGGTCGATCTCAGCGACGGCGCCGACCAGCTCGCCTACATCCTCCACCGGGGCGACACCAAGGACCCGGGGCCCGACCAGTTCCTCGTGTTCGACCAGTTCGGCCACGAGGTCTGGCAGCTCCAGGAGGCCGACCCCGAGCATCCCTACGTAGCGCCGCCCCGCCGTCGTTGAGCCGGCGGCGCCCCATGGCCCGGAGCGCCGCCGATGTGCCCGCCTCAGCGGTCACCGTGACCACTTTGTGCGCGACCCAGTCGCCGTCGACCATACTGTCGCCGGCGAGCGCGGTCCCCCGGGCGCAGTGCGTCCGGTCGCTGGGGGCTCGTTGAGTCACGGGTCGGGCGACTCGTAGCTGGTGCGAGGTAGGCGTTACCAACGAGCTGAGGGACGGTGCTCCATGCGTTCGGAGGTGGGCAGCGATGCCGACCGGGTCGTCGACCCGGTCGGGGCGGTCGCGCGCGTCATGCGGAAGGGGGGCGCGGTGGCGATCGTCGCCGCGGCAGGGGCGGTGGCGCTGGCGTGGCGGCACCTCGCCGGCGTGCCGGTCGACCCTCGCGGCCTCGGCATCGTGGCCGCGTCGATGGCTGCGGCGCTGATGTGCGCGCTGACGCTCGTGAGCTTCCTGTGGTGGCGGGTGGCGGGCGACCGCCGGGCGCTGCTCGTGTCGACCGCCTGCTTCTGCTACGCCACGTTCCCACTCGTGCTCGGCGTGGTCGCCCCGGCCGTGACCGGCGCCCCCGAGCTGCGCGAGTCGGCGGTCGCCTTCCAACTGGCCGGCGTGCCGGCGATCGCCGCGTTCGGCCTGGCGGCCCGGCGCACCGGCGAGCCGGTGCTGCGGACCGCCCGCGCCACGCTCGGTGCACTGCTGCTCGCCACGGTGTCGGTCGCCGCCCTGCTCTCCACGCTGCCGCTGACGGGGGCCGCCGACCTCGGCTTCGCCTCGGCGGCGCCTGCCCGCCCGGGGGCGCGGGTGGCGATGGCTGCGCTGGCCGGGTCGTGGGCGATCGTGGCGCTCGCCCACATCGTGGCGGCCCGGCGCGGCGCCCGGCGCCTGATCCGCGTGTGGTCCGTGGCGGCTGCGGGCATCGGGTTGGCGTACGGGGTCGGCGCCGTGCCCGGTGCGTGGTCGGCCGGCGCCGCCTGGTTGGTGATGGCCGGGGCGCTCGTCGCCGGCCTCTGGGGCGCCACGGTCGAGCTCCAGCGCCACCACGCGGCCGAGCGCCGCGACCTCGGCGACGCGCTCGTCCAGGCCGCCCGGGCCCGGTCGCACGCCCAGGCGGTGGACGAGAGCCGGGCCGAGCTGCGCCACGACGCCCGGGCTGCGCTGCTCGGCATCGAGGCGGCGGGCCTCGGCCTGAGCCGCCACCGGGACCTGCTGACCGGCGCCCAGTGGGAGGAGCTGTCCCGAGGCCTGGTGGCCGAGGTGCACCGGCTGGGCGACCTGCTCGACGAGCGCACGGACGACGGGTCGGCGTTCGACGTACGTGATGCGGTCATGCCGGTGATCACGTGCGCGCGGGCCGACGGCCAAGCCATCAGGGTGGCCGTGCCCGCCGGCATCGTGGTCCACGGCTCGCGCGACCGCACGGCGCACGCGCTGCAGGCGCTGCTCCACAACGCCCGTCGCCACGCGCAGGGCGCACTCGTGGACGTGCAGGTCGTCGCGGGGGAGGGGGATGCGACCCTCGTCGTGGCCGACCGGGGTCCGGGGGTTCCGCCCGAGCTGCAGGGATCGCTGTTCGAGCGGGGTGCCCGAGGGCCGACGAGCGCCGGCTCGGGCCTCGGTCTCTTCGTCGCCCGGCGCCTCGTGACCGAGGCGGGGGGAGCCCTGTGGTTCGAGCCGCGACCCGGCGGGGGCAGCACGTTCGCCGTCCGCCTGCCCCTGGCGGTGCCGGCCCGGACGCTGGCGCCGGTGGCGGGCCCGCCCGCGTCGGGCGCGCCGGTGCCGGCCCGGCCCGCGTCGGGCGCGCCGGTGCCCGAGTCGGTTACGCCCAGCCCAGCGGCCCGGCTGGACGCGACGCCGGAGCTCTCGGTCGCCGGATGAGCCGGCGCGTCCTCGTCGTCGAGGACCACCCCCTCGTCGTCACCGGCCTCGAGCTGGCGCTGCGGGCGCGCGACTGGCGGGTCGCCACGACCAGCGGCCCGGACGCCGACGCCGTCGTCGCGCTCGCCCGGGAGTTCCGGCCCGACTGCGTGCTGCTCGATCTGCACCTGGGCGACGAGCTCGGCGACGGCTTGGCGCTGATCGGGCCGCTGCGGGCGACGGGCGCGCCGGTGGTGATGCTGACCGCCGAGACCAACCCGCTGCTGCTCGCGTCGTGCGTCGAGGCGGGTGCCGAGGGCTGGATCGGCAAGGACGCCTTTCTCGACAGGATCGTGGCCGCCGTCGAGGACGTGCTGGCCGGACGCCCGCTGCTGGGGATGGCCGCCCGTGCCGCCCTGCTCGACGACCTGCGCGTGCGGCGCGAGGGCCTCACTCGGGCCCTGTCGCCCTTCGAGCAGCTCACGCCGCGGGAGCGAAGGGTTCTGGGCTGCCTGTCCGAGGGCATGTCGGTCGACGAGATCGCCACCGCCGACTGCGTGTCGATCGCGACGGTGCGCAGCCAGGTGCGCGCCATCCTCCAGAAGCTCGGGGTCCGCTCGCAGCTCGCCGCCGTGGCCATGGTCAGCAGGGCCGGCTGGACGCCGGACGCCGGGGTGCCGCGCGTCGGCGGATTTCCCCAATTCTGAGGATGAGCGGGGGCGGTGACCCACGTCATCGTGACCGCAGACCACCGAGTGCGGTGGGGCGGACAGACAAGGAGCACCCCTCGATGACGCAGTTCTTCTCCCTCGCGCTTGCCCGGATCGCGGCGGCCCGCGACGACGACCGTGGTGCCGGCATGGTCGAGTACGGCCTGCTCGTGGCGTTCATTGCGCTCATTGCGCTCGTCGGCGTCACATTCCTCGGCAACACGCTCAGCGCCTTCTTCACGAACGTCGCGAACCAGCTGCCGTGAGCCATTCGGACGGGAGGGCCGGATGGCGGCCCTCCCGTCGACGTGTGTCCAGCAACTCCTCGACGGCCCGCGAGACGTCACCACGACGCCGGGACGCCGGTGCGGCCATGGCCGAGTACGCGGTCGTCGTGGTCGTCGTGGCGCTCGTCGCGCTCGTGGGCGTGCAGGCGCTCGGCGCCTCGGTCCTCGATCTGTTCGGTCCCATCGCCGGCGCGTTCCCGTGACTGCGTTCGACGCGCTGGCCGGTCGGAGGAGATGCACGGTGGTGAGCCGCGAGAGGTACGACGGGGGCGCGGTCCTGGTGGAGTTCGCGTTGGTCCTGCCCATCCTGCTGGTGCTGCTGGTCGGCATCATCGAGTTCGGGCGGGCCTACAACACGACCGTGTCGATGCAGGGTGCGGCACGGGAAGGCGCTCGTGAGCTGGCCCTCCGGCGGTCGGCCGCCGAGGTGGAGGCCGCCGTGCGCAACGCGGCGCCATCCGTCGAGATCGACGCGATCGCGCAGACGCCGTGCCCCGCTACCGGCGACGGCGAGGCGGAGGTCCTCGTCACCGAGGACTTCACGTTCGGGATCCCGTTCGTCCCTCTCGGCACGAAGACCTTGACGGCGACAGGAGTCATGCGGTGCGGACTGTGACGAAAGCCCGACCCAGCGACGACCGCGGCGTCGTGCTCGTGTGGGTAGCGACGACGCTGACCGTCCTGCTGGGCATGGGGGCGCTGGTCCTCGATGTGGGCGCGCTCTACCAGGAGCGCCGCGAGCTGCAGAACGGCGCAGATGCCGCGGCCCTCGCCGTGGCCAAGGATTGCGCGGCCGGCGACTGCCTCGACGAGATGTCCACGGCCGGACACTTCGCGGACGAGAACGCGAACGACGGGGCATCCGACGTCGCCCTCGTGTGTGGCGAGGGGCCCGGGCTGATCGCCTGCCCGGACCCGCCGCCGGAGGCCGAGGGGACGTCGGGCTGGGTGCGCGTGGACACCACGACGCTCGAGCCCGGCGGCGGCACGCAGATCGACTACCTGCTGGCGCCCGTGCTCGACGCGGCGAACGTCGGCAAGACGGTGTCGGCCAGCGCGGTGGCCGCCTGGGGGCCCGCGGGCGGCGCGACCACCATCCCGCTGATCTTCTCCGAGTGCGAGTACATCGAGGCCGGTGGCAATGTGCGGGCCGACCCGCCGGTCTTTCCCGAGGACGAGATCACCATCTACCTCCACTCCTCGGAGCAGGCGGGGTTCTGCGGCGCCGGCCCGGCCGGTGCCGAGCTGCCCGGCGGGTTCGGCTGGCTCGCCAACGACGACTGCGAGGTGACGATCACCGCGGACGACACCGTCGGCGTCGACACCGGCAACGACGTGCCGAACGGGTGCGACCCCGCCACCTGGCAGGACGCCGTCGTCGTGATACCGATCTTCGACTCTGCGTCGGGCACCGGTGCCGGCGGGGAGTACCACATCGCCGGCTTCGTGGGCTTCCACGTCACCGGCTACCGGTTCCCGGGCGAGCGCTGGCCGGCCGGCTTCGACTGCCCCGAGGCGCCCGGCGGCAGCGGTGCCTGCATCAGCGGCTACTTCACCGAGATCACGATCCCCGACGGTGGCTTCGGGGGCGGGACCGACTACGGCGCCCACATCGTGAAGATGATCGGCTGACCCAGATGGCGGAAGGGACACGATGAACCGCAAGATCACCGGCATCCTGCTGGCGCTGCTGCTCGCCACGGTGGGCACCTTCGCCCTCGTCGCGTACGTGCAGTCGGCCAAGGAGGAGGCGGTCGCCGGCGAGCGCCAGGTCGACGTCGTCGTGGTGCGCGACCGCATCCGCAGGGGCGCCACCGTCGAGGACATGAGGGGCGCCGTCGACACCTCGAAGGTGCCCGCCAAGGTGCGCCCCGAGGACGCGGTCAGCGACCTCGGCGCACTCGACGACGGACTCGTGGCCGCTGTCGACCTGGAGCCCGGCGAGGTGCTGCTCCGCAGCCGGCTGGTCACCGCCGAGGACCTCGCTCGGGCCTCCGTACCCGAGGGCATGCAGGAGCTGACGGTGGCGCTCGAGCCCGAGCGCGCGGTCGGCGGCACTCTGGGCGCCGGCGACACCGTCGGCGTCGTGCTGTCGTTCGAGCCGTTCGAGCGGGACAAGTCCCAGGGCGGCGGCAAGACGCCCAACATGAGCCACCTCACCTTCCACAAGGTGGTCGTCACCAGCGTTCAGTTCGACTCGAACGAGTCGACCCCGTCGCTGGGCGGAGACGGCGACGACGAGGAGGAGGACGTCGAGCGGGCGCCCAGCAACCGCCTGCTGGTCACCCTGGCCCTCACGTCCCCCCAGGTCGAGCAGGTGGTGTTCGCCGCGGAGTTCGGCCACATCTGGTTGACCGCCGAGCCCGCCGACGCCGACGAGAGCGGCACGCGGATCGTCACGCTCGGCGAGGTCTACGGCTCGGCCGCCGTGGCAGGTGCACAGCCGTGACCGCGACGCACGGCGTGCAGCCCGGTCACCCACGCGCCGACGGGGACGGGCCCCGGCACGCCGCCCAGCCCCCGGCCCGCCAAGCGCAGCGGGCGGCGCCGTCGGAGTCGCCGACCGGCTCGCCGAGCGCAGCGGCAGCCGGTCGACCGACTCGGCCGCCAGCGGACCGGGCGCCGGGCGCCAAGACCAGGCTGCCCGCCGCCTGGGGGCCGCCGGCGGCGGACGCGCCGGTCGCATCGTCGACCAGGCTGCCCGCCGAAAGCGACCGGGCCGAGCGCCCCACCGCCCGGCCGGCCGCCGGGGTGACCATCGCCGTCCTCAGCGGCCACCCGGACGTCATGAACTGGATCGTCGGCACGCTGGGGCCCGAGGTGCAGGTCCACCTCTACCGGTGGCAGGAGCGCGGGCACCACCGCCAGGCCGAGCACATCGTGGCCGACCTGGCCGCCGACGACGCCCACGTCGTGTGCATCTGCGACGACGTGCCCCTCGAGCTGGCCTTCGGCGTGGCCGGCCTCGTCGACCGTGCCCACGCCCACATGAGCGTCATCCTGCTGGCCGCCCCGTGGCCCGAGGTGTGGCGCGAGGCGCTGCGGGCCGGTGTGCGCGACGTCGTCGATCCCCGGGCCGGCGGGCGGGAGCTGGGCCCGTCGCTCCACCGCGCTGTCGAGCGGGCCGCCCACCTGATCGAGCTGCGCTCGACCGGCCCCGCGGCCGAGCCAGCGACGGGAAAGGTCATCGTCGTGCTGTCGGCCAAGGGCGGGTCGGGCAAGACGATGGTGGCGGCGAACCTCGCCGCCGCCCTGGCCGGCATCGCGCCCGGGCCCGTGGCGCTCGTCGACCTCGACGTGCAGTTCGGCGACTCGGGCTCGGCGTTCGGGCTGGTGCCCGAGCACACGATCGCCCAGCTGGCTCTCGTCCCCGAGGTCGACCCGACGACGCTCAAGGTGTTCCTCACGCCGCACGAGCCTTCGGGGGCGTTCGTGCTGTGCGGGGCGGCCTCGCCCGAGGAGGGCGACAACGTCACGGACCAGCACGCGGCCCGCGTCATCGACCTGCTGCGACGCGACTTCGCATGCGTGGTGGTGGACACCGCGGCGGGCATCGACGAGCGCACGCTCGCGGCCCTCGACCACGCCACCGACGCCGTGCTCGTCGCGACGATGGACGTGGCCAGCATCCGCAACCTCGGCAAGGAGATCGCCACGCTCGAGCGAGCCGGGCTGCTGCCCGCCAATCGCCACTTCGTGCTCAACCGGGCGGACGCCCGGGTCGGCATCGACGTCGCCGACGTGCGGGCGGCGCTCGGCATGGACGTGAGCGCGGCCATCCCCAGCTCGCGCGCCGTGCCCGTGTCGATGAACCAGGGCCGACCGCTCGTCGTCGACGACAGCGCATCGCCCGCCGCCCGCGAGCTGGTGAAGCTGGCCCACCGCTTCGTCCCCGACCCCGGCGGCACCGCCCCTGACGGTGACGACGCCGAGCGCCGTGCCGACGCGGCCGGCTGGTTCCGCCGGCGGGGTCGCTGAGGTGGCGCGGCGATGAGCCTGTCGGACCGGCTGCGCGACTACGGCGCGTACGGCAACCAGGGCCCCGGCGGCGGCCGACCCCTGCGCGAGCCGACCGGACCCACCTGGGGCAGCGAGGCGGTCGTGGCTGACGCGGTGGCCGGGCTGAAGTCCAAGGCGCAGGAGGCGCTCTTCGCCCGGCTCGGCGTCCGCCTGTTCGACTCGACCCTCACCGAGCAGCAGCTCCAGGCGTACGTGGCCCAGGAGATCTCCGAGCTCATGTCCTCGACGACCGTGCCCCTGTCGGTAGCCGAGCGCCATCGGCTGGTCGAGGAGATCATCGACGACGTGGTCGGCCTCGGGCCCGTCGAGCGCCACCTCGCCGACCCCACGGTGTCGGAGGTGATGGTCAACAGCACCGACCCGATCTACGTCGAGCGCGACGGTGTGATCGAGCAGACCGACTCGCGGTTCATGTCGGTCGACCACCTCCGCCGCGTGATCGAGCGGATCGTCAGCCAGGTCGGCCGGCGCATCGACGAGTCGTCGCCCATGGTCGACGCCCGGCTCGCCGACGGCTCGCGCGTCAACGCCGTGATCCCGCCGCTGGCGGTCGACGGGCCCGCGCTCACCATCCGCAAGTTCGCCCGCGATGCCCTGCAGGTCGACGATCTCGTCGCCATGTCGACGCTCAACCCGCCAGTCGCCGAGCTGCTGTCGGCCTGCGTGCGGGCCGGTCTGAGCATGCTCGTCTCCGGCGGCACGGGCACCGGTAAGACCACCCTGCTGAACGTGCTCTCCTCGTTCGTGCCCGAGGGCGAGCGCATCGTGACGATCGAGGACGCCGTCGAGCTGCAGCTCCGGCAGCGCCACGTGATCCGCCTGGAGAGCCGGCCGCCCAACCTCGAGGGCAAGGGCGAGGTCACCATCCGCGACCTGGTGCGCAACGCCCTGCGCATGCGGCCCGACCGCATCATCGTGGGCGAGGTCCGGGGCGTCGAGGCCCTCGACATGCTCCAGGCGATGAACACGGGCCACGACGGCTCGTTGTCGACGATCCACGCCAACTCGCCCCGCGACGCCCTGTCCCGGCTGGAGACGATGGTGCTGATGGCTGGCATGGAGCTGCCCAGCCGGGCGATCCGCGAGCAGGTCGCGTCGGCGCTGCACCTCATCGTCCACCTGAGCCGGTTCCGCGACGGCAGCCGCCGAATCACGCACGTGTCCGAGGTGGTGGGGATGGAGGGCGACGTCATCACCCTGTCCGACGTCTACGTCGTCGACCACTCGGCCGGGTTCGGCGACGACGGGCGGTTCCGGGGCGAGCTGCGCCCGACGGGCATCCGGCCGACGTTCACCCAGCACCTCGCAGACCTCGGCATCGCGCTGCCGGCCGGGCTGTTCGGCGCTGTCGACCTACCGCCGGGAGGGCGCCCGTGGTGAGCGCACGGCGGCCCAGCGCCGCAGCTGTGGCGGCTGGTGCACTGGCGACCGCCGTGCTGGCCGGCGCCGGCACCGGCGCTGCCGTCGCCGGCGCCCAGGAGGCGGCGCCCGTCGAGATCACCACGGTCGACGCCACGGCCTACCCCACGGTCACGGCCGTCGTCACCGCACCCCCGGGCCTGGGGGGCACCGGCTACGCCGCCGAGGCCTTCGAGGTGCTCGAGGACGGCCGGTCCGTGGACGCGACGGTCGAGCGCATGCCGACCAGCAACCTCGAGGTCATGCTCGTCCTCGACACGTCGGGCAGCATGGAGGGTGCCCCGCTGGCGGCCGCCAGGGAGGCGGCGGGGGGGTTCCTCGACGTCCTGCCGCCCGACGTGCGCGTCGGTGTGGTCGGGTTCGGTCCCACTGCCCGGCTGCTCGCCGCGCCTACAGGCGACCGAGCGGCCGTCGCCGGGCAGCTCGCCGGCCTCACGGCCTCGGGCGAGACGGCGCTGTACGACGCCGTGGTGCACGCCACGTCGCAGTTCTCGCCCGAAGCGAGCGACCGCGCCGTCGTGTTGCTGTCGGACGGTGGCGACACCGCCAGCGCCGCCGACCTCGAGCAGGCGGCTGCGGCCGCCGCTGGCGCCACCGTCAACGTCATCGAGCTGGTCACGCCCGAGAGCAACCGTGCCGCCCTCGACCGGCTGGCGGCCGCCGGCGGGGGCACGGTCTCCGCGGTCAGCGACCCCGCCGCGCTCGCCGAGCTGTACGACGCCGCGGCCCGGGCGCTGGCCAACCGCTACCGCGTCGCCTACGCCAGCGCGGGCCGCGGCACCGCCACGCTGACGGTCCGGCTCGACACCGGTGCCGGCGTCCACGAGGCCAGCCGCAGCGTCGCCCTGCCGGCGGCCCCGACGGGGGCTGGCGGCAGCGAGCCGGCCGCGGGCGACGCCGCACCCGCCGCGGCGGCCCGGGCCGAGGAGCCGCGCAGCCTGGCGGCTCGCGCCGGGCTGGCCGCCGGCGCCGGCGCCGTCTTCCTGGCCCTGCTGTGCCTCGGCCTGGCGGCGCTGCCGGGCGAGGGCACCCGCCGGCTGACCGCGTCCCGCCTCGGCGCCGCGCACGCCGCGGCTGACGGCGCCAGCGTCTCGCAGGTCACCCAGCGCATGGCGAACGCCGCGGAGGAGCTGCTCGAGCGGCGGGGACGGCGCCAGGGACTGGCGGCCGCGCTCGAGGTCGCCGGCATCTCGCTGCGAACGGGCGAGTACGTCGTGCTGGCCGGTGCCGGCACGCTCGTCGCCGCGCTCGCCGGGCTCGCGCTCGCCGGCGGTCTCGGCCTGCTGCTCGGCCTGGCCGTCGGTCCGCTGGCCGCCTGGTCGGTCGTCAACGTCAAGGCGGACCGCCGGCGGTCGCAGTTCGCTGAGCTGCTGCCCGACGACCTCCAGCTGCTCACCGGCAGCGTGCGCGCCGGCTACGGCCTCATGCAGGCCCTCGACACCCTCGGCCGCGAGGCGGCCGAGCCCGCCCGTACCGAGTTCCGCCGGGTGATGCTCGAGGTCAGGGTC
>DASTFE010000238.1:0-4806 GCA_035708905.1 Acidimicrobiales bacterium | reverse complement strand
TCTCCCGACCCCCGCCCGACCGACGCACGACCGCTGATCGCACAGGAGGCGCCGTGGCGGCAATCACCGAGGCCGCGATCCGGGAGTTGGCATCGATCAAGGGGGAGCGGGCGCCGATCACGTCGTGCTACCTCGACGTCGACGGCCGGCGGCTCGCCCGGCACAAGGACCTCGAGCGCGAGGTCGACATCCTGCTCCGGGGGGCCCGATCGCGCGCCGACGGCGATCCGTCCGTCACGGCCGACCTGGAACGCATCGAGGCCTACGTGCACAACGACCTCGACCGGTCGCGGGTGCGGGGCGTGGCCATCTTCTCCTGCTCGGCCGACGGCCTGTGGCATGTGGTCGAGCTCGCGGTGCCGGTGCGCAGCCGCCTGGTCGTGAACGAGACGCCGGCCGTCGGGCAGCTCGAGTCGGTCCTGCAGGAGAACGAGCCGATCGGCGTGCTGATGGCCGACCGCCAGCGGGCCCGGATGTTCGTGTTCGAGCTGGGCGAGCTGGTCGAGCGCTCCGAGCTGTTCGAGGAGGTGCCTCGCGAGACCGACACCCGCGGCACCCGCGACCGGCGCGGCGATCACCCCGAGACCCTCGAGGCCCACACCCAGCAGCACCTGCGCAACGCCGCCCAGGTGGCGTTCGCGGTGTGGAGCCAGTACCCGTTCGCCCACCTGGCGATCGCCGCGCCCGACGCCCTGGCCGGCCAGCTCGAGGCCGACCTGCACCCCTACCTGCGCAAGCGGCTCTGCGGCCGCCTGTCGGTGCCGGTGACCGCCGACCACGCCGAGGTGCTGGCGGCCGCCCAGCGCGTCGAGTCGGAGGTCCAGCGCGAGCGCGAAGCCGAGGTGGTCGACCGGCTGCGCGCCGCAGTGTCGACCGGCCGCAAGGGCGTGGCGGGCCTGGCCGACACCGTCGAGGCGCTCGGCGACCACCGGGTCGACACGCTCGTCGTGTCGCTGGGTTTCAGCGCTCCGGGCTGGCGCTGCCGGCGCTGCAGCCGCCTGGCGGCGATCGGCCGGCGCTGCCGGCACTGCGGCGCCGAGATGGTCGAGGTCGAGGACCTGGTCGAGGACGCCATCGAGGAGGCGCTGGCCCAGTCGTGCCGGGTCGAGATCTGCGTGGGCAACGCCGATCTCGACGTGATGGGCCGGGCCGGCGCCCTGCTGCGCTATTGACCGCCACCGGCGGCCGGCTCCTGGCCGGCATCGACGTGGGCGGCACCAAGGTGCTGGGGGTGCTGCTCGATCCCGACGACCCCTCGGCCGTGCTGGCCGAGCATCGGGTCCCCACCCCCGAGGGCGAGGACGCCCTGCTCGACGCCATGGCCGGAGTGGTGCACCAGCTCGCCCCCGCAGGCGAGGTCGGGGCGGTGGGCGTGGGCATCGCGGGCCTGGTCGACCGCACGGGCGTCCTGCGCACCAGCCCGAACCTGCCCGGGATGCTCGGCGTGCGGGTCGGCCACGAGCTCGACCGCCGCCTCGGGCTTCCCGTCCGGATCGACAACGATGCGACGTGCGCCGCCTGGGGCGAGCACGTCGCCGGCGCCGCCCAGGGGGTGCGCGACGTGGTGCTGGTGACCCTCGGCACCGGCATCGGCTCGGGGATCATCGTCGACGACGAGCTGGTGCGCGGCGCCCACGGGTTCGGGGGCGAGGCGGGCCACATGGTCGTCGACCCCCGCGGCCCGCTCTGCCCCTGCGGCCGCCGGGGCTGCTGGGAGCGGTTCGCGTCGGGCACCGGTCTCGCCCGGCTCGGGCGCGAGGCGGCGGAGGCCGGCCGCTTCCGCCGGGGCATGGACCTCGTCGGTCAGGACGTCCGGCTGCTGCGGGGCGAGCACGTCACCCAGGCCGCGGCCGAGGGCGACGACGAGGCCCTCGCCGTGCTCGACATGTTCGCCGAGTGGGTGGCGCTCGGCGTCGCCAACCTGATCACCCTGCTGGACAGCTCGCTCGTGGTGATCGGGGGTGGGCTGGTGGCCGCCGGCGACCTGCTGCTCGACCCGGTGCGCGCCGCGTTCGAGGGCAAGGTCATGGCACCGGACCAGCGCGCCGACGTGCGCATCGTGGCCGCCCGGCTGGGCGAGGTGGCCGGCGCGATCGGCGCCGCGCTGCTGGGCGGCCGCGAGGCGGCGGCGTCCGGCTAAGGGCCGCCCGGGGCCTCGTGGCCCGCTGTCTCGATGTGACGCCGGCGGCAGGCCTCGATCTCGACCAGCGCCGCCTTGGCGCCCTCCCAGCCGCGCACGCTCGAGTGCTTGTCGGGCTCGAGCACCTTGTAGACCTCGAAGAAGTGCTCGATCTCGTCGACCAGGTGAGGGGGCAGGTCGGACATGTCCTCGACCTGCTCCCAGCGGGGATCGCCGGCCGGCACGCACAGGATCTTGGCGTCGGGGCCGGCGTCGTCCTCCATCCAGAACACGCCGATCGGCCGGGCGGTCACCCAGCACCCCGGGAACGTCGCGTCCTCGAGCAGCACCAGGGCGTCGAGGGGGTCGCCGTCCTCGGACAGGGTCTCGGGCACGAAGCCGTAGTCGGCCGGGTACGTCGTGGCCGTGAACAGCCGCCGGTCGAGGCGGATGACGTGGGACTCGTGGTCGTACTCGTACTTGTTGCGGCTGCCGCGGGGGATCTCGATGAAAACGTCGATCTCGGTGCTCACGCCGAGATGATCGCCGAAACCCCAGGTCGCGGCCAGCCCCCGCGGTGCGCCATCGATCACGGCGTGTGACCTGCCCCGCCGGGAGTACCGTGGGCGGCCATGGAGTTCCGCCGGATCACGGGCCTGCCCCCGTACGTCTTCACGATCATCGACGGTCTGAAGCGCGACGCCCGGCGAGCCGGCAAGGACGTCATCGACCTCAACTTCGGCAACCCCGACATCCCCTCGCCCGACCTGGCGGTGGCCAAGCTGTGCGAGGCGGCCCACAACACCCGCAACCACCGCTACTCGGCCAGCCGGGGCCTGCCCAAGCTGCGCCAGGCCCTGGCCGACCTGTACATGCGCCGGTTCGGCGTGGCGCTCGACCCCGAGCGCGAGGTGATCAGCACCATCGGGGCCAAGGAGGGGTTCTCGCACCTGATGTGGGTGCTGCTCGGTCCGGGCGACGCCGCGCTCGTGCCGTCCCCGTCGTATCCGATCCACCTGTTCGCCCCGCTGTTCGCCGGTGCGTCGGCCCGCGAGATCCCCATGTCGACCGACGGCAACTTCATCGAGCGGGTGCGCGAGGCCTACGAGTACTCGTGGCCCAAGCCGCGGGTCATCGTGCTCAGCTTCCCCCACAACCCCACCACCGCGACGGTCGAGCTCGACTTCTTCCAGGAGGTGGTCGACTTCGCCCGTGAGCGCGAGGTGGTGGTTGTGCACGACAACGCGTACGCGGACCTCGGCTACGACGGCTTCGATCCGCCGTCGATCCTGCAGGCCGAGGGCGCCAAGGAGTGCGCGGTCGAGCTGTACTCGATGACCAAGTCGTTCTCGATGGCCGGGTGGCGGATGGCGTTCCTGGCCGGCAACGCCGACGTGGTGCAGGCGCTGGCCAAGCTGAAGTCGTACCTCGACTACGACACCTTCCAGCCCATCCAGATCGCCGCCACGGTGACCATGAACGAGGCGACCGACTTCCCCCGCCACGTGCAGGCCGTCTACCAGCGGCGCCGCGACGTGCTGATCGACGGGCTGCACCGCATCGGGTGGAACGTGCCCCGCCCTCGCGGCACGATGTTCGCCTGGGCGCCGATCCCCGAGCCGTACGACGAGATGGGCTCGGTCGAGTTCGCGTCGATGCTCGTGCGCGACGCGCTGGTGGCGGTGGCCCCCGGCGTCGGCTTCGGCCCCGGCGGCGAGGGCTACGTGCGCTTCGCGCTGATCGAGAACGAGCAGCGCACTCAGCAGGCCCTGCGCAACCTGCGGCGCACGCTCACCAAGCTGGGCTGAGGGGCGCCGGCGTCACCGTCCCGGCGCGGGCGGGCGGCCGGGCTGCGGCCGCGAGGACGACTCGTCCAGGCCGCGCCGCACGCCGGCCGAGAAGCTGCTGAGGAAGCTGTAGACGTCGTCGGCCGAGCGGGGCCGGTCGTCGGGGTGCGCCGGCCGCGCCGGCCGCGCCGCCTGCGACGGCCGCGACGCGGGGCGACCGCCGGTCCGCGCCGGCGGAGCACCGGGCGAACCGCCGCGGCGCAGGCGCATCGGCTCGGCCGTGGGCAGCTGGGCGCCGCGGACCCGCCGAGCGAGCCCACTGGTGGTGGCGCCGCCAGCGGCCTCGGCGGCGGCGGTCGGGGGCTGCTGGGCGGGCGGATCGCCCCAGGTGGGGCCAGCGGCGGGGTTGCTCCAGGTGGGGCCAGCGGCGGGCGGCTGCGCGGGCGGGTTGCTCCAGGCGGGGCCAGCGGCGGGCGGCTGGGCCGCTGGGGCGTCCCGTGCGGGTGGTTGCGCTGCCGGGGCGGTCGGTGCCGTCGCGCCCGCCTGCGGGTCGACCTGCAGGTTGGCCGTGTGGCGCCGGAGCGAGTCGAGCAGCTCGCCGCTGGGCTCGCCGGCGCCCACCGTGGTGCTGCCGCCGGGTCTGGCGGCCCGCTTGACCAGGCCGCTCTGGGTGCGGCTGACCTCGCTCGGCACCGGCAGGGGGCCGGGGTCGGGCGGCGCGGTCGGGGCGGCGGGCACCGCAGCGGCGCCGTTGGTCTTGGTGGTGGGGAGGTGGCGGTGGCCGTGGGGTGGGGTGATGGGGTCGGCGAGGTCGGTGTCGGTGGTGAGGAGGGTGGTGGGGATGTCGATGGTGGCGGTGATGCCGGTGCCGGGGGAGTTGTCGAGGTGGACGTGGATGTT
>DASTFE010000237.1:0-9078 GCA_035708905.1 Acidimicrobiales bacterium | reverse complement strand
AGGGCCACCAGCACGATGCTCGCCAGCGCGGCCTCGGCGAGGAACGCCGACTCGGTGTCGGCCCAGATGCGGGTCGCGAGCGTCTGGAACCCGGTGGGTGCGGTCAGCAGCGTGATCGGCAGCTCCTTCATGGTCGACAGCAGCACGAGCCCGCCGCCGGCCGCCAGCCCGGGCAGCATCAGCGGCAGGTCGATGGTGACGAACCGGCGGGCCCGGCCGGCGCCCAGCATGCGGGCCGACTCGTCGAGCCGGTGGGGCACCGCGCCCACGGCCACCTGGGCGGCCCGCAGCGACTGCGCGCCCAGGTGCACCACGTAGGCGAACACGAGCATGGTGAAGCTCTGGTACAGGCCCCACGACGCCGGTAGCTGCAGGCTCCAGAACACCACCGCCAGAGCGATCACCAGGCCGGGCAGCGCGAACCCGGAGGCGACGAGGCCGTGGGCCACCACCCCCGCCCGGGCCCGGTGGCGCACCGACAGGTAGGCGAGCGGCAACAGCGCAGCGACGGCAACCACGGCGGTCACCAGGCCGATGGTGGCGGTGTTGAGCGCCGGTTCGACGAGGTCGCCCACGCTGCGGTCGCCGCGGGCGATGCTGCTGGTCTCGCCGCTCAGGCCCCGCCACGCCCACAGCCCGAGCGACGCCAGCGGCCCGCCGAGGGCCACCACCACCCAGCCGGCCACCAGGGCGAGCGCCGGCCACCGCCACCGCCCGAGCGGCACCTGCAGCGCCCGTCCGGTCCGGCCGCCCTCGACCACCGGGCGGCGCCGGGCGAGCGCCCGCTCGACCGCCACCACGACCAACGCCAGCACCGCCAGCAGCAGGCTCAGCGCCACCGACTGGTCGCGGTCGTGGACCCGGCTGGCGTTGATCGCCCGGGTCAGCGTGTCGTAGCGCAGCATCACCACCACGCCGAAGTCGCTGAGGGCGTACAGGAACACCAGCAGCGCGCCGGCCCCGATCGCGCTGCGGATCTGCGGCAGCACGACCGTGCGGAACACGGCGACCGGTCGGCGGCCCAGCAGCCGGGCGCTCTCCTCCAATGACGGCGGCAGCGCCGTCAGGCGGGCGGCGACCGGCAGCAGCACGTACGGGGTGCTGAACAGCGTCAGCACCAGCCAGGCGCCCCAGAAGCCCTCGGGGCGCACAGCGTCGATCCCGATCCAGCCCAGGGGGGTGTCGAGCAGCCCGCCCCGCGACACGGCGGCGGTCAGCGCCAGGGCACCGACGAAGGACGGGAACACCAGCGGCAGGGCGGCCAGTGCCGCCCACACCCGGCGCAGCGGCAGGTCGGTGCGGGTGGTCAGCCACGCGAGACCCGTGCCGGCCACCGCGGTCGACGCCGCCGTCGTGGTGGCGAGGACGAGCGTCTTGCGCAGCGGGTCGAGCGTGGCCTGCGACGTGTAGAGCTCGCCCAGGGCGGCCTCGCCGGTCGCCGTCCGCCACACCAGGTAGAGCAGGGGGGTGGCGAACAGCGCCCCGATCGCGGCGCTGGCGGCGATCAGGGCGCCGGGTCGCGTCCGGTCAGCGGTTGAGGCCACTCTCGTCGATCATGCGGGTCGTGGCCTCGAGGCCACCGCCCAGGTCGTCGAGCTCGACCCGGGTGGCCGGCACCTCCTCGAACGGGGGCAGGGCCTCGTTGGGCTCGGCGCCCGCCGCGAGCGGGTACTCGAACGTCTCGTCGGAGAAGAACTGCTGGGCCTCGCTGGACAGCAGGAACTCGACGAGCTGCTCGGCCTCGTCGCCGTCGTCGCTGCTCTCGGGGATCGACGCCGCGGTGACCAGCAGGGTCGAGCCGAGGTCGCCCTCGGGGAAGAAGTGGTTGGCGACGGGCAGGTCGGGATCGTCGTTGGTGGCCCGCAGGGCGTAGTAGTGGTTCACCAGACCCATCGGCACCTCGCCGCGGGCGACGGCCTCGACGATGGCGGTGTTGTTCTCGAACGTCGGCGGGTCGCCGTCGGCCATGCCGTCCAGCCACTCCTGGGCGGCGTCGTCGCCGAGCTCGTGGCGCATCACCGTGACGAAGTCCTGGAACGAGCCGTTGGTCGGGGCGAGCGCCACCTCGCCGGCGTACTCGGACCCGGTGAGGTCGAGCACCGACTCGGGCAGCGTGGCCGGGTCGACCACGTCGGTGTTGTACACCAGCGTGCGGACGCGGCCCGACACCCCGACCCAGGTCTGGTCGGCGGCCGCATCGCCCTCGGGCACCAGCGCGACGATGGCGTCGGACAGCGGGGCCAGCCGGCCGCCGGCGTCGAGGAAGCCGACGGCGCCGGGGCTCTGCGAGATGAAGACGTCGGCCGGCGTGCGATCGCCTTCCTCGTCGATGAGCAGCGCCAGGTCGGCCGAGTCACCGTAACGGACGTCGATCTCGATGCCGGACTCCTCGGTGAAGTCGTCGAGCAGGGGCCCCACCAGGTCTTCCGTGCGGCCGCTGTAGACGACGAGGCTGCCACCCTCGCCGGCCGCCCCACCGCCGTCGTCGCCGCCGCAGGCCGCCAAGGCCACGACCATCGCGAACGCCACCGCCGTGCTGACCATCAACCTCGTCGATCTCATCGCGGGGCAGGCTAGCCACACCACTCCCAGAACATGAAGCCTGCCTAACGCACCGGGGCAAAGGGCGTCACCCCGTCAGCCGCTGCAGCACAGGGACGTCACGCCACCCCACCGGCCGGTGCGCCCAGGCCACCAGACCCGCCAGAGCCAGGTGGATCGGCGCCGAGACGCTCTCGCCCAGCGGATCCTGGTTGACGACGTGGGTGAGGACCGCCCCGGTGAGGATGACCACCAGGATCGCGGCGCCCGCATACCGCCGGCGGGGCACGAGCAGCAGCGCGGCGGCCACCAGCTCACCGCCGCCGACGACGAAGCGGAACCAGGACGAGTAGCCCCAGTCGGCGAACCGCTCGGCGTAGGGCGGACCGAAGACCGTCTCGCCGGGCAGGAACTTGACGGCACCGCCGACGGCGAACTCGAAGGCCATGAACCAGCACAGGGCTGCGAGCAGCCGTCGCCGCCACACGGGGCGCGGGTCGGTCGTCTGGTCGGGCATCGCTCCTCCTCGGTCGCGTGACACCGCCGGGTCGCGGCGTCACCTCTGGAGACGCAGCACCGCGGCGGGTTTCGACAGGGGAGGGGAAGAGATCAGACGACGATCGGCGGCACGGGCTGCCGGAGACGGGCCATGCCGTCGCCGGGCGTCGGGCCATCGCCGACCCGGTGGTCGGCAGCCTCTTCGTCGTCGACGACACCCGGGTAGGCGACCGCAGGCGGGCCGTGGTAGGTGATGGCCACCCGGTCGCCACGCCCGAACTGGGGCACCGAGCCGGCCCGGGCCCGCAGCGGTGGCCCGTCGTCGGGCCGGACGAGGTAGACGGTGTCGTGCCCGTAGTACTCGCAGAGCTCGACGGTGCCGGCCAGCCCGCGGTCCGCGCCCGGGACGTCGTCGCCGGCCGCGGGCACCAGGTGCAGCTCCTCGGGACGCAGCAGCACCTGCACCGGGCCCTCGAGCCGCGTGTCCAGCTCGACCGCGCCCACGGGCGTCGCCGCCGTGGTGCCCCGGGCCGAACCACCGACCAGGTTGGCGTCACCCACGAACCGGGCCACCCACGGGCTGGCCGGCCGGGCGTAGAGGGCGGCAGGCGTCGCCTGCTGCACGATCCGCCCGCCGTGCATCACGGCCACCTCGTCGCCCAGGACGAACGCCTCCTCCTGGTCGTGGGTGACGAACACCGTGGTGACCTCGAGGTCGGCCAGCAGCTGGTGGACCTCGGTGCGCACCTGCACCCGCAGCGCGGAGTCGAGGTTCGAGAAGGGCTCGTCGAGCAGCAGCACGCCGGGTTGGGGGGCGAGCGCCCGGGCCAGCGCCACCCGCTGCTGCTGGCCGCCCGACAGCGTGGTCGGGCTGCGGTCGCCCATCCCGGCGAGGCCCACCATGGCCAGGGCGGCGTCGACGCGGGCACCGCCGCGCTCGGCCCGGGGCAGGCCGTAGCCCACGTTCTGGGCCACGCTGAGGTGGGGGAAGAGCGCCCAGTCCTGGAACACCATGCCGACCCGGCGGCGCTCGGGCGGCACGTGCGTGCGGTCACCGGACACCAGCCGGCCGCCGATGTGGACCTCGCCGCCGTCGAGCCGTTCCAGCCCGGCGATCGAGCGCAGCAGCGTCGTCTTGCCGCACCCGCTCGGGCCGAGCAGGGCGACGACCGCACCCGGCTCGACCTGCAGGTCGACCTGGCGCAGCACCTCGGTGTCACCGAAGCGCTTGACCGCGCCGGTGACGGCGATCGAGTTCGGAGCGTTCATGCCGCCTTACACGCTAACTGCGCCGCCCCGAACCCGTCACAGCCGGGCGGCTCGTTTACCATCCCGGCGTGGACCTCGCCGAGCGCGGTGACACCGCGCGCCGCCACCCCTGGGAGACCGAGAGGGCCCGGTTCTTCCGGTCCCTGATCGCCCGGCACCTCGGCGACCGCCGCCCGCGGCGCATCCTCGACGTCGGCGCCGGTGACGGCTGGTTCGCCGGCGAGCTCAGCCGGGCCATGACCGGCGGCAGCGAGATCGTCTGCTGGGACGTCAACTACCGCAGCGCCGACCTCGACGCCGACCTGCCCGACGGCGTCGTCCGCACCGCCGCCGAGCCCGACGGCACGTTCGACCTGGTGCTGCTGCTCGACGTCGTCGAGCACAGCGAAGACGCCGCCGGCTTCCTCGACGGGTCGGTGCTGCCCCACGTCACCGGCGACTCGCTGGTGGTCGTCAGCGTCCCCGCCTACCAGCGCCTGTTCACGTCGCACGACGACCACCTCGACCACCACCGCCGCTACTCGCCCCGCCGGCTGCGCGACCTGCTGGCCCCCCGCTTCGAGATCGTGGCCCGCGGCGGGCTGTTCGCTTCGTTGATCCCGCTGCGGGCGGCGGCCGTCGCCCGCGAGCGGCTGACCGGCCCCCCGGAATGGCAGGGCATCGGCGGCTGGTCGGGCGGACCGGCGCTGACCCGCGCCGTCTCGGCGGTCCTGGCCACCGACGCAGGGGCCGGGCGGTGGCTCGCCCACCACGGCGTGCCGACGCCGGGGCTGTCGACCTGGGCGGTCTGCCGGCCCCGGGCTGGCGCGGCCGAGGGCGACGCGGCCGGAGCACGCGCCGCGGACGTCACCGCCGAGCCCGCCAGGGACGCCGTCACGGGGCCTGCCGGGGAAGACGCCGGGCGATGACCGGCTGCACCGTGGTGGTGCCGTGCTTCAACGAGGCACGGCGCCTCGACCCCGCCGGGATCGAGACGCTGGCCCGCGCGGCCGGCGCCCGGGTGCTGGCGGTCGACGACGGCTCGACCGACGACACCGCCGCGCTGCTCGACAAGCTGGCGAGCGCGGATCCCGACCGCATGGGGGTGCTGGCGCTGCCCGCCAACCGGGGCAAGGGCGAGGCGGTGCGCCGCGGTCTGCTCGACGCCATCGCCGGCGGCGCCGAGCTGGTGGCGTACTGCGACGCCGACCTCGCCACCCCGCCCGACGAGGTCGGTCGCCTCGTCGACGTGCTCCGGGCGGACCAGACGGTCGACGCCGTGCTCGGCAGCCGGGTGGCGCTGATGGGCAGCGACATCCGGCGCTCGCCGCTGCGCCACTACACGGGACGGCTGTTCGCCACCGCCAGCAGCCTGGTGCTCGGCGTCCCGGTGTACGACACCCAGTGCGGCGCCAAGGCCTTCCGCGTCACCGACCGGCTGCGCGGCGCGCTGGCCGCGCCGTTCGTGAGCCGGTGGGCGTTCGACGTCGAGCTGCTCGGCCGGCTGCTGCAGGACACCGGCCAGGGCGGCGGCGGGCGCTTCGTCGAGGTGCCGCTGCGGCGCTGGCGCGATGCCGACGGCTCGAAGCTCACGGTGGTCGCCGGGCTGCGGGCGACCGTCGATCTGGTGCGTATCCGCCGGGCGCTGCGGCGGGTCCCGTCAGCCGAGCGGCTCGACGAACAGAGCCACCGGGCCTGAGGGGCCCTCGACGAAGGCGAGGCGCTCGGCCCCGGGCGGGACGTCGCGCGCGGCGCGGCCCTCGACCTGCCAGACGCGCACGTCGGCCGACCCGTCGTGGCGCCGCCCCTCGCCGAACTGCCGCACCGACACCTCGTCGTCGAACACGAACGGGATGCCCCGGTCCTGCATCTCGGCGAAGGTCATGCCGCTGTAGGGCTCGGCGAACACCAGCGTCGACGTGTCGTACAGCACGGTGCCTCGTCCCTCCAGCGCGCCGAGCTGGGCCATCAGCTCGACCCCCGACGCCAGGTGGTCGGCCGTGTCGGTGGGCCCGGGCGCCCGCGACGTGTGGGTGGGGAGGTTGGCCAGCGCCACGACGACCGCCGCCACGGCGACGGCGGCCACCGCCAGCCGGTGGGCGGACGCGGGCGCCCACGAGCGCGCTGCGCTCAGCAGCACGGCGAGCGCCGCCGCGGTGAGGAAGGCGGCGATGGGCCACAACCAGCGCATCTGGTGGACCGCCACGGCGATGTAGTTGACCGGCGACGTGGCCAGCGCCACGTACGCGGTGGCGAGCGCCAGGCCCGCCACGGCCACCATCGTGGCCAGCTGTGGCCGCCCCGCCCGCGCCGACCACACGGCTGCCACCACGACCAGCACGGCGAGGGTGGCCAGGACCGCCAGCGCCGGGCCGGCCCCGACGATGCCACGGATGGGCTCGTCCGGCGGGGTGGGCGGCACGGCGCTGTCGTAGGACGACCGCGTGAACCACGGGCCCATGGCCGTGATCTCGACGACCAGCCGGGTGGCCCGTCCCCAGCCGATCGACGACGCTTCGCCACCCGACGCCGCTGCGGCGATCCGCGACATGTTGCCCCGGCCCGTGCCGGCCACCTGCTCGATCACCGGCTGGATCCAGGCCAGCGCGGCCACCGCGCCGGTCCACGCCAGCGGGCGCCGCCAGGCGGTCGGCTCGCCGGACCGGCGGCGCGCCAGCACGCACAGCCCCCCGCACGTGAGGGTCAGCACGCCCACGAGCACGGCGTGGCTCAGGTGGGTCTGCACGACGAGACTGCCCAGGCCGACCACCCAGGGGGCCATCCACACGTCGCCGGTGGCGAGCACGGCCGCGACCACCAGGAACGCGAAGAACGGCAGCACCAGGGCGTTCGGCTGCCACATGTCGAACAGCAGCTCGCTGCCGAGCGCCCACTGCAGCCCGGCGGCCGCCAACGCCACCGCCACCATCGTCTCGGTGCCCGCCAGGCGGCGGGCGGCCACCACCGCCAGCGACGACGCCGCCATGTTGACGAGCATCACGCCGACCGCCAGCCCGACCCACGGCCCCAGCACCTTGATCGCGGGCGCCACGACGTCGAAGTAGAGCGGGCCGGGGTTGTTCACGTGGTCGTCGAGCACCAGCGACGCCGAGGTCCACGACCCGAGCAGCGGGTGGTGGCCGGTGCCCACGTCGCGGGCCCGCACGAGCAGGATGCCGTTGTCGCCGACCGGCTGCCATCCCCGGGCGAGCGCCCGAGCCGTGGCCACGACGATCGGCAGGTTGACGGCCACCAGCACGGCGACCAGCAGCCGGCGTGACGGCGCGGCCCCCGCGATACTTCCTGCCGCGGGATCCGGGGTCGGAGCCCCCGATCCCGCGGCACGATCGCCCGGGCCGGCCTGGACCACGTCGCCCACGGCTGCATCCACGGGCGGCAGTCTCGCGTGGCCGCCCGCGGGCGCGCTCAACGCAGCGGTTCGGGCAGCTCGCGGGCGTGGACGACCGCCAGCCGCTTGGTGGCCCGGGTGAGCGCCACGTACAGGGCGCGCATGCCCTGGGCCTCCTCGTCGACGATGGCGGCCGGCTCGACCACCACGGCGGCGTCGAGCTCGAGCCCCTTCACCAGGCTGACCGGCACGAGCGTGACCCGCGACTCGAGGCCGTTGCGGGCGGCCCGCCCGAACTCGACACCGGCCGCGTCGAGCGCGGCGGCCACGTCGTCGACCAGGGTCGCCGGGGCGATGACCGCCACGCTGCCGGGATCGACGGCGTCGCGCTCCTCGGCGGCGACGGCGGCCACCCGGGCCGCCAGGCCCTGGCCGTCGGTGGCGGGGTCGACCGCCAGGATGCGGGGATCGTCGCCGCTCGTGCGCACGGAGTCGGGCGGCCGCAGGCCGGGCGCCGCCTCGGCCAGCACCCTGGACGCCAGTTCCATCGTCGGGCCGGGGATGCGGTAGCCGATCGACAGCTCGGCCCGCTGCCCGGAGCGTCGCTGGGGCAGGTGCTCGAGGATCTCGTCCCAGCCCTTGTGCGCCCACACCCCCGTGGCCTGGGCGATGTCGCCGACCACCGTCATCGACCCGTTGAGCGACCGGCGCTCGAGCATGCGGAGCTGCATGGGCGACAGGTCCTGCGCCTCGTCGACGACGATGTGGCCGTAGGTGCGCACCTCGTCGGGCGTGGCGCCGTCGCCCCGCCGCCGGCGCGACCGGGGGCCGAGCAGGGCGCGGGCCTCGTCGAGCAGCGGCACGTCGTCGTGGGTCCACACCACCCGGTCGACGTCGTCGGACCGGGGACGCACCAGCGCGGCCCGCTCGTCGGGAGTCAGGCGCCTGCCGGCGGCCAGGTCGACGAGGGGGCGCGACCCGAACAGGTCGTGCAGCAGCTGGGCCGGCGTGAGGACCGGCCACATCCGCTCGAGCGCCTCGCGGACCTCGGGGGCCAGGCGGGCCCGCTCGCGGACCTCGTCTGCCGTCGTCGGCACCCGGCTGACCTCGGCCAGCGCCAGGAACAGCTGGCTCTCGACGAACCGGCGGCCGGCGTTGTGCAGCCGGAAGCGGCGGCGGGCGTCGGCCACGATCTCGGCCGTGCGCTCGGCCGGCACGACCAGCGTCTGCACCCCATAGGGCACGCGCAGCGGCTCGCGCAGCGGCCGCTCGCGGTCGCGCACCGCCTTGGCCAGCACCCGGGCCATGCGGGCGTCGCCCTTGATGCGGGCGGTAGCCGGCGCGTCGCGGCCCCGCACCCGCACGTCGTCGACAAGGTCGGCCAGCACCGCGAGCTCGACGCCGGCCTCGCCGAGGCTGGGCAGCACGCGCTCGATGTAGCC
>DASTFE010000236.1:0-6370 GCA_035708905.1 Acidimicrobiales bacterium | reverse complement strand
TGCCCTGGGGCCGGGCGCCGCTGAGCGCCACGTGCACGGCCTGGGCCAACCGGCCGGCCGGCCGACCCGCGAGCGCCCGGAGCGAGAGGCCGCCGGCGAGGGGACCGCCCCGCAGGGCGAGCCAGGGGCGGGTCGCGTGGGCCGCGGCGGCCAGCGCCGCCCACCCCGGGGCCAGCAGGGCGCCCGCTGCCAGGCAGGCGTGCCCGGCGAGCGGGAGCGTCACCGCGGCGGCGGTGCCGCGACCGTGCACGACGTGCAGCAGCGCCCGCCGTCGGTCGGGCGTCTCGGGTGCAGCCCGCACCGCCGGGACCACCGCGCGGTCGCACCGGGCCGGGTCGAGCGCGGCAGCCCGTGCCACCAGCTCGGCGATGTCGGCCTCGACGACCGGCCGGTCGGGCGTGCGGGCGCCGAGGCGTGCCAGCAGGTCGCGGCTGACGAGCACCGCTTGGGCGGGCCCACCCCCGGCCCACCGCGCGCCGCTGGCGGGACGCCGGCGGGCGTGGCGCCCCGCCGCCCGGACGACGCCCAGCGCCCGGTCAGGGTCGAGGTCGGCCGGCACCAGCTCGAGCAGGTCGAGCCCGCGCCGCGTCGCGTGCTGCGAGGCGATGGCGAGGCCGCCGGCGTCGACCTGCACCCCGTCGACGGCGACGAGCACGTAGCGGCACGTCCCCTCGGCGCCACCCCACCGGTCGGTGACGTAAGCGCCGGCCAGCACCGTCAGCGACGCGGCCCGACGCCGCAGCCGCAGCCCGTCCGCCGCCACGGCTGCGGCGGCCAGCGCCCAGGCCCACTGGCGCCCGTGCGGCCGCACCACCCGACCGCCTGCCACGCGCCGCCACCGGGGGCCCCTCCTCGCTGTCGTCACGGCGTCCACGATCGCTCCCCCCTGGCAGGCCGCTGCCGACGATGCCGGACCTGATGATGACAGGAACAGCCGCGAACGAAAAGGCCACGTTTCACGACGATCTGCGGAACATCCGGCGCCACGCGGGTGAACGGTGCACGCCGCGCCGGGCGGCTCCGGCGCCCCGGCTCAGCCCCTGCCGTCGTCGCCGGCCCCGGGCAGCCCGAGGATGGCGGCGGCCAGCGCGACGATGTCGTCGACCACCTCGTCGATCGGGCGACGCTCGCCGGGGCTGCGCACCCAGTCGGCCAGCACGCCGATGGTCGCGCCGACCAGGCCGACGACCAGCGCGGCCTGCCGGCCCGGGGGCACACCCCGGGCGTCGAGGTGGTCGGCGGACACGGTGCGCAGCCACGCGGCGAACGGCCCGACGATGTCGTCCATCAGGTCGGGGTACCGGGCCCAGCCGGCGATGTTCTCGACGAACATCACGCGCGCCACCCGCGGGTCGTCGAGCAGGGCGTGGGCCAGGGCCCCCACCCGCAGCCGGGCACGCGGCACCGTCAGTGGCGCCGCGACGTCGGGCTCGGCCGCGACGAACCCCGCCAGCGCCCGCTCGGCGATCCCGGCGCTGACGGCGCGCAGCAGGTCGAGCCGGTTGTCGAACTCCTCGTAGAAGTTCCGGCTGCTCACGTTGGCGTGGCGGCAGACCTCCTCGACGGTGGTGCCCCCGTAGCCGCGGGTGCCGAACAGCTCGAGGCCCGAGGCCAGCAGCGCGGCGCGCCGCTGCCGACGGCGCTCGGCGAGGGTCGTCCCCCGGATCAGTCGCTCCCCCACGGGCTCATTATCGGCGCCCGGAGCCGTCCCGTCCGCCGCGGCGAGCCGGACCGGGCCGGCCGGTGATCAGGCCAGTTCGACGAGGTCGAGCAGGTCGTCGGACCAGTGGTCGACGTCGCCGTCGGGCATGAGCAGCGCCCGGTCGGGAGCCAGGTCGCGCACGAACCCGGCGTCGTGGCTCACGATCACCATGGTGCCGCCCCAACTCGCCAGGGCCGCTGCCACCGCCTCACGCGACGGCGGGTCGAGGTTGTTGGTCGGCTCGTCGAGCAGCAGCAGGTTGTGGCGGCCGGCGACGAGCAGCGAGAGGGCCAGCTTGGTCTTCTCGCCGCCCGACAGCGTGGCAGCGTCCTGGTGGACCTTGTCGCCGGACAGGCCGAACATGCCCAGCAGCCGCCGCTGCACCTGGGCGGGTTGGCCCGGCGCCGCCTCGGCCATGTGGGCCAGCAGCGTTGCCCCCGCCCGAATGCCCTCGTGCTCCTGCGCGTAGTAGCCGGTCGAGACCTGGTGGCCCCAGGTGATCGCCCCCCGATCGGCCTCGGCCGCGCCGGCCAGGATGCGCAGCAGGCTGGTCTTGCCCGCGCCGTTGAGCCCCAGCACCAGCAGCCGCTCGCCCCGCCCGATCTCGAACGACAGGTCGTCGAAGACCGGGGGGCCGTCGCCGTAGCTCTTGGCCAGGCCGTGCACGGTCAGCGCCGTGCGGCCCGACGGCGGCGGGTCGGGCAGGCGGAGCCGCAGGCCGCGCCGGGCGGTGGGCGCCTCGACGCCCTCGCTGCGGATGCGCTCGATGCGGGTCTCGAGCGACCGGGCGAACGCCGCCTTGCTGGCCTTGGCCCCCCACCGGTCGACCAGGGCCTGGAGGCGCGCGATCTCGGTCTGCTGGCGGGCGGCGATCTTGGCCAGCCGCGCCTCGTCGCGCTCGCGGGCCGCCCGGTACTGCGAGTAGGTGCCCTTGTACTCGGTCATCTCGCCGATGTCGGCCTCGCCGGGGCGGTCGAGGTGCAGCACGCGGGTGATGGACTCGTCGAGCAGCTCGAGGTCGTGGCTGATGACGATCAGCGCGCCCCGGTAGCCGCGGAGGAAGTCGAGCAGCCACTCGCGGGCGTCGTTGTCGAGGTGGTTGGTCGGCTCGTCGAGCATGAGCAGGTCGCTGCCCGCGAACAGGATGCGCGCCAGCTCGACCCGGCGGCGCTCGCCCCCCGAGAGCACGGTGATGGGGCGCTCGGTGCGGTCGGGGAGCAGCCCCAGGCCCGCGAGCAGCCGGCGGGCCTCGGACTCGGCCGCGTAGCCGCCGGCGTGCTCGAAGGCGTCGTGCGCCCGGCTCCACCTGGCGACCAGGCGCTCGTCGCCCGGCTGCGCCTGCATCTTGAGGCGCAGCTCCTCCATGCGGGTGGCCAGCTCGTCGAGGCCCCGGCCGCCCAGCACGTGGGCCAGGGCGGTGATCTCGGGCGAGAGGGTGTCGAGTCGGGGGTCTTGCGGCAGGTAGCCGAACGCGCTCGGGCGCTGGATGACGCCGGCCTTGGGCGCGGCCATGCCGCCCAGCACCTTGAGCAGCGACGTCTTGCCCGCGCCGTTGCGCCCCACCAGCCCCACGCTGTCGCCGGCGCGCACGGTGAAGCCGGCGCCCTCGACGACGAGGGTGCCGCCCACCTCGACCGTGAGACCGCGCACCGACAACATGGCCGACCATCCTGGCATGGCCCTGCGCCGGTTCCACTCGGATATGCCCGTGCCGGCGGGCCGGGCCGCACGCTGCGACCCGGCCCGCCGGACGGTGCCCGCGCGCTAGTCGAGCGAGAAGGGCGGGTACTCGTCGGTGAGCAGCAGCTGGTAGGCGTTCACCCGGGTGGCCCAGCGCAGCGTGCCCACGACGAAGTCGCGCATGCCCGCCGACCACGAGCCCGTGACCAGCACCACGACCACGTTGACGAGCACCAGCAGGTACGCGACGAGGGCCAGGACGCTGAGCACGATGAGGTGCGGGATGACCAGGATGAAGCGGAACGCCACGGTGAGCCGGTTGCGGTCCTCGTACGAGGGCGTGAAGGCGGTGCGCACCGCCGGGTAGTCGCCGGGATCCTCCGCGGTCGTGTCGAACGTGAAGGGCGGGTACTCCTCGCGCAGGAAGCCGGCGTAGGCGTAGGTGCGGTTGGCGTAGCGCACGTACAGGTGCTGCACGCCGGCCAGCCCCTCGGGCAGCTTGCCGGTGAACAGGATCACGAACCACGCGACCACGGCCACCACCTGGGACAGGACGCCCAGGGCGTAGAGCACGATGAAGTGCGGGATGGCGAGCAGCCACTGCACCAGCGGCCGCCAGTTGGTGATGCTCTCTTGTGCGTCGACCGCGAACGTGGCCGGGTAGCCCGGCGCGGGACGAGACTCGGGTTCCACTTGGTCCCTCCTGACGTAGGGCGCGCGTGCCGTCCCCCCTGTCTCGAGGAGCACGTGCGCTCCGATGGCGGGACGGTACCGGGCGCAGCTTTGCGGTGCTGTTGCCGCTGGGTTCCGGTCGGCGTCATCCGCGCGGGGTGCCGGCGCCGAATCGCTCGGTGCGATGTCACCCGACCGGCGAGATCCCGTCGTGCGGAGGTGGCCGGGGTCATGGTCGTGACCACGGCCGAGCAGCCGCCGTCCCCCCGCCCCGCCAGGCGGGGCCCCGTTCGGCGGGGTCCGGTCCGAGCCGCGTCGGTGGCGGCGGAACGGGGCCGCGGCGTGGATGAGGACCTGGTCGCCGCGCTGGCCGACGGCGACCACGACGCCCTGGCCGAGCTGTACCGCCGCTACGGCGGCGCCGTGTGGGCGGTGGCGCGCCGGGTCTGCAACGACCGTACGCTGGCGGAGGACGTGACCCAGACCGTGTTCGTCGACCTCTGGCGCAGGCCCCGCCGCTTCGACCCCGCCCGGGGCGCCCTCCGGCCCTGGCTGGTGGCACAGGCCCACGCTCGCGCCGTCGACGTCGTGCGCTCGGAGGCGGCGCGGCGCCGCCGCCACGAGCGCGAGTCGCACTACGCACCCCCGCCGTCGCCCGACGTCGAGGCCGCGGCTCACCTGGCAACGCTGTCCGCCGACGTCAGACGGGCGGTCGACCAGCTCGCCGCGGACGAGCGCGAGGCCATCGTCCTCGCCTACTTCGGCGGGCACAGCTACCGCGAGACCGCAGCCCTGCTCGCCGCGCCGGAGGGCACGATCAAGTCCCGCATCCGCCGGGGGCTCGCCGGCCTGCGCCAGGTGCTCGACGCCCAGGGGATCGCCCCGTGACCCCCCGGGAGCGCGTCGACCGCGGCGCCCGCCACCCGCGCGACGAGCTCGCCGCCTACGCGGTCGACGCGGTCGACGGCGACGAGCGGCGGGCCATCGGCGCGCACCTCGAGGCGTGCCCGTCCTGCCGGCGCGAGCTGGCGGCCCACCAGGAAGTGCTGGCGCGCCTGACCGGCGACGAGCGTCCCCCGCCGGAGCTGTGGGAGCAGATCGCGGTCCGGACCCGTGAGCCGGATGCCGGGCCGCGCGGCGACGCCGATCGGCACGAGGGCGACGTCCTGCCCCTCGACGCGGCGCGGCGGCCCCGGCACCTCGCCGGCCGGCGCGGGCGAGCGGGCCGCCGGGTGGCGATCGCCGGGCTGGCGGCGGCCGCCGCGGTCGTCGTTGCCGTGGGCGTCGTACCGCGGGTGTGGGACGGCGACGGCGAGGGACCCGGCAGCGGCGAGGTCGCGCTCGAGCTGCCGGTCGGGCCGATCGTCGCCGCCGACGGCACCGAGGTGGCGCGCGTCGGCGCCGACGACCGCGGCTCGTTCGTCGAGATGGTGCGGCTCGACCCGCTGCCCGCGGCGCGGACGTACCAGCTGTGGTCGCTGGACGGTCCCGACCCCGTGTCGCTCGGGCTGCTGGGCCGGGCCACCGACCCGGTGGTCCGCGTCGACGTGCCGGCGGGGACGACCCGGGTCGCGGTCAGCGACGAGCCGGCCGGCGGCTCGCCCCGGCCCACCGGCCTGATCGCCGGCACCGGCGACCTCGCCACCCCCGCCTGAGAGCTCGATCGAACAGGGCGCTCGGCACAGGCGCGAGCCGGGGCGGACGAGCGCCGGCATCCGGTTCGCCCGCCGGCGGCGGATACCAGGCTGCATGGCACGCACCCCGACCCCCGCCGACCGACCGGCCACCCCGGGCATCGCGGCCGACCCCGCCCCGGGCCGCCTCCCCCCGGCCCGTGGCCGCCGGCCCGACAGGCGCCGCGCCGGTGGGCGCGCCGGTGCCGCCGCCACCGGGCTGGCCGGGTTGGTCAGCGCGGGTGCCGCGCTGGCCACCGGCGAGCTGGTGGCCGGCCTGGACCCCCGGTTGCGCTCGCCGGTCGAGGCCGTCGCCGGCGAGGTCATCGACCGGGCGCCCCGGCCCGTCGAGCGCTTCGCCATCGAGACCTTCGGCACCGCCGACAAGCTGGCCCTGGTCGTCGGCACCCTGGCGCTGTCCGCCATCCTCGGGGCCGCGCTGGGCGCCGTCGCCCGCCGCCGTCCCCTGGCCGGCGCGGTCGGGTTCGGCGGGTTCGCGTTCCTCGGGGCGGCGGCCTCGCTGGCCTCGCCCGGGGCGTCACCACTCTCGGCCGTGCCGGCGCTGGCGGCGGGGGTCGCCGGAGTGGCGTGCCTGCAGGTGCTCGTGCCCCGGCCCGGGGTGCCGGTGGCGCCGCCCCCGAGC
>DASTFE010000235.1:0-2029 GCA_035708905.1 Acidimicrobiales bacterium | reverse complement strand
GGATGCGCGCCTCGAGGTTCTGCTTGACCTTCTTCTCGTAGCCCGACTGGGTGTGGACCACGAACCAGCGACCGGGCCGGGTGTAGGGGTTGTCGACGACGGGCGGCTGCTCGAGCAGCTCGTCGTCGGTCAGGACCTCGGCGTCGCCGACCTCGGCCTCGGCGGCGCCGGCATCGGCTACCTCGGCATCGGCTACCTCGGCATCGGCGACCTCGGCCTCGGCGGCGCCGGCATCAACCACCACGGCATCGTCCACCTCGGAGCCCGCCGCGACGTCCACGCCCTCGGCGACCTCGGCGGGCTCGCCGCCCCGGTCGTCGTCGGTCGCGTCGACCGCGGCGGCGGCGGCGTCGACGGCGGCCTCAGGGGCCCGATCGTCGCTCGCCGCGTCGGTGGCGGTCTCGTCGGTGGTCTCGTTGGTGTCGATGTCACTCATCGTTCGAACAGCTTGAAGACAGCTTCGCCGAAGGCGAAGTCGAGGGTAGCGATGTAGGTCGTCAACACGACCACCGTGATGAGCACGATGATCGAGTAGTTCACCGTCTCGGCCCGCGAGGGCCACGCCACCTTCCGCAGCTCGCCCCGCACCTCACGTAGGAACTGCACGGGGCCCGTGCGCGCTTCCTTGGTGGGGCGCGGGGCCTGGGGCGCCGGCCGCTTGCGGGGTGCCGGCGCGCCGTCGGCGCCGAGCTGGCCCTGCTTCTGCAGCATGCGCTTCTGCTGTCGGTTCATCGCCATGGCGAGACTCTCGGATGGGTGGGTGGCGGGACGGGGGGACGAGCAGGGCAGGAGGGACTCGAACCCCCAACCTGCGGTTTTGGAGACCGCTGCTCTGCCAGTTGAGCTACTGCCCTTGGGGGTGAACCGGGACAGCCTATCCCGTGGTCGACGCGGCAGGACAAGGCGATCGCCGGTGCGGGGCGGCCGCTCAGGGCGCCGTCGCCTCGCCCCGGGCGGCACGCCAGGCCCGGTTCGCCTCGGCGAACTGCCGGCGCGCGTCGTCGATGTCGTAGGGCCGCTCCTCCATCGGCCCCGGCCCCCACTGGCTGCGCGGCTCGTTGACGAAGTCGCCGCCGTAGACGTGGATGGCGGCCGTGAGGCTGGCGAGCGGGTTGGCGACGGCGTGGATGGCCTCGCGACCGAGCACCAGCACGTCGCCCACGGCCAGCCGGCGGCCACCCGACCCGGTCAGCGTGCGGCTGCCAGGGCCGGCGCGGCGGAAGAACTCGTTGTCCTCCCGGCCGGCGTAGACGCCGATCGCGGCCCACATCTGGTGGTCGTGCGGGTAGAGGCGCATGCCGGGCGCCCACACGACGTGAAGGATGGTGAGGTCCGGTGCGTGGTGCAGCAGCGTCAGGCCACCCTCGGTGGGCGCCAGCGCGTCGGCGACCGACCCGGGGCGGGCCACCACCCGCTCGAGCACCTCGCGCACCGCCCGGTGCGGCTCGTCCTCGACCAGGGCCTCGTGACACTCGACCACCAGCCGGTCGACGTCGAACATGACCACATCCTCGCGCCGACGGCGCGGGATGTCGCCCGCTCGCCGCGCTCAGCCGGCCAGCCGGGCCCGGCGGGTGCGGGTGGCGAAGACGATGGCCCCGGCCGCGCCGGCGGCCGTGGCCGCGGCGAGGCCGCCCAGGTAGGCGATGCGGCGCCCGGAGAGCACGGACCGCACGGCCTGGCGCTCGCCCGCCGCCTCGAGGTTGGCGAGGATGTCGGCGAGCAGGCCGGGCGCCGGCTCGAGCACGTCGGTGCGCAGGGTGCGCATGGCGCGCAGCAGCTTGCGGTACTGCACGATCTCGGCCTGGCAGCGCAGGCATCGCTCGACGTGCCGCCGCTCGGCGCGGGCCAGCTGCCCGTCGCCGTCGGCGGTCGCCGCCAGCGCCTCGCTCAGGTCCTCACACTGCACGATGACCACCTCCTCGTGGTCGTGTCACACCGCACGGGACTCACCGGTGCGGCGGGGAAAGAGCTGGTCGCGCAGCTTGTTGCGCGCCCGGTGCAGGCGCACCTTGGCGGCGGACTCGGA
>DASTFE010000234.1:0-2853 GCA_035708905.1 Acidimicrobiales bacterium | reverse complement strand
GGCCGCCGCGATCGGCGGTGCGCACGTCGGAGGGCGCCGGCCGGCTTCGAGGCGCTGGTACCCCTCGCCCGCAGGGCAGCCGTCGACCGGCCGCTACAGCTGAGCCGGCGCCCCGCCTCGCCCGGACGGCGGTCACCGGCGATCCGGTCCCACCCGTCGCCAGGACCGTGCCGCTCGTCGGGTCGCTCCGACGAGGGTCAACGTGACGGCGGCGCGGGGAGGTCGTCGGACACGGGGCCGAGGTGGCGCAGCTTGTCCGGGTTGACGATCGAGCGGATGCCCTGGATCTGGCCGTCGGCGATGTCGAGTGACAGCACGAACAGCACCCGCTGCTGCCCGTCGAGGCCCAAGGCGCCGGGCCGGCCGTTCACCTCGATCGGTCGGGTCGAGAAGCCGTCGATGTCCCTGATGACCCGCATACCGCCCAGCAGAGCGCGCGCCACCCGACGGCGCCCGAACAGCGGGTGCGCCAGCGCCCGCACCTTGCCGCCGCCGTCACCGTGCAGGGCCACGTCGTGGGCCAGCAAGGCCTCGAGGCCATCGAGGTCACCCGTCTGCGTGGCCGTCAGGAACCTGCGTGCCAGCTCGGTGTGCTCCTGGCGCGAGGCCTCGAAGCGCGGCCTGTCCTGCTCGATGTGGCGGCGGGCCCGCACCGCCAGCTGCCGGCACGCGGCCTCGCTCTTGCCCACGATCTCGGCGATGGCGTCGTAGCCGTAGTCGAACACCTCCCGCAGCAGGAACACGGCCCGTTGCTCGGGCGACAGGCGCTCCAGCAGGACGAGGAAGGCGAGCGACAGCGAGTCCGACATCTCCGCGTGGGTGGCGGGATCGTCGGGACCCCCGGTGACGACCGGCTCCGGCAGCCATTCGCCGACGTAGGTCTCCCGGCGCACCTGCGCCGAACGGAGCCGGTCGATGCCGAGCCGGGTGACGACGGTGGCCAGGTAGGCCTCCGGCACCTCGATGTCCTCGCCGGCCTCGAGGACGCCGTGCAGGCGCAAGAGCGCCTCCTGCACGACGTCCTCGGCCTCGCTCACGCTGCCGAGCATCCGGTAGGCGATGGCGAACGCCCGGGGCCGCAGCTCGTCGAGCAGCTCCGCCATGTCAGCCGAGCCCCTCGGCGAAGCCCTGCCGCCAGCTCGGGTAGCGCAGTTGCCAGCCGAGCTCGCGCTTGGCCTTGTCGTTCGACGCGCCGCGGACCTCGGTCATGAGCATGACCGCGGCCTTGCCTCCCGCCAGCCGCCCCACCCAGGCGGGCACCCGCAGCGGCCGCTTCGCACCGACGGCGGCCGCCAGCACCGGCAGGACTTCGGACACGGGTGCCGGTTCGTCGTCGACGATGTTGTAGATGCCGGCAGGCCCGCCCTCGACCGCGGCGACGGTCGCCGTCGCGGCATCCTCGACGTGGATGAAGGACAAGACGCCCGTGCCGCCGCCAACGATCGGGAACATGCGCTTGCGGATCATCTCGACCTGGCTGCCGGGCGGGTCGAGGGCGACCGAGGTACCGGGCCCGTAGAACCCGCCGTAGCGCAGCACGATGCCTTCGGTCCACCGCGCGCCCGTGACCGCCGCCTCGAGGTGACCGACCGCGTCGAACGACTGACGCATGGCCGCCGGGGGATCGTCGTCGAGCGGATCCTCCTCCTGCTTGAGCGCGCTGCCGGTGCGGCCGTACATCAGGACATTGCTCTGGGCGATGAATCGCTTGACGCCCACTGCCTTGCCCGCCGACAGCAGGTTGTCCGTGCCCTCGATCCGCAGCCGGTTGGTGAGCGCGAAGGCGCGATCGAAGCGTCGCGGGTTGAACGCCGGCGGTATGGCGGTGAGCTGGTGCACGATCACGTCGGGCCCTGCCTCGCCCACGGCCCGCCCCACGGCGTCGGCATCCAGCGCGTCGGCCACCACGGGCTCCGCGCCGACGCGGCGTAGCTGGTCGCGCTTGGCTTCCGTGCGGGTCATCCCTACGACATCGTGCCCATTGGCGACCAACAGGGGAACGAGCTGCTTGCCGAGCGCACCCGTGGCGCCGGCGACGAACACCTTCATGGCGACTCCCTTCTCGTTCGGACACCCCCAAGACGAGGTAGCGAGTGCGTCTGTGACACCATCGGTAGCCGCACGGCACCGGGGGACGCCGGTGAGTTCCGGCCTCCGGCCTCGTCGAACCACCATGAAGACGAAGAACCTCGCGGAGCTCTATGACCTCGCCCCCCTCGACTGGGAGGCCGCCGCGGCCTCCCTGCCGGAAGGGCAGGCCGGGGACGCCGACGGCGGCCCGGGCCGGTACACCGCCTGGCTCACCACGATCAACGCCGACGGCAGCCCACATGTCACCGGTGTCGGGGCGCGATGGGACGACGGCGAGTACTGGATCGTGTCCGGGCGCACCGCACGCAAGGGCCGAAACCTCGAGCGTGACCCGCGATGTGCGGTCTCCCTCTCGACCAAGGGGTACGACGTCGTGGTGGAGGGCACGGCGGAGCTGGTCACCGACCCGGACCTGGTGTCCGCGGTGGCCGAGCGGTACGCCGCCGGGGGTTGGCCCTGCGAGGTCGACGAATCCGGCACGGCACTCACGGCCCCCTACAGTGCGCCGTCGGCGGGTCCGCCGCCGTGGCACCTGTACCGCGTGACCCCCGCCAGGGCCACCGCATTGCAGGTCCACGATCCGGGCGGGGCGACGTCCTGGTCTTTCGACGAGTGAGGGGCGAGACAGCGCCGATCCGGGCCCGGGCGGGCGGCCGCGACCCTGCGACCATCGCGCCCCGCGCCGCGCGGGTGTCAGGCAGGCGCCAGCGGCCACTCCTTGGACGTGCCCCCCGCCAGCTCGACGACCGCTCCGTCGAACCC
>DASTFE010000233.1:0-2251 GCA_035708905.1 Acidimicrobiales bacterium | reverse complement strand
GGCCAGCAGGTCGACGAGCGCGCCACGGGTGGCGGCCGTCCATGGCGCCGGGGGGACGGGCGCCTCGTCGGCGAGGCGGGCCAGCGTGGCGCGGTCGAGCTGGGTGCCGTGGGCGGCGGCGACCGCCGCGGCCCGCAGGGCCAGCGCTGGGTCGGTGGCGAGGTCGGCGTCGTCGGCGACCGCCACCTCGCCGTCTCGCAGGCGCAGGCCCCCGCCCAGGTCGCGGGGCCGCCGGGCCCGGGCCAGCGGGCCCACGAGCGAGCTCTCGATGCGGGCCCAGGCGTCGTCGCTGGTCCAGGCGATGGTGCGGGCGGCGTGCGCCACCGCCCGCATGAGGGCGTCGGCGTCGGCGTGGCCCAGGGCGTCGGCCACCGCGTCCTGGTCCTGCAGCAGCAGGCGGTCGCCGGGCCGCCCGGTGCGCCGGTGCAGCTCGACCCGCACGTCGAGCAGCGTGCCGTAGGCCTCGCCGAGGGCGGCGTGATCGGTCTCCCACAGGATGGACCGGGCCGCCTGGGCCCAGCCGAGGGCGTGCACGTCGCGCAGGCCGCCCCGCCCCTCCTTGAGGTCGGGCTCGAGCAGGAAGGCCACCTCGCCGGCCCGGGCGTGACGCTCGCGCACGCGCCGGGCCATGGTGGCGAGCCAGCGCTTGGACCGCTTGCGCCAGCCCAGCTCGGCCTTGCGGGCCAGTTCGTCGGTGAGGCGCCGGTCGCCGGCCAGGTGGCGCACCTGCAGCAGACCGGTCGCGGTGTCGAGGTCGTCGGCTGCCAGGGCCAGCGCCTCCTTGACGGTGCGCACGGCGTGGCCCAGCTTCAGCCCGGCGTCCCAGATCGGGTACCAGATGCGGTCGGCCAGCTCGCCGATGTCACGCCGCCCGGTGTGCAGCAGCACCACGTCGATGTCGGACTGGAGCGACAGCTCGGCTCGCCCGTAGCCGCCAACGGCCACCAACGCCACGCCGGCGGGATCGCGCCCGTCGAGCGCAGCGACCACGAGCTCGCCGAGCCAGGCGTCGACCTCGGCCGTCCAGGCGGCGCACAGGGCGCGCCCGGCCAGCGTGTCGTCGGCGGCGAGCTGAGCCCGAGCCGCGGCGATCGTCACCGGTGCGTCTCCATCAGCTACCGAGGCGAGGGTAACGACCGGCCGGCGCCGCGCCCCCGGGGGAGCGACGCCGGCCGGCCCTGTTCACACGCGGTTCACACCGGCTACAGGGCGTCGGCGTCGACCTCGCCGGTGCGGATGCGCACGACCCGGTCGACCCCGGTGACCCAGATCTTGCCGTCGCCGATCTTGCCGGTGCGGGCGGCGGCGGTCACGACCTCGACCAGGCGGTCGACGTCGGCCTCGGCGGCCAGCACCTCGACCCGCACCTTGGGCACGAAGTCGATGGTGTACTCGGCGCCGCGGTACACCTCGGTGTGGCCCGACTGGCGACCGAACCCCTGCACCTCGACGACCGTCATGCCGGCCACGCCGGCCTCCTTGAGGGCGGCCTTGACGTCGTCCAGCTTGAACGGCTTCACGATGGCGGTGATGAGCTTCAACGCAGGTCCTTTCGTGCTCAGTCGGCGTAGGCGACTTCGGCGTGCTGTGACAGGTCCAGGCCCTGGTCCTCGGCCGCCTCCGTGACCCGCAGGCCGATCGTGACGTCGATGACCTTGGCGATGACGATGCTGGCGACGAACGAGAACACCAGCGTGACGACCGAGGCGACGACCTGGTCGACCAGCAGGTCGGCGCCCCCGCCGAGGAACAGGCCCTCGTTGCTGACGGCCCCGTTGATCGAGGCGTCGGCGAACAGGCCGAGCAGCAGCGACCCGACCAGCCCGCCCACGAGGTGCACCGCGACGACGTCGAGGCTGTCGTCGAAGCCGAACGCCTTCTTGATGCCGAGGGCCAGGTAGCAGACGGCGCCGGCGACCAGCCCGATGTAGACCGGCGCCATGCCGCCGACGAAGCCGGCGCAGGGCGTGATGGCGACCAGGCCCGCCACCGCGCCCGAGGCGGCGCCCAGTGTGGTGGCGTGGCCGCCCCGGAGGCGCTCGACGGCGAGCCAGCCGAGCATCGCCGCCGAGGCGGCGAGGAACGTGTTCACGATGGCCTGGGCGGCGACGCCGTCGGCCGCCAGCGCCGAGCCGGCGTTGAAGCCGGCCCAGCCGAACCACAGGATGCCGGTGCCGAGCACGGTCATCGGCAGGTTGTGCGGGGGCATCGGCGTGTCCGGGTAGCCCTTGCGGCTGCCGAGCAGCAGCAC
>DASTFE010000232.1:0-19566 GCA_035708905.1 Acidimicrobiales bacterium | reverse complement strand
GCTCCACCGCAGGGCGGTCAGTGCGGCTGCCGCTTGCCGTGGTAGCACTGAGCGAGCCGGGCGAGGGCCACCGCGCCGAGCAGGAGGCCGAAGTCGCGCAGCGCGATGTCGTAGTGATCGGCCTGCAGCAGCAGGTTGACGATGATGCCCGCCAGCCAGGCGGCGACCAGGTACCCGCCGAACCGCGGCCGCACGGCCACGACGAGCCCGGCGACGATCTCGATCACGCCGACGGCGAGCATCGCCTGATGGGCGTTGCCCGGGACGATGTCGTTGATCTCGGGTGCGAGGTAGATCTGCCAGTCGACGAGCCAGTCGAGGAACTTGTCGAGCCCGAACAGGATCGGGGCGACGGTGAAGCCGACGCGCAGCAGCGCGTAGGCCTGGAACGCCGGGTCGCGGAGCTCGCTGCGAGCGAGCCCGTCCCTGCCCGGCCGGTGGAGGTCGGTGGTGGCCATCAGCATCTCCTTCGATTTCTAAAGGCGGATACTGTTGACCATAGAGACGCCAGCACTCTTGCGTCAATGATGTTTTGCTTTAGAATCTGCACCGTGAAGCCGACCTCCGACCTCGAGCGGCGCATCGCCGGCGTCGCCGCGCTCGACCAGCCGTTGCGGCGCGACCTGTACCGGCTCCTCGCTGCGGCCGAGGGCTGGACCTCGCGGGACGAGGCGGCCGCCGCCCTCGGCGTGCCCCGCTCGGTGGCGGCCTTCCACCTCGACAAGCTCGCCGACGCCGGAGTGGTCGAGGTCCGCTTCGAGCGCACCAGCGGCCGACGCGGCCCGGGGGCGGGGCGGCCGTCCAAGCTCTACCGCCCCAGCCAGGACGAGGTCACGGCGTCGATCCCCGAGCGCCACTACGACCTCGCCGGGTCGCTCCTCGCGTCGGCGGTGGCGACGTCGGTGCGCACCGGTGCGCCGGTCGCCGACTGCCTGCGCGCCGCGGCACGCGCCGCCGGCCGCCAGATCGGCGAGGAGGCGCGCGGCGCCGTGCCCCCGAGCGAGCCGGGCGACGGGCAGCTGGGTGCCGTGGTCGACGCCCTGGCGCGCCACGGCTACGAGCCCGAGGTCGGCCGGCGCGACGAGGTCGCGCTGGCCAACTGCCCGTTCCACCGCCTCGCCGAGGAGCACCGCGATCTCGTGTGCGGGATGAACCTCGACCTCCTGGACGGGGTGCTCGAGGGGATCGGGCCCATGTCCGGCCTGACGGCCCGCCTCGACCCCGCGCCGGGCCGCTGCTGCGTGCGCATCGCGGCCGCCTGATCGACGCGGGTGCCGCCGAGGGGGGCCGTCAGCGATCCGCGGGCGCGGTCGTCGGGGCGAGATCGATGCCGCTGGCCCCGACGGCGTCGATGGCGGGGGCCGGCCGGGCGGGCCTGCCGGTGCCGGCGGTGGAGCCGGCGACGATGGGGATGATGGCGAGGGACACGAGGCCGCCCGCCACGGCCAGCACGGCGTAGGACGAGCCGGCCACCACCAGGCCGGATCCGATGCCGCCGCCCGCACCGGCCATGGCGATGCACAGGTCGACCGCGCCCTGGGTGCGAGCCCGAGTGGCCAGCGGGACGGCGTCGGTGATGATCGCCGTCCCCGACACGAGGCCGAGGTTCCAGCCGATCCCGAGCAGGGCGAGCGCCACGGCCAGGCCCACCACCGAGCCCGCCGGCATGCCGGCGGCCAGCACCCCTGCGGCCAGCAGCGTCGCACCGGAGGCGACGGCCAGGGCGCGGCGGCCGACGCGGTCGACGAGCAGCCCCGTGACCGGTGACGGGAGGTACATCCCGGCGATGTGGGCGGCGATCACCGCGCCGGTGGCGCCGACGCCGTGGCCGTGGTCCTTCATGTGGATCGGCGTCATCGTCATGACCGCCACCATCACGAGCTGGGTGATGACCATCACCGAGGCCCCGACCGCCACCGCCGCCCGCACCGATACCGACGGGTCGCCGCCCTCCTCGGTGCCGTCGCGCTCAGCCGGGGTGGTGCCGGCGGCCAGCGTCCGGGCGAGCAACAGGGGATCCGGCCGCAGCCGGGCGAGCAGCACGACGGCGGCGGTGCCGTAGGCCGCGGCGGCGAGCATGAACGGCCCGGCGAGCCGGGGGATGTCGAGCCCCTCGGCGACATCGCCCATGGCCGACACCAGGTTCGGGCCCACCACCGCGCCGAGCGTCGTGGCCACGAGGACCGTGCTCACCGCTCGCCCCCGGCGGTCGGGCGCGGCCAGGTCGGCCCCGGCGTAGCGGGCCTGCAGGTTCGTGGCGGTGCCGGCGCCGTAGACCAGCAGCGCAACCAGCAGCAGCGGGACCGAGTCGAGGGCGGCGGCGGCCACGACGGCGGCGCTGCCCAGGGTGCCGACGCCGTAGCCGAGGGCGAGGCCCCGGCGCCGCCCGTGGCGGTTCGACACGCGGCCGACGGTCACGGCCGCCGCGGCCGAACCGATCGTGAAGAGCGCGGCCGGGATGCCGGCGAGGCTGGTCGTGCCGAGCATGTCCTCGGCGAGGAGCGCCCCGACGGTGACGCCGGCGGCCAGGCCGGCGCCCGAGAAGATCTGCGCGGTGACGAGCGTGCCCAGCGTCCGCCGTTGCGCGGCGCGCCCGCCCACCTCCACGTCGTGCACCGCCACGAAGGGACCGTACTCGACCGATCCCTGGGGCAGCAGACGAGTTCCGCCGCTGCCGGTCTCGGCCCCGCCCTCTGCCCGTTCGCCCCCTCTCGCCCGTGCCCGACCGGTGCCGTCAGCCGGCCGCGTCGGCCAGCCCGCTGTGTGCGTGGGCGGCGCGCTCGCCGAGGCGCCGTAGGTCGTCGATCAAACCGGTGCGGCGGTCGCGGTGAGAAGGAACGACGATCGCATACAGGCGGGAGAGCACCGCCGGCGCCCGGAGGAGCTCGTACGACTGCACGATCCGCGTCCCACCCTCGACGGGCGCCAGCTCGATCCGCCACTCGCTGCTGTCGGGAAAGAGCGACGTGGGAACGGTCCGCCACGCGAACGTGCGCGGTTCATCGGCGACGACGACCTCGTTGACACGACTCCAGGTCCAGGGGCCTGCCTTGTTCGTGCCCCGGAACCTCGTCCCGGGGGCCGCCTGGGTCGCGCCGTCGAGCCACTCGACGCGACGACACTCGTGGCTCCACTCGCCGACCTGGGTCACGTCCGACACCACACGCCAGACCGCCTCGATCGGGGCGGCGACGACGGTCTCGACCCGGCCGGTGCGGGGGATGTGGCGCGGCAACCGGGGCGCCGGGCCGTACGCCTCTCGGCCGGGCCCAGGCGGGGCCTCTGATGGCCCCCAACAGGCCATCGCCTGCCGCCGATAGCGGCGCGCGAACCCGTACAGCAGCACCCGCCTCGCGACCGGCGGGACCTGGTGCACCACGATCCGGCGGCGCTCCGCGTCGAGCCCGTCGAGCAGCCAATGACCCTCCGAGCCGAGCTGGGTCAGCGACTTCGGTTTGACGAAGTGCTCCTGGTCGACGGCGCGCCATTCCTCGGCGGTGATGGCGACCGAGACGATCGGCATCACCTCGTCCTCTTCGCGTGCGAGATGCGGGAGCAACACCTCGCAGAGGCGATGCAGCGCGTCGAGGAGCGCGACCCGCGCCTCGTCGGTCGATCCATCGCCGTAGTCGGCGGCGGCGGCGCGACATGCGTCGATGCACGGGGCGACGCGGGCATGATCGGCCTCCATCGCGTCGAGCAACCGCGTGGCTCGAGGTTCACGGTCGCGCACCAGCGGCCACAGCCCGGCGTCCTCGCCGCGGTGGTGGGCGTGCAGGAAGTCCATCATCCAACCGACGTGCTCGCCCATCGCGGCCCGCTGGGCGCCCCCCGGGTGAGGTGCCGTCGAGAGCGCGGCGACGGCCCGATCGAGGTCGCGTCGCAGCGCATCGTGGACGATGCCCATCATCCGCGTGTCGGCCGGTGCGTGCGGGACACGTGTCACGGCGTCTCCTCCTCCATCGGTTGCAGGAGACGGACGATCGTGTCCGCCAACCACTGCTCGTAGCGCGCTGCGCTCCACCCCGTCCGCTCGACCAGCAGCCGGTAGACCTCCATGCTCAGCACCGCCCACAACCCGTCGCGCTCGGTGTCGCTGATCGCCCTCCCGGCGATGAGGCGCGCGCCCTGCTCGACGTTCATGCGGCGCCGCTCCTCGCCCTCGGCCAACCGCTGGTCCAGCTCGGCATCGGCGGCCGCAGCCTCGCGGAGGGCCTTGCCGATCCCGTGGGTGCGCTCGTGGATCTGGCCGACCAGCCGCGCCCCGGCCGCCGCCCGCTCGGCCAGCGGGCCGTGCGCGAGCACGGCGAACTCCGGCCGCTCCCCGAGCGGGATCGGCTGAAGGTCGCCGACGACGGCCATGTCGATGGCGGCGAGGAGCAACTCGGCCTTCGACCCGAAGTTCGAGTAGACGGTCTCGACCGACACGCCAGCGGTGCGGGCGACGTCGCGCATCCCCGTACCCGCCCACCCGTTCTCGTCGAACAGCCGGCGGGCGGCCTCGAGCACCGCGGCTCGTGTCTGCGCTGCATGCTGCAGCCGCCGAGGCGACGTGTAGCGACGTCGACCTTCGCTGTGAGCCGCGGCCCGCCTCGTTGCCATCACCGCAACCTAGAACAGACATGTAGTGAATACAAGCCTGTTCTGAATCTGGCAACCCCTCCGTCGTCGTCGCGACCGATCGCGCGCAATCAAGCAGACAATCGCAACGTCGCGGAGGTAATCTGCGGACGGGCGGGGGCCGACATGGGAGGGGAACGATGCGTTCCGACGGCCGACCGTTCAGCATCAGCCGCCGTGGCTTCCTGCAGGGGGTGGCAGCCACGGCCATCACACCGCCGCTGCTGGCAGCGTGCGGGGGCGACGAGGAGGCGTCGTCGCCGACGACCGCAGCGCCCGAGGACGTGGGGGCGCCGGACACCACCGTGTTCGAGGACCCGGCGTCCTCGCTGTCGGGCGCTCTCCGCATCCTGATGTGGAGCCACTTCGTGCCCAGCCACGACGACTGGTTCGACCAGTTCGCCAAGGACTGGGGCGAGGCGGTCGGGGTCGACGTGACCGTCGACCACATCAACACCGCCGACGTGCCCGGGCAGATCACGTCCCAGATCTCGGCCGGCGAGGGCCACGACCTCATCCAGCACATCGCCTCGATCCCGCAGTACGAGCCGAGCGTGCTCGACATGAGCGACGTGGTCAGCGAGGCCGAGAACCGCTACGGGGACATGCTCGACCTGTGCCGGCGGTCGAGCTACAACCCGAACACCGACAAGTACTACGCCTACAGCCCCGGCTGGGTGCCCGACCCCGGGAACTTCCGCCGCTCGCTGTGGGAGCCGGTCGGGCTGCCCGACGGGCCCTCCACGTGGGACGACCTGCTCGAGGGGGGCAGCGAGATCCGCAGCAGCCAGGGCATCCAGCTCGGCATCGGCATGTCGCAGGAGATCGACTCCAACATGGCCGGGCTGGCGCTGATCTGGTCGTTCGGCGGCGCGCTGCAGGACGAGGACGAGAACGTCGCCATCAACTCGCCCGAGACGGTGGCCGCCGTCGAGTACATGGCCCAGCTGTTCAGCGGCGCCATGACCGACGAGGTGTTCGCCTGGAACGCGGCGTCCAACAACCAGGGCCTGGTGGCCGGGTCGCTGTCCTACATCCTGAACTCGATCTCTGCCTACCGCACTGCTCAAGAGGAGAACCCCACCGTCGCCGACGACGTGTTCTTCACGTCGGCGCTCGAGGGCCCGGCGGCAGCGCTGGCCGCCCAGCACGTGCTCTACAACTGGATCGTGCCCAACCACGCCGCCAACCCTGATGCGGCGCAGGAGTTCCTGCTGCACTACACGGCGAACTACGCCCAGGCGAGCTACAACTCGCAGCTCTACGACTTCCCGGCGTTTACCGAGCGGGTCCCGAACCTCGACGCCTGGACGGCCGAGGACCCGTTCGGCTCGACCCCGTCCGACAAGCTGGCGTTCCTGAAGTTCGACGACGCCGTGCAGTGGACGACCAACATCGGGCACCCGGGGCCGACCAACCCCGCCATCGGCGAGGTCTTCGGCACCAACATCGTCGCCAACATGATGGCCAAGGCCGCCCGCGGGGAGATGACCCCCGAGCAGTCCGTGGCCGACGCCGAGGCCCAGATCCGCACCATCTTCGACGGCTGGCGCGAGCAGGGCCTCGTCGGCGGCACGCGCTGAGCCGGCTGTCACCGATGGCAGTCGTCGTCGAGGCGGTCGGCCTCACCAAGGAGTTCCCCGGCGGGCACCGTCCGGCGGTCGACCACGTCGACCTGGCCACCGAGGAGGGCGAGTACCTCGTCCTCCTCGGGCCGTCGGGGTGCGGCAAGACCACGCTGCTGCGCATGATCGCCGGCCTCGAGCGACCCACCGAGGGCGAGATCCGCATCGGCGGCGACGTCGTCAACGGCCTGCCGCCCCGGGCCCGGCGCATCGCCATGGTGTTCCAGAGCTACGCGCTCTACCCGCACAAGACGGTCCGCCAGAACATCGAGTTCCCGCTGAAGGCCGAACGGATGCCGACCGAGAAGCGACGCGAGCGCGCCGAGTGGGCGGCCGAACTGCTGGGGCTCACCCGGCTGCTCGACCGCCGTCCCCGGCAGCTGTCGGGCGGTGAGCGCCAGCGCGTCGCGCTCGCCCGGGCCCTGGTCCGCGAGCCGAGCGTCTTCCTCCTCGACGAGCCGCTGTCGAACCTCGACGCCAAGCTGCGGGCGCTCGCCCGCGACGACCTCAAGGACTTCCACGAGCGGGTGGGGACGACCACGATCTACGTCACCCACGACCAGGTCGAGGCGATGGGCATGGGCGACCGCATCGTGGTCATGCTCGACGGGCAGGTGCGCCAGGTCGGGGCGCCCCAGGCGGTGTACGAGCGGCCGGCCGACACCTTCGTGGCCACGTTCCTCGGCTCGCCGCCCATGAACCTCGTCGCCCGCGACGACGTGATCGTCGGCTTCCGCCCCGAGAAGGCGCTGCCGGCCGAGGCGCTGGGCGGCGGCCTCGACGGCCACCTGCGCTGGACGCTCGAGGTCAACCGCATCGAGTACCTGTCGGGCGACCGGCACCTCCACGGTGTCGCCGAGGGGCTGGGCAAGCCGACACCGGTGATCGTGCGGCTGCCCGCCACCGTGCTGCTGCCCATCGAGACGGGCACGACTCACGACTTCGTCGTCCGCGAGGACGACCTGTGCTGGTTCGACGCCGAGACGGAGCAGGCCCGTGAGCGTCCGGCTGGCTGACCGCGAGGGGCTGCTGTCGCGGCTGATGCTGCTGCCGGCGATCGTCTACATCGTGGCGCTGGTGGCCGTGCCGTTCGTCGTCGCCATCGCCTACAGCTTCAGCGACGTCACCGCCGGCAACCCGGGCTACGACTGGGTGGGGCTCGACAACTACCGGGACAACCTCGAGGACCCCGTCTTCCGCCGCTCGCTCTGGAACACCTTCTTCTTCACCGCCGCCACCGTGGGCCTGACCGTGGTGTTCGCCAACATCGTGGCGCTGCTGCTCACCACCGACTTCCGGGGCAAGTGGCCCGTGCGCTTCCTGATCCTGCTGCCCTGGACCACGCCGGCGGCCCTCGGCGCCATCGCCTGGGTGTTCATGCTCGACTCGCTCCTGAGCCCGATCGACTGGATCCTCTGGCAGGTCGGGCTGCTCGAGGACGGCCGCCACATGGTGTGGCTGGGCAAGTCGGGGCTGGCCAAGGCTTCGGTGATCGGCGTGCAGGTCTGGCGCCTGGTGCCCCTGGCGGCCGTGATCATCATGGCCGGCCAGTCCGCCATCCCCGACGACATCCACGACGCGGCCGCGGTCGACGGCGCGGGGTTCTGGCGCCGCCTGTGGGAGGTGACCCTGCCCTTGACCCGGCCGGTCATCGCGGTGGCCGTGCTGTTCGGCTCGATCCTCACCTTCACCGACATGAGCGTCGTGCGGGTGCTCACCAACGGCGCCCCGGTCAACCAGACCCAGGTGCTGGCCAGCTGGGCGTACGTCAAGGGCATCGACGGGGGCAACCTGGCCCAGGGGGCGGCAGTCGCCGTGTTCCTGCTGCCGCTGCTGCTCGCCGCCACGATCGCCATCCTCCGTGCCGTCCGGCGCTGGGAGGTGACGTGACGATGGGCGGCCTCGCCACGGCGGTGGCCGACGCCGACGCGGTCGACGCGCCCGGCCCCGGGCGGCGCAGCGGCATGACCGTGGACGAGATGCGCCGGCGCGCCCGGCGACGCCACGTCGTCGGGCGGGTGGTCGTCTACGCCGTCGCCGTGCTCGCCGCGCTGCTGTCGGCGTTCCCGTTCATCGTCGAGGGGATCGTCACCTTCAAGCGCGATCAGGACCTGTACGCCCCCGGCAACAACCCCTTCGTGTACAACCTCGATCCCACCACCGAGCACCTCGGCTTCCTCTTCACCGAGACGGGGTTCCTGACCTTCGTGGGCAACACGCTGATGGTCGGCACGGTCGTCGTCGCCATCACCCTGCTGCTCGCCCTGCCGGCCGCCTACAGCCTCGCTCGCCTGCCGCTGCGGTGGAGCGGCGCGCTGGGCATCACCATCTTCCTCGTCTACTTGATCCCGCCCTCGCTGCTGTTCGTGTCGTTCTCGCGGCTGGTCAGCAACCTGGGTTTGCAGAACTCGCGGTGGTCACTGGTGGTGCTCTACCCGACCATCACCGTGCCCGTGTCTGTCTGGCTGCTCCTCGGGTTCTTCAAGTCCGTCCCCCGCGACATCGAGGAGCAGGCGATGGTGGACGGGCTCAGCCGCCTGGCCGCGTTCTGGCGGGTGGCCGTGCCGCTGGCCTTCCCGGGGATCGTGGCCGTCGTCGTCTTCGCGTTCACGCTGTCGGCCCACGAGTTCCTCTACGCCAGCGCGTTCATCTCGTCCAGCTCCGAGAAGACCGTCAGCGTCGGCATCCCCACCGAGCTGGTGCTGGGCGACGTGTTCCACTGGCAGGAGCTCCAGGCCGCCGCGCTGCTGGTCGCCCTGCCCATCGCCTTCGTGTTCAACCTGCTGCTCGAGCGGTTCGTGTCGGGCTTCACGATGGGAGCGGTCAAGGGCTGACGCCGGCGGGCCCGCCGGGCCACGAGCGCGCACACCGCCTGGGCGCAGGCACGGCGCGCGCCGCGCTCGACGGCGAGGCTACCTGCCGGTAATTTTGTGGTCGTCGCGGGACTGAGGGGGAACCACGATGAAGCTCCGCACGAGGGCCCTCACGCGGGCCGGTGTCGTCGTCGCGATCACGGTGTTGCTCTCGGGGTGCTTCTACCCGGCGGCCAAGCACCACTCGATCACCGACCCGGACACGCGTCCCTGGTGGTGCCACTCGCAGATGGGCCACGACGACAACGAAGGCGAGGGTGGTCACGGCGACCACGGCCACGAGCACTACGAGGGCATGGAGAAGGGCATGCTGAGCTGGGACGACTGCCTCGCGCTGTCGCAGCACCTCGACAACGCCCTCGAGTTCGCGCAGCAGTGGCCGACGCTCGGCGAGGCCGAGGCGGCCGGCTGGGTGCGGACGGTCAACTACGCCACCGGCATGGGCACGCACCACCGCAACCCCAACTCGGGGGTCCTGCCGGCGCCGGGCGTGTTCAACCCCGACCAGCCGACCTACCTCCAGTACGGCGGCAACGGGCCCGACGCCGAGCTGGTGGGCATGAGCTGGTACGTCAACAGCGGCTCGATGCCCCCCGAGGGCTTCCCGGGCATGAACGACTGGTGGCACGTCCACCCGCAGCTCTGCTTCCGGAACGGGCTGGTGGTGCGCGACGGCCCGTGCCAGCCCGGCGACGGCGGCACGACGATCGACCTCAGCGACTACTGGATGGTGCACGCGTGGATCGTGCCGGGTTGGTCGTACAAGCCCGACCTGTTCATCAACCACCACCCGTGCCTGCAGTCCGGCGGGCCCGCGGGGCCGGACGACCCCTGCTGGCACGAAGCAGCTGGTCACATGATGTGAGCGCCGAGGGCGGCGGGCAGGGTCGACCTGGCGAACAGCAGGCGCCGCCGAGCGCACACCACCGGAGGGACACCCGCCATGTCGTTCACCGAGCAGGAGATCGCCTACCTGCGCACGCAGCCGCTGGCCCGATTCGCCACCCTGTCCGCTACGGGGCAGCCCGATGTCGTACCCGTCGCGTTCGAGTTCGACGGCGGCGTGTTCTGGGTGGGCGGCTCCGGCGAGAGCGTGCTGACCACCCGCAAGGTGCGCAACGTCCGCGACGGCAGCCCGAAGGTCGCACTCGTCGTCGACGACATGGTGTCGTTCGATCCGTTCATCGCCAGAGGTGTGCGCGTCTACGGCGACGCGGACGAGCCCGTCGAGCGGGTCGGGATGGTGGGACCGGGCTTCTACATCAAGGTGACGCCACGGGTCTCGTGGAGCTGGAACCTCGACGGCGAGCCCGCCGGCGACACCTGGTACGAGATGAACAGGACGGTGCACGTCGGCGGGTAGGCACGACGTCGGCCGTCGCCGTGCTGTGGTTGCCGGGCCTCAGGATGCGGTCGAGGCCCGCTGGCCGGCGACGGCGCCGCCATCGACGAGCACGTCGGTGCCGGTGACGAACGCCGCGGCGTCGGACACGAGGAAGGCGGCGACGGCGGCGACCTCCTCGGGCCGGCCCTCCCTGCCCAGGGCGCTGCCGGCGACGATCCCGGCCATGGATGGCTCGTTGGCGTCCTCGAGGCGCCCCATCGGCGTGTCGATCACACCCGGCGAGATCGACACCAGGCGACCTCCGGCCGCCCCCCAGGTCCGCGCTCGTCGCTCGACGAGGCGGACGACGCCGCGCTTGGACACGGCGTAGGCGGTCCCCGGGTGCTCGATGCGGCGGCCGTCCGCCATGTGGGGCGAGAGGCCGGCGGTGAGGACGAGGGCGCCGAGCGTGCCGGTCCGCTCCGCGAGCGCCGCCACCGCCGCGCCGTCGGTGATGTCGCAGGCAGCGGGCACCACGTCGCCCGAGAGGTCCGCGGCCACAGCTGCGGCGGCCGCCTCGTCGCGATCCGCGAGCAGCAGACGCCGCCCCCGACCGGCGAGGAGCCTCGCCACGGCGGCGCCCATGCCGCTGCCGGCCCCGATCACGACGTCGGTCGCAGGGCGGGCCTCGTCGCTCATGGCGGCACACGATAACGCTGATTCCGATGGACGGTAACGATGTTCCGTGAGCCACGAGCCCCGGCAGCGGTCGCCCGCTCATGCTAGGCATTCGCTCAGCAGCGTCCTGTGCGACTGCACAGGGGCACGCGCTCGGCCGCCACGACAGGAGGACTTCCTTCCCATGTGCGCAACTCTTCGCGAGGCCCCCTGATGGCCGTCCGCGTCGTCCAGTGGACGACCGGCAACGTGGGCCAGCGCTCGGCGCGCGCCGTGATCGCCCACCCCGAGCTCGAGCTGATCGGTTGCTACGCGTGGTCGGCCGAGAAGGTGGGCCGCGACGTCGGCGAGCTGTGCGGCATCGATCCGGTGGGCGTCGCCGCCACCGACGACGTCGATGCCCTGCTCGCGCTCGGGCCCGACTGCGTCGTCTACAACCCGATGTGGCAGGACGTCGACGAGCTAGTCCGCATCCTCGAGGCGGGCGTCAACGTCGTGAGCACGGCCGCGTTCATCAACGGCCGGGGCCTCGGCGCCGGCCGCGACCGCATCGCCGACGCGTGCCGGCGCGGCGGCTCGTCGATGTTCGGCACCGGCATCAACCCGGGCTTCGCCGAGCTGCTGAGCGTCGTCACCGCCGGCATCTGCGACCGGGTCGACAAGATCACGATCACCGAGTCAGCCGACACCACGCTCTACGACTCCCCCGCCACGGAGCGGCCGGCCGGCTTCGCCCGCCCGATCGACGACCCGGAGCTGCCGGCCATGACGGCGAAGGGGACGGCGGTGTTCGGGGAGGCGGTCGCCATGGTCGCCGACGCCCTCGGGGTCGAGCTCGACGAGATCGCGTGCGAGGCCGAGTACGCCCAGACCACCGAGGACCTCGACCTCGGGTCCTGGACCATCCCCGCCGGCTGCGTCGCCGGCATCGCGGCCGACTGGCACGGCCGCGTGGACGGCCGGTCCGTCGTCGAGCTGCAGGTCCGGTGGAAGAAGGGCCGGACCCTCGAGCCGGACTGGCCGATCGAGGACGGCTACGTCATCCGGGTCGACGGCCGACCCACGGTGCGGACGAGGCTCGAGTTACTGCCACCGCCCGACTTCGAGGCCACCACGTTCGCCGACTTCATGGTGCTGGGGATGATCATGACCGCGATGCCGGCGATCAACGCCATCCCCCGCGTGGTGGCCGCCCCACCCGGCATCGTCACCTACATCGACCTGCCCTTGCCGCTGCCCCGACGGCTCGTGCCGGGCTGACGCGCCGGAGGCCCGCTGCTCAGGGGGGCTCCGGCGGGCGTTCGAGCCGAGCGATGGTGCGCTCGACGAACTCTCGGGTGGTGTCGTGCCCGGTGGTGACGCCCAGCGCGCCCTCGAGGGCCAGCACCTGCGTGAGACCCGTCATGGTGAGGACGGCGACGATCGGCGGAAGCTGGTCCTCGGCGATGTCGTGGTCGGCGAGGGCGGCGCTCACCGCCGCCACCTGGGCAGCGCGGAACCGCTCGGCATAGCGGGCGACTTCCGCCCGGATCGCCTTGCGGTGGTTCGCGAGCGCGGCGAGCTCGATCGTGAACGCCGCCCCGCGGGGGTCGGCGTTGAGGCGCCAGACGTTGCGCAGCGAGCCGTCCTCGGCGATCGCCCGCTCGAAGCGGGCGAGGTTCGCGTCGGCACGACGCCGGAAGACCTCGAGGAAGAGGTCGTCCATCGTCCGGAAGTAGTAGTGGACCAGCTGTGGCTTCAGCCCGGCCTTGGCGGCGAGCCGCCGGGACGTGACCGACGCGTAGCCCTCCTCGAGCATCAGGCGTTCGGCGGCGTCGAGCAGCTGGGCGCGCGTCTTGGAGTCCTGCGAGCCGATGCGACGGGAGGAGGGCGCGGTCGTCACGCCCGACACCTTGCCACGTCGCGGCCCCGATGCTAAGCAACTGCACGACAGTGCTGAGCGGGCGCACAGCACGATGGAGGGGACCTGGGTTGAGGGACTGGAAGACGATCGACTTCTTCACCGACCAGTCGTTGGTCGAGGATCCCTACCCGTACTTCGACGAGCTCCGCTCGGCGGGCCCGGTGCTCCCGCTGCCCCACCTGGGTGTGGTGGCGGTGACCGGCTACGACGAGGCCTGCGCGGTCTACCGCGACACGGACAGCTTCTCGTCCTGCAACTCGGTGGTCGGTCCGTTCGCCACGTTCCCGGTGCCGCTGGTGGGCGACGACGTCAGCGACGTCGTCGCCCGCTACCGCGACCAGCTGCCGATGCACGAGCACATGGTCACCATGGACCCGCCTGAGCACACCCGCGAGCGGGCCCTGCTGATGCGGTTGCTGACGCCGAAGCGGCTCAAGGACAACGAGGCGTTCATGTGGCGCCTCGCCGACCAGCAGCTCGACGAGTTCGTCGCCGACGGCCGCTGCGAGTTCATCAGCGCCTACGCGCAACCCTTCGCCATGCTCGTGGTCGCCGACGTGCTCGGCGTGCCCGAGGCCGATCACCCGCGGTTCCGTGAGGGCTTCGGCCTGAGCGGCGGCATCGGTGAGGTCGGCGCCGGCGCGGCGGGCAGCCCAGGTGAGAACCCGCTCGCCTGGCTCGACAGCTGGTTCGCGAAGTACATCGAGGACCGCCGGCGCACGCCGCGCAAGGACGTGCTCACCGACCTGGCGCTGGCGTCCTACCCCGACGGCAGCACGCCGGACGTGACCGCGGTGGTGCGCACCTCGACGTTCCTGTTCGCCGCCGGCCAGGAGACCACCGCCCGCCTGCTCGCCGCCGCGCTGAAGCACCTGGCCGAGTTCCCGGCGCTGCAGGACGAGCTGCGGGCCGACCGCGACCGCATCCCCGACTTCGTCGACGAGATGCTGCGCGTGGAGAGCCCGGTGAAGGCCGACTTCCGCCTCGCCCGCCGCTCCACGACGATCGGCGGCGTCGCCGTCGCGGCCGGCACCCCCGTCATGCTGCTCAACGGCGCCGCCAACCGCGATCCCCGGCGGTTCGAGTGCCCCGCCGAGCTCCGCATCGACCGGTCCAACGCCGGGGCCCACATCGCCTTCGGACGCGGCGTCCACTCGTGCCCCGGTGGCCCGCTCGCCCGGGTCGAGGGCCGGGTCAGCCTCGAGCGCATCCTCGACCGGATGCGCGACATCCGCCTGTCCGACGAGCACCACGGTCCCGCCGGCGAGCGGCGCTTCCGCTACGAGCCGACCTGGGTGCTCCGCGGCCTCAGCAAGCTGCACCTGGAGTTCGAGCCGGTCGAGCCGGTCGAACCGGCCGAACCGGCCGAGGCGGGCCGGTGAGCCGGGTCGCCGTCGTCACCGGTGGCGCCTCCGGCATCGGGCTCGGCGTCGCCCGCCAGTTCGTCGCCGACGGACACCACGTCGCGATCCTCGACCGCAACGGCTCGGCAGCCGAGGCGGCGGCCGCCGAGCTGCAGGCGCAGGCGGCGAAGGCCCTGGCGGTCGAGGTCGACGTCGCCGACCGCCGCTCGGTCGACGGCGCGTACGACCGGGTCCGCGCCGACCTCGGTCCCGTCGAGATCCTGGTCACCAGCGCCGGCGTCGAGGCCTTCACCCCCCTGCTCGACATCACGCCCGAGACGTGGGACCGCATCATCGCCGTCAACCTGACCGGCACCTTCACCTGCGTGCAGGCGGCGGTGCCCGACATGGTCGCGGCCAGGTGGGGGCGCATCGTGACCATCGCCTCGTCGAGCGCCCAGTCCGGCGCCCCCAACATGGCCCACTACGCGGCGTCGAAGGGCGGCGTCATCGCCCTCACCAAGGCGCTGGCCGTCGAGCTCGCCCGCCGCGGCATCACGGTCAACACCATCGCGCCGAGCCTCGTCGACACCCCGATGGCCCGCCAGGCCGAGGCCGACGGCGACTTCCCCGGCGTCGACGTGGTCGGGCCCATGGTGCCCCTCGGCCGGGCCGGCACGCCCGGGGACATCGCCGCCGCCTGCTCGTTCCTCTGCTCCGACGGCGGCAGCTACATCACCGGCCAGGTCGTCGGGGTCAACGGCGGCATGTACATCTGATCCGGACGGATCGTGGCGTCCGTGCCGGGCCTGGCACGCCGCGGCCGATGCCGGCCGTCACGCCGACGCTGTCGCCGTCGCCGACGCGATGCATCGGCGAAGGTCCGGCAGGAGGGTGGGATCGGCCTTCATCGCGGTGCGGGTGGCACCGCTCAGTCGCGCCAGCTCGAGGCGATCGAGGCCCGTCGCGATCGCATCCGGGCCGACCACCGCCACACCGGCGGCCACGGCGCGCTCCGCCCCGACCCGGGTGCTGGACGAGGCGAGCAGCTCGGCGAGGTCGGTGGCCAGCAGGTGGTCCGACGCCGCCAGCTCGCTGAAGCCGAAGTCGATGATCCAGGCGGCGCCGTCGTCCGCGAGGAACACGTTGGCCAGCCGCAGGTCGCGGTGGGCGATCCGGTGGGTGCGCAGCCGGGCGAGCTCCGTCCACACGCCGGCCAGCACGTCGTCGGTCAGCTCGGCGGGTTCGAGGCGATCGAGGGAGCGCCCGGAGATCGCCTCGTAGGCGAGCACGTACCCATTGGGCTCCGCGGTGGCGAACGCCACCAGGCGGGGGGTGCGGATGCCCAGATCCCGGGCGGCGAACGCGACCAGCGCCTCGTGCTCCACCGCCCGTCGCAGCGACGAGAACGCCTTCTCGTCGCCGAGGTCCCGGGGCTGGATCCGCCGGTAGACGCGGAACATCAGGTCGGCGCTGCGCTCGTCCTCGCCGAGCGCCTTCACGAACAGGGACGACCCGTCCCGGCTCGTGGCGAAGTAGGGCGTGGAACCACGCGCGTCGAGGCTGGCCTGCTCCAACCGGGTCAGCGGCACGCCGACCGACGCCAGTCCGGCCGCGACGGACTCGCCGGTCGGACGACGCGAGGGCGCGCCGAGCGCCACGATGGCGGCGGCTCCGGCGGTCCATCCCGTCAGCACCGCGACCAGCGTGTCGAACTCGATCGGCGCGCCGATGAAGCGGGTGAGGGTCGCGATGACCACGACGGTCCACCCGGCACGCCGCCACCGGCGAGCGATCCACGGGGAGGCGGCCGTGACCACCGCCGCCAACATCGCCAACTCCATCGTGGACGCGACCTCGTCGTGGGGGATCGGCGTGTAGGACTCGTCGACCCGGGCCACCTGCGGAGCGACGTCGTCCACGAGCGGCAGGATGACCAGCGTCAGCAGCACGGCGACCGCGGCCGCCGCGGCGGCGACCGCCAGCAGGAACCAGTTGCGGCGCACCACCGCAGCGACGGCTCCGCCCACGACCACCACGATCCCCAGGACCTGGCCGATCACGATCACCGCGGTGACGAGCCACGACGGCAGCGCCTCGATCCCCTGGACCAGATCGGCGACGAACCCCACCACGGCCTCGTCGAAGAGGGCACCGACGAGCACGACGACCAGCAGCGACCCGACGGCGACGGCGAGACGCAGGACATCGGTCGGCGCCCTCGCCGCCCGACTCGGCTCAGACGCGACGACCTCCATGGCGACCGGCATGGAGACATCGTGGTCGCTCGCTCGCCCCGGTGCGTGGACCGACCCCATGCAACACCGCCGTCGTGCGCCGGCCGCCGAGATCACGGCGATCCACTGTCCCTCAGCGGCAGATGCGCGAAACTGCGTTCGCCCACTCGTCGGCGAGGACACGATGACGGCGGAAGAACCTGGTGAGACGCTGACTCCCCGTCACTTCCTGGTGCTGTCGGACAGCCCGGCGATGGACGCGACCGACCCGCTCGAGTTCGAGGCGATGGCCAGCCGCCTCGAGCGGATCATCGTTGCGTCGCGGACGTCGGCGCCCTTCACAGCGAGCATCGAGGCAGGTTGGGGCGCGGGGAAGAGCACGCTCATGCGTCGTGTCCAGCGTCGGCTGGAAGGGAAGGCTCCGGATCAGCAGCGCGCCCCGACGGACGCCCGGACCGTGTGGTTCAACGCCTGGACCGCTCCCGAAGCGCAGGTGCTGGAAGGGCTCGTGCGGTCCGTGCTCGACCAACTCGACTCGAACCTCCTTCGCCGGATCGCTCGCAAGCGCAAGCTGCTCTCGGTTCTCGGGCTCGGCGCATCCATCGCCGGCGGGTTCTTCGGACTCGGCAACGTCGTCGACCGCGTCTGGCAGAAGGTATCGATCGATCCCAAGCAGCGAAACGAGCTCAACCAGTTCGTCCGCGAGGCGATGGAGAACTGGCTGGCCAGATCATCGGACGACGGACGGCTGATCGTCGTCTTCATCGATGATCTCGACCGCTGCTCGTCGGCCACCGTGTTGCAGGTCTTCGAAGCGATGAAGCTCTACCTCGACGCGCCAGGATTCGTGTTCGTCCTCGGATGGGACACCGAGCAGGTCGTGCGCGCCGTCGCGGCTGAGAAGGGGCGTGACGACCGGCTTCCCCAGCGGTACGTGGAGAAGATCGTCCAGTTCGGGTTCCGGATCCCGCGGCCGAGCGACGAACAACTCACACGCCTGTCGGACACGCTGTGCGAGGCGGCCGGGCTGACTGAGTCCGTCCTCGCGCACGAGCACCGCGAGCTGCTGATCCGCACCACGGAGGGCAACCCGCGCCAACTGAAGCGCTTCATCAACCGCTTCATCCTGCTCCACGAGATGGTGGGAGCGATGACCGACGCATCCGTCGTCATCCAGCTGATGGTGCTCCAAGCCTCCTACGACAGCTTCTTCCGGCTGCTCGCCTACGTGCCCGGGGATCAGGACGAGGACAACCCGCTGTTCGAGTTTGCGGACTACGCCGCGGCCCGCGAGGCGCTGACACGAGGGCAGCTCGAGGGCGTGGCGAAGATCCTGACCGCGCATGGCTACATGGCGACGCCTGACACCGTCGCCCGCCAGTTCGAGGCGTTCGAGCAGAACCTGCCAGTCGACTACCCGTCGCTCGTGACAGACAGGCAGTTCTCCGAGCTCGTCGTCGCCATGGCGGACGACGTGAAGCGGGAGCTCCGCCGCCTCGCCCGTTCCGACGAATTGCAGGTGACCGGTCTGGCAGCAGAGGCGGCATCCAAGGTCACGGCACCGTATGACGTCGAGCCGGCCATGGGCGTGATGCCGGGGACGACGGTGCTGTGGGTCGACGACGAGCCGAACACCGACGATCACGCGTTGCTGCCGCCAGGCGCCAACCTGATGGTCGCCACCTCGACCGACGAGGCGAAGCGATTGCTGACCAGTCGCCGGGAGCCCATCTCGCTGCTGATCTCCGACATCGGCCGCGGCGCGATGCGCAACGCCGGACTCGAAGGTCTCAAGGAGCTTCGTGAGAAGGGCCTCTACGACGGGCCGGCGGTCTTCTACACGCTCCGCCCCACGAGCGGACAGGTCGACGAAGCGAACAGCCTGAACGCCGCGGTCACGTCGTCCCCCGACGAGCTTCGTTCGATCGTGCAGCAATACCTGCCACCGGCCACACCGCAGGCGCAGGGACGCTCGGCACCACCGCCTCCGACGAGCGCGGCCTCCTGAGCGCGTGCCGAGACGAGACGCAGGCAACCTGGTCACCAGCGGCCGGACACGGCTGGCCGGCGAGCAGCAGCGATTCAACCGGATGCTGGCCAGGCACGAGCACCGGCCGCTGGTGGCTCTCGCGGTGCGCATCGTCCGACGTGACCGGGAGTCCGCCGGCACCGTCGTCGGCAGCGCCGTCGCCTTCCGCCTCTTCCTGTTCTTCGTGCCGTTGCTGTTGTTCCTCGTGGGTCTCCTCGGGATCGTCGCAACGTGGGTCGACGCCGAGGACGTCCACGAACAGACCGCCATCACCGGCAGCTTGGCCGACCAGATCGACTCGGCCCTGTCGCAACCCGGCAGCTCGCGCTGGATCGCGACGATCCTCGGCCTGTTCGGCATGGCGACGGCCGGACGCTCCCTGAGCAAGGTCCTGGTCTCGGCGAGCTGCCTGGCGTGGCGCCTGCCGGTGCAGGGCAAGGCGTCGATGCGGATCGTCGGCGGCATCGTCGGGCTCGTGGCCGGGGTCGGGCTCGTCGCCGTGATCGTCAATCGGATCCGCGCCGACCTCGGTCTCGCTGCCACGGGACTCTCGTTCCTCGCCGCCGTCGTGGTCTACGGGTTGGCGTGGCTCGCCCTGTCGATGATCCTGCCCCGTGCGACGCACGACCCCGGCGCACTGCTGCCCGGCGCCGCCCTCGTCGGGCTGACGATCGCCGGCATGCAGGCGATCAGCCAGCTCTACCTCCCGAATCGCCTCGGACAGGCGTCCGAGCTGTACGGCGCCATCGGCAGCACTGTCGTGACGCTCGGCTGGTTCTTCTTCCTCGGCCGGGCAATGGTCCTCGCCATGGTCCTCGATGCCGTCATCCACGAGCACGTCGGTACCATCTCGCAGGCCGTCTTCTCGCTCCCGGTGGTGCGCATCCTGCCCCGCAGGTCAGCGTGGATACGCCGCTTCTTCGACCTCGACACC
>DASTFE010000231.1:0-6953 GCA_035708905.1 Acidimicrobiales bacterium | reverse complement strand
ACGCCCCGCCGCAGGTGGTGGTCACGTACCCGGCATCCCGGAGCGCCGTCGCGAGCGAGTCGCTCTCCGCCGCCTCAGGGTCCACCACGAGAATGCGTACCGGATGCCGCATCGCCCCTCCGCGACCAAGATCGCCGGAGGGGTGCGAGGGGGTTCGCACTCCTCGACGCGGCATGCCGGCGTGCACCGGTCACCGATCGGTCAGGGCATCAGAACTGCGTCTGCCTGCGGCTCACGTTGCCGCCGGGCACGGGCCGTTGGCCGTGGGCGAACCGAACGTGCGGCTCACGACCGGCACGACCGTGCCTGCCGGCTGCTCGACCGTGATCGTCGCCGAGGTGAACGCCACGTCGACGATGGCCTCGGTCCAGTTCGGGTGGCGCCGGGTGCACCGGCCGATGTCCGATCCGGGCGGACGCCGTCGGGCTCGAAAGCCAGCCTCAGGCTCCCCGAAGCTGAACGGATCCGCCGAGACCACCGCGGGCGGCGCGGCCCGCCACCTGCACTAACTTCGCCGCGATCGTGAGACTCCTGCTGCTGGTCAACTCGAGGGCCTCGTCGGTGACGCCGCGGGGCCGGGTCGTGATCCAGAAGGCGCTGTCCGCCGACCACCAGGTGACGATGGCCGAGACCAGCCGGCGCGGCCACGCCACGCGCCTCGCCCAGGGCGCGGCGGCCTCGGGGGTCGACGCGGTGGTGGTGCTGGGCGGCGACGGCACGCTGAACGAGGCCGCCAACGGCCTGGCCGGCAGCGATTGCGCGCTGGCGCCCCTGCCCGGCGGCTCGACCAACGTGTTCGCCCGGACCGTCGGCCTGCCCAACGACCCCATCGAGGCCACCGGCGTGCTGCTCGACGCGCTCGCCCGGCGGTCGGTGCGGCGGGTGGGGCTGGGATCGGTCAACGGCCGCTACTTCCTGTTCCACACCGGGGTCGGGTTCGACGCCGCCGTCGTCGAGCAGGTCGAGCGCCGGTCGGGGCTGAAGCGCTACGCCAGCCACCCGCTGTTCGTGTACGCGGCCTTCGACACGTGGATGCGCCACTTCGACCGCAGCCGCCCCCGCTTCGCCGTGCGCCACGCCGACGGCACCGTGGTCGACGACGGCTACCTGACCATCGTGCTCAACACCAACCCCTACACGTACCTGGGCAACCGCCCCCTCGACGTGGCGGCCGAGGCCACGCTCGACCGGGGCCTGGCCGCCGTGACGGTGCGCACGATGGCGTTCCACCGGTTCATGCCGGTGATCCTCTCGGCGCTCGGCCTCGGGCGGCGGCTGCGGCGCAGCCGCTGGGTCGACCACCGCACCGACCTGGCGGCCCTGACCGTCGAGGCCTACGGCCCGGTGCCCTACCAGGTCGACGGCGACCACCTCGGAGACGCCGAGCTGCTCGACTTCCACCACGAGCCCGAGGTCCTCGACCTGGTCCTGCCCTGAGTGCTGCCGCCAAACGCCCGAGGCAGTAGCGGTCGCCACCGAACGCCTGAGGCAGTAGCGGTCGCCAGCGAACGCCCGAGGCAGTAGCGGTCGGCCCCCGACCGCCATTGCCTCGCGAGCCGCCCGGCGACCGTCATCGCCTCGGGAGCCGCCAGCCGACGGTCATGGCCTCGGGGCGTCGGCGCGCACGGCCTCGACCGGCTACCGGCGTAGGGCGCCGCGGCCGAGGGCGGCCAGCGCGACATCGGGGGCGTTGGTGATGACGCCGTCGACGCCGACCTCGGCCAGCCAGCGGATGCGCTCGGGGTCGTCGCAGGTCCAGGCGTTGACGGCGACGCCCGCCTCGTGCGCCTCGGCCACCAGCCGCGGGCTGACGAACGCGTGGTGGGGGTGCAGCGCCCGGTGACCGTGGGCCGCGGCCTCGGCCACCATGGCGGCCACCGGGTCACCCCCGTCCCCCGTCGGCGCGCCCCGGGCCTGGCCGGCGGCCTCGACCGGACCGATGACCAGCCAGGCGGTGGCCAGCTCGGGCGTCCGCTCGCGCACCCGGTCGAGCGAGGGCAGGTGGAAGCACGACACGAGGACGCGGTCGCGCTCGCCGGTGGGACGGGCGGCCAGCGCGTCGACGACCCGGTCGACGACCGCCAGCGAGGGGTCGAAGTCGACGTCGTCGGGCCAGTTCTTGATCTCGACGTTGACCACCGCCAGGTCGCGGCAGGCGTCGAGCGCGGTGTCGAGGTCGGGCACGCCCTCGGGCACGTCGGCCCAGGCCACGCCGACGATGGCGCGGCCGTCGGCCAGGTGGGCGTCGTGGTGGACCGCCAGCGCGCCGTCCGCCGTGCGACGCACGTCGAGCTCGACGCCGTCGGCGCCCTGGGCGGCGGCCGTGCGGAAGGCGGCGACGGTGTTCTCGGGCTCGGCGAGGGGTGCGCCGCGGTGGCCGATCACCAGTGTCACGCAAACTCGTCCTTTCGTTTGTGAAAAAATTCCTTGCTCAACGCACCAACGGCCGGTATCTTTGCTCCGTCGCAGCCACACGCTTTCCGTCACTGACCGCGGTGGCATGTGAAACTCGTCACAAATCTCGGTGACCCGAATCCGCCGTGGAGGTCCCGTGGCCCTGACGCAGAGCCGCAGTCTGTCCCTGTCCATCGAGCGCGACGAATGGCGCGACCTCAGCGCCTGTCGCGATACCGACCCTGACCTGTTCTTCCCCGTCGGCACCACCGGGCCGGCGATCGAGCAGATCGAGAACGCCAAGGCCGTCTGCCGGGCCTGCGACGTCCAGCAGCAGTGCCTCGATTACGCGCTGGCCACCAACCAGGACAGCGGCATCTGGGGCGGCACCTCGGAAGAGGAGCGCCGCGCGCTGCGTCGCCAGTGGGTGGCGCGGCACCGCAAGGCCACCGCCTGACCACGGCCCCACCCGGGGCCCAGCACGTCTCAACGCGATCTCGACCTCGCTTCGGCGAGGTCGATGTCGTTCTCGGCCGGCACCGGCACCCGCAGCACCACCGCGGTGCCCGGGCGGTCGCCGTCGCCGGTGCCGCGCTGGATCGTGATCTCGCCCGACAGCTCGCTGGTCACGAGCGTGCGCACGATCGACAGCCCGAGCCCGGTCGTCGAGTCGAGGTCGAAGCCGGCGGGCATGCCCACGCCGTCGTCGGCCACCCGCAGCCCGAGCGACGTCCCGTCGCGCTCGATCGTCACCGCCACCCGGCCCGGCGCCTCGTCGGTCAGCTCGAGGTCGGCCGGGTAGGCGTGGTCGACGGCGTTCTGCAGCAGCTCGTTCAGCACCACCGCCAGCGGGGTGGCGATGCCGGCCGGCAGCACCCCGCCGTCGCCGGTGACGTCGAAGCGGATGGGGTGGTCCGGCGAGATCATGCTGTCGGCCACCATGCCCACGACGGGCCGCACGATGGCGACGAACGGCACGTCGTCGCCCGCCTCGCGCGACAGGATCTCGTGCACGAGGGCGATCGAGCGGATGCGCCGCACCGACTCCTCGATGGCCGTGCGGGCCTCGCCCGTGCCGAGCCGGCGGCCCTGCAGCCGCAGCAGCGACGAGATGGTCTGCAGGTTGTTCTTCACCCGGTGGTGGATCTCGCGGATCGTCGCGTCCTTGGACAGCAGCAGCAGGTCGCGGCGGCGCAGCTCGGAGATGTCACGCAGCAGCACCACGGCGCCGGTCACCGCGCCGTGGTCGAGCAGCGGGATGCCCCGCATCAGCACGGTGACGTCGAGCCCGCGGGCCAGCTCCTCGGTGACCGGCAGGCCCATGGCGAACGCGGTGCTGACCACCGACTCCTCGAGTCCCAGCTCGGAGAACCGCAGCCCCTCGGCGTTGGCGTGCACGCCGAGGCGGTGCAGCGTCGACACCGCGTTGGGCGACGAGTACTCGACCCGGCCCGAGGCGTCGAGCACGATGGCGCCGTCGCCGACCCGGGGCGCCTCCTCGGTCTCGACGTCCTCGGCGTCGAAGGGGAAGTCGCCACTGGCGATCATGCGGGCGAAGCGGTTGAACACGTCGACGTAGGTGCGCTCGAGCTCGCCCGGCTGGCGCCCGAACGACGGCGCCGACTCGCGGGTGAGCACCCCGATGACCTTGCCCTTGTGGCGGATGGGGATGCACAGCACGCGCACCCGCTCCTTCAGCGGCGAGATGGTGATCTCGCCCTCGATGATCTCGCCCAGGCGGTAGGCGCGGGCGACGAGGGGGCGGTCCTCCTCCTCGAGCACCGTGCCGACCCAGTCGGCCCGGTACACCGTCTGGGCGGTGGTGGGACGCACCTGCCCGAGGACCACGAAGCGGTTGCCGCCGTTGTCGCGCGGCTCGCCCACCACGCCGAAGAGCAACAGGTCGGCGAAGCAGAAGTCGGCCAGGAGGCCCCAGCTCGCCGCCAGCCGCTGCAGGTGGGCGACCGACACGGGGTCGAGGCGGGTGAAGAAGCGAGCGAGCTCGGCGAGGCTGGCCATCGATCTGATTGTCGCAGGTGGTCCGTCGGGACTAGCGCCACAGCGACTCACCGAGCTCGAGCAGGCCTCGGAGGTCGGTGATGTCGTGGTCGGCGTAGGGGACGGTGGCGACCGTGTCGGCGTGCGCCGCCAGCTCGCTGCGCTGCTCGGCCTCGCGCTTGGCCACCACCTGGAAGTTGAGGAAGCTCTCGCCCACCTCGGCCAGCACCCGGGCGATCTGGGCCCGCTCGCCGGCATCCGGCGCCACGTCGGTGACCCGCGCCGCCAGCGGCTCGGCGTCGGCGCACAGGTGCTTGGCCGCGCCGGTGGCGCCCCGGTCGAGGAACCACGCCGGCAGCACCTTGTTGAGCACCACCGCGCCCAGCGAGAAGCGGCGGTCGCGCAGGGCCTCGATGAAGAAGTCGGCCTCGCGCACGGGCGACGCCTCGAGCGTGGACACGACCACGAACGTGGTGCGCTTGTCGGACAGCAGGCGGGTGACCGCCCGGGCCCGGTCGACGAAGCCGTCGTACATGGTCTGGAACAGCAGGAAGAACTCGGCGATGTCCTGCAGGAACTGCGAGCCGAGGATGCGGTCGGCGACGGTGTAGAACGGCTTGGACGCCATGGTGAACACCCGGCTGCGGGCCGGCACGGTGAGCCAGCGCAGCAGCCGGCTCGAGAAGAAGTCGGCCATCCGCTCGGGTGCCTCGAGGAAGTCGATGGCGTTGCGGGTGGGCGGGGTGTCGACCACGATCAGGTCGTAGCGGCCCGAGGCGTGGATCTCGTACAGGCGCTCCATGGCGATGTAGTCGTGGCTCTGCACGAACCGCCCGGTGATGTTCTCGTACAGCGGGTTGGCCAGGATGGCGTCGCGCGTGACGACGTCGGGCGCGTGGCTGTCGACCAGCTCGTCCCACGACTGCTTGGTGTCGAGCATGGCGGCCCACAGCTCGCCGCGGGGCTCGCTGCCCACCGACGCGAACAGGGTCGGCGGCACCTGCGTCTCGACGTTGCCGAAGCGCTCGAGCCCCAGGGCGTTGGCCAGCCGGCGGGCGGGGTCGACGGTGATGACCAGCACCTTGCCGCCGAGCTGGGCAGCGGCCATGGCGGCCGCCGCCGCGGCGGTCGTCGTCTTGCCCACCCCGCCCGAGCCGCAGAAGATCACGATCTCCTTGGCGGCGAGCAGCGGCTCGAGCGAGCTCTGGCCGGACGGGTTGGCGCGCTTGGCCACGGCGGTTCAGTACCCCAGCTCGGCGCCGAGCGCGTCGGCGATCTGGCGGGTGGCCCGCACGCCGTGGGTGCGCTGGAACAGCTCGGGCACGTACAGCAGGTCGACGCCCGGGCGCAGGCCCGCGCGCAGCTCGCCCAGGTGCTCGGCCCGGGTGCGACGCATGCGCACGGCCAGCTCCGCGCCGTCGAACAGCGGCTCGACCGGGCCCTCGACGGCCGCGGACAGCGCGCCGGCCGCACCGGCCTCGCGCAGGGCGTGGAACACCTCCTCCTCGCCCCGGGTGAACAGCTCGGGCAGCACCCGGTTGACGACGACGGCAGCCAGGTCGACCGACGTCTCGTCGCGCAGCCGCACCGACAGCTCGAGCGTCTCGTTGACCGGCATCTCCTCGGGGGTGGCCACGATCACCACGCCGGTCTGCGCCGGGTCGGACAGGATGTCGAGCATCCACCCGGTCTGGTCGCGGACGGTGCCCACCTGCACCAGGTCCTGGATGGCCTGCGGGGCCGCCAGCTGGCCGACGATGTGCCCCGACGCCGGGGCGTCGACCACCACCAGGTCGTAGTGGCGCTCGCGCACCTCGTAGGTCAGCTTGCCGACGACGAGGATCTCCTTGACGCCGGGGGCGGCGTTGGCCACGAAGTCGAACGTCCGGGCCAGCGGGCCGATCCTCGACAGCAGCGGCACCTTGAGCTGCAGCCGCAGGTACTCCTTGAGCGACGCCTCGGTGTCCATCGACATCGCCCACAGCCGGGGCAGGATCTCGCGCTCGCGGAACTCGGTGGGGCCGGTCTCGAAAGCGGCGGACAGGTCGCCCTTGGCGTCGACCTCGCACACCAGGGTGCGCCGGCCCTGCGACGCCGCCAGCAGGCTGATGGCGGCGGCGACGGTCGTCTTGCCGACGCCACCCTTCCCGGTGACGAAGATCAGTCGGCGGTCGAGCAGGGGCGTCGGCATGGGGACGGGTGTGGTGGCCGGGGAGAGGGGCCGCCGGTGCGGTCAGCCGCCGAAGCCGATGCGGCGGCCCTTGTCGGAGATGCCGATCTCGACGTAGGCGACCTTGTCGACGGGCACGCCGTAGGTGCGGCCCCGCCGGTCGGTCAGCCACAGCGTCTTGCCGTCGGACAGGGTGCGGTCGATGTGCTCGCGCACCTCCTCGCCGTCGGTGTCGTCGGCGAGCAGCACCTCGATCTCCCTGGGCGAGTTCTTCACCCCGATGCGGACGTCCACGTGTTCCTCCATGTGTCGGGCGGCCGTCATCGTAGGGGGCGGCTACCCCGATCACAGACCCCGCACGGGGTCGCCCCGCCCGCGGGCGGGCGTGGGG
>DASTFE010000230.1:0-3213 GCA_035708905.1 Acidimicrobiales bacterium | reverse complement strand
CCGGGCGGCGCGTCCTGCGCCGCCAGGTCGACGAACCGCTGGCTGATGTCGACGCCGACGACCTCGATCCCCCGGCCGGCCAGCGCACGCGCGTGCCGACCGGGTCCGCACCCCACGTCGAGCACCCGCATCCCCGGGGCGAGCTGCAGCACGTCGACGAGGAACGCCACCTCCTGCGCGGTGCCCTTGGTGAACGAGTAGCGCAGGTAGGCGTCGCCCATGTGGTCGGCGAGCGGCTCGAACCAGTGGTCGGGACCGGGCACCGCGCGATCGTGGCACGCCCGCCGCGCCTCGACGTGACCGGTGAAGGTGTCGGCAGGAACCGACCGTGATCGCGCCTTTTCGCCGACACCTCGCGGCCCTCCCCCACCCGGCCGGCGCGACCGGCAAGCTGGTGGCATGGACGTCGCCATCGCCGGGGGCCACGGGCAGATCGCCCTGCGGCTCGAACGCCTGCTGTCGGCCGGGGGCCACCGCGCCCGCGCCATCATCCGCAACCCCGACCACGCCGCCGACGTGACGGCGGCCGGCGCCGAGCCGGTCGTGCTCGACCTCGAGGCCCTCGCCGGGGTGGCCGCGCTGGCCGACGCGGTGCGGGGCGCCGACGCGGTGGTCTTCGCCGCCGGCGCCGGACCGGGCAGCGGCCCCGAACGCAAGCGCACGGTCGACTACGGCGCGGCGGTCAAGCTGATCGCCGCCGCCCAGGCCGCTGGCGTCGACCGCTACGTGATGATCTCGACCCTGGGCGCCGACCGCCCCGAGGCCCGCGGCGACGCCATGCGCCCGTACTTCGAGGCCAAGGGCGAGGCCGAGGACGCCCTGCGCGCCAGCGAGCTGGCGTTCACGATCGTGCGCCCCGGCTCGCTCACCGACGAGCCCGGCACCGGCCTGGTCACGGTGGCCGACCATCTCGACGCCTGGGGCTCGATCCCCCGCGACGACGTGGCCGCGGTGCTGCTGGCGGTGCTCACCGACGACGGTGCCGCCGCCACCACGACCGGCCGCACGTTCGAGCTGGTCTCGGGCGACACGCCCATCGCCAGCGCCCTGGCCGCGCCGCGCTGACCGCCGTCAGCCCTTGGCGTCGGCCCAGGTGTCGCCGAACGCCAGGTTGACCTCGAGCGGCACGCTCAGGTCGACCGCGCCCGCCATGGCCTCGACCACCAGCTTGGCCGCGGGGTCGTGCTCGGCGGGGGGCACGTCGAGCAGCACCTCGTCGTGCACCTGGAGGATGAGGCGGCTGTCCATCGCCGCCTCCTCGAGCGCCGCTTCGATGCGCACCAGCGCCACCTTGAAGATGTCGGCGGCCAGGCCCTGGATGCCGGCGTTCATGGCCTGGCGCTCGCCCGCCTGGCGGATGCGGTAGTTGGGCGAGGACAGCTCGGGGATCTGCCGGCGCCGGCCGAACAGCGTCTCGGTGTACCCCCGCTGGCGGGCCTCGGCCACGGTGCGCTCCATGTACTCGCGCACGGCCGGGAACGCCTCGAAGTAGGCGGCCAGGATCAGCGCCGCCTCCTCGGTGGGGATGTTCAGCCGCTGCCCCAGGCCGTAGGCCTCCATGCCGTAGGCCAGGCCGTAGCTGACCATCTTGGCCTTGGAGCGCTGCTCGATCGTGACGTCGGTCGGTTCGACCGAGAACACCCGCGCCGCCGTCTCGGTGTGGATGTCGCGCCCCGCGGTGAAGCTCTCGATCAGGCCCGGGTCCTGGGCCAGGTGGGCGATGCAGCGCAGCTCGATCTGGTTGTAGTCGGCCACCAGCAGCTCGCAGCCCGGGGCGGGCACGAACGCCCGCCGGAACTCGCGCCCGATCTCGCTGCGCACGGGGATGTTGTGCAGGTTCGGCTGGTCGGACGACAGCCGGCCCGTGCGGGCCACCGTCTGGTTGAAGGTGGCGTGGATGCGGCGGTCGGCGCCGACCTCGGCCAGCAGCCCGTCGCCGTAGGTCGACCGCAGCTTCTCGACCTCGCGGTAGGCGAGCAGGTGGTCGATGATCGGGTGCTGGCCCGCCAGCTTCTCGAGCGAGGCGGCGTCGGTCGAGTAGCCGGTCTTGGTCTTCTTCTGGGGGGTGAGGCCCAGCTTGTCGAAGAGGATCTCGCGGAGCTGGGGCGTGGAGTTGACGTTGAACTCGCCCACCCCCGCGTCGTCCCAGATGGCCTGGCGCAGCCGCTCGACCTCGGCGGTCAGCCGGTCGCGCAGCGCCCGCAGCTCGTCCGCGTCGACGCCGATGCCGACGTGCTCCATGCGGGCCAGCACCCGCACCAGCGGCACCTCGATCTCGTCGTTCAGGCCGCGCAGCGCCTGGTCGTCGAGCGCCCGGGTCAGCGGCTCGACCAGGCGGTCGACCGCCAGCGCCGCCCGGGCGGTGCGCAGCGCGGGGCTGACCCCCGAGCCGTCGAGGTCGAGCTGGCCCTCGGCCGCCGCGCCCTCGGCGGGCAGCTCGGCGCCCGCGTAGCGCCGCAACACCTCGTCGAGGACGTAGCGCGACTCGGCGGGGTCGAGCAGGTAGGCGGCGATGGCGGTATCGATCGCCAGGCAGCGCACGTCGACGCCGAGGTCGAGCAGCGAGCGCATGAACGCCTTGGCCTGGTGGGCGGCGACGGGACGGCCGCCGTCGGCGGGCAGGGCCACGAGCGCCCCCAGCGCGGCCAGGACCGACGGGTCGGCCAGCACCTCGGCCGGCAGCCAGGCGACCTCGCCCGCAGCCGCGTCGGTGACGAGGGCGATGCCCTCGAGCGGGGTGCGGCCTTCGAGGCCCGTCCACGCGGCGGCCACCGCCAGCGCCTCGCCGGCCCCCGCGGCGCGGGCGGCGGCGAGGGCGGCCACCGCGGCGTCGGGCGTGTCGAGCTCGGTCACCTCGGCCTCGATCACGTCGGCGGGTGCGCCGCCGAGCCCCAGGTCTTCCCCCACCGCCTCGGTGAGGCGCTCGCCCAGGCTGTGGAACTCGAGGAAGTCGAACAGCCGCCGCACCTCGTCGACGTCGGCGGGCTGGCGCACCAGCTCGTCGACCGTGACGCCCACGGGGGCGTCACAGATCAGCTGCATCACCTCGGCGTTCTGCCGGACGCTCGCCTCGTGCTCACCCAGGTTGGTGCGCAGCTTGGGCGTCTGCTCGTCGAGGTGCTCGAAGATGCCGTCGATGCCGCCGTACTTCATGATGAGCTTGGCGGCCGTCTTCTCGCCGACGCCCGGCACCCCCGGCAGGTTGTCGGAGGG
>DASTFE010000229.1:0-15300 GCA_035708905.1 Acidimicrobiales bacterium | reverse complement strand
GTCCGGCGCGCCGGCCGCCGCGGCGGCGCTGGGCGCCGCGGGGTCAGGGACACATGACGCCGGCGGCCGGGCCGCTCTCGACCACCTCGCCACCGCCGTGGCGGACGTAGGCCTGCAGCACCTCGCCGAACTCGTCGCGGCCGTCGACCTCGCGAGCCTCGATCGAGAGCTTGCGGCCGTCGTGGGTGACGACGTAGTAGCAGGGCAGCTTGCCCTCCAGCAGCTTGGCGCCCCGCCACAGCAGCAGCCGGCTCACCTCGGGCCAGGTCGCCACCTGCAGGCGCCCGTTCTTCGACCGCACGAGCCCGTTGGCGTACAGGTACGCGCCGGTGAACCCGGCGAGCAGGGCCATCACCGCCATGATCAGGGCGACGATCGACACGGCCAGGGCGAGGATGGCGAGGAACCGCAGGAACCTGAGCTCGAGCCAGGCGATGACGGCGATGAGGCCGAAGGCCGCGACGGCGACGACCACGCAGAACAGCGCGTTGGCGAACGGGTTCGAGCCCTTGCGGTTGGCCACGAGCGGACCGAGCTGCCGGCTGGCGGCGAGCTTGGCGACCGCTCCCTTTGAGCCCGCGGCAGGACGACGTGCGATCATCGCGGTCGCATGCGCATGCACCGCGCCGTCACCGCTCTCGCCTGCCTGGGCACCGGGGTGCTCCTCGCCGCGGCGCTGCCGCCCTGGGGCTGGTGGCCGCTGGCCTTCGCCGGCATCGCCGGGCTCGACCGCCTGATCGCCGATCGGCCGCGCGGTGCGCGGTTCCGCCGCGGCACCGCGATCGGCCTGGGTCTGTACATCCCCTCGCTGGCGTGGATGCTCGACATGACCGCGCCCGGCTACGTCATCGCCGCCGTCGCGTACGCGGCGCTGCTGGGCGGGGCGCTGGCCGTGATCCCCGCCGCCGCGCCCGCCCGCTGGCTGGCGCTGCCGGGGGCCGTGGCCCTCGCCGAGCTGCTCCGCTGGTCGTGGCCCTTCGGCGGTGTGCCCCTGTCGAGCCTGGCGGTCGGCCAGGTCGACGGCCCTCTCGCCGGCGTGCTGCGCCTGGGCGGGGCGCTGCTGCTGGTCGAGGTGACCCTCGTCGCCGGCATCGCCCTCGCCGCCGTGCTGGCGCGCCGCTGGCGGGCGGCGGCGGTCGCCACCGCCGTCGTGCTCGTGGCGCTGGGCGCTGCCGCCGTGGCCCCCCGTGGCCACCAGGTCGGCGAGCTGAGCGTGGCCCTCGTCCAGGGCGGCGGTCCCCAGGGGACCCGGGCGCGCACCACCGACGAGCGCGTCGTGTTCGAGCGCCACCTCGACGCCAGCGCGCAGGTCGAGACACCGGTCGACATGGTGGTGTGGCCCGAGGACGTGGTCGACATCGCCGAGCTGGCCACGTCGCGGGAGCACCGCGAGTTGCAGGACCTCGCCCGCGACCTCGATACCACGCTGGTGGTGGGGGTGGTCGAGGACGCCGGGCCCGAGAGCTTCCTCAACGCCTCGGTCGCCTACTCGCCCGAGGGCGAGATCGTCAGCCGCTACGACAAGGTCCACCGGGTGCCGTTCGGCGAGTACGTGCCGCTCCGCCCGCTGATCGAGCCGCTCGGGGGCGCCGACCTGACGGCCCGCGACGCGGTCGTCGGCGACGAGCCGGCCGTGCTCGACACGCCGGCCGGACGGCTCAGCGTCGCCATCTCGTGGGAGATCTTCTTCGGCGACCGGGTGCGCGAGGGCGTCGGCGACGACGCGGAGGTGGTGCTCAACCCGACCAACGGCTCGTCGTTCACCGGCACGCTCGTGCAGACCCAGCAGGTCGCCTCGTCGCGCATGCGGGCCATCGAGAGCGACCGCTGGCTGCTGCAGGTGGCACCGACCGGCTTCTCCGCCGTGATCGGCCCGGACGGCGAGGTCCACCAGCGCAGCGCCGTGTCCGAGCAGGTCGTCCTGCACGACACGGTCGGCCGGCGCACGGGCACGACGCCCTACACCCGCTACGGCCTGGCCCCCGCCCTCGGGGTCGCGCTGGCCGGCCTCGCGCTCGCCCGGCTGGCCGCCCGCCGCACCGGGCGCTCAGACCTCGACGACGAGGGTGACCGGCCCGTCGTTGACCAGGGCGACGAGCATCTCCGCCCCGAACCGGCCGGTCTCCACCTGAGCGCCGAGCCCTCGTAGCGCGCCGACCACGGCGTCCACCAGCGGCTCGGCCTGCTCGGGCCGGGCGGCGGCGATCCAGCTCGGCCGCCGGCCCCGACTCGTGTCGCCGTACAGCGTGAACTGGCTGACCACCAGCGCCTGGCCGCCGGCCTCGGCGAGGGAACGGTTCATGACGCCGGCGTCGTCGTCGAAGATCCGCAGGTTCCAGAGCTTGGCGGCCAGCCGCCGGGCGCCGGCCTCGTCGTCGTCGTGGGTGACCCCGACCAGCACGCACAGCCCGCGCCCGATGGCGCCCACCGTGGCCCCGTCGACGGTCACCCGAGCCTCGCGCACGCGCTGGACGACAGCTCTCATGGCACCACGCTTGCACGCCCGTGCCCCACTCCCGTGCCGTGCCCGGGTACACCTGGTTTCGCCGGGGCGCTGCACCTTGTTACATTTCCGTGTCGAGACGAGCTGGGGTGGGGGTCACGATGGGTTACAGCCTGGGGATCGACATCGGCGCTGCCACCTGCGCAGCGGCGATCCAGCGCGACGCGGCGCTCGAGCCCTGCGTGCTGGGCGAGCACGGCGCGACGATGCCGGCGGTGGCGCTGCCCCGCGCCGACGGCACGACGCTGGTCGGCGAGGCCGCCGACCGCCACAGCCCGTACGAGCCGACGCTCGTCGCCCGCATGGTGACGTCGCACCTCGACGAGCCGGGGCCCATGGTGATCGACGGCGCCCCACACGATCCTGTCGTGCTCACCGAGGCCCTGGTCGGCACCGTCATCGACCGGTCGGCGCCCGGCCGGGGGGCGGTGCCCGACCACGTCGTGCTCACCTACCCCCTCCGCGCCGGCGACGCGCCCCGGGCGCTGCTGGCCGAGGCGGCCGGCCGGGTGACCGGCGCCGCCGTCACCACGGTGCCCGAGCCCGTCGCCGCGGTGGCCGAGCTGGCCCGCGACCGCGAGCTCGACGACGACACCATCGTGGCGGTCGTCGACTTCGGCGCGTCGACCGTCGACGTGACGCTGGTGCACCGCTCGCCCGACGCCTTCGACCTCGTGGGCGACCCGGCCAGCATCGACGACTTCGGCGGCGTCGACGTCGACGCCGCCCTGCTTGCGCTGGTCGAGGGCGCGATCGGCGACGTCACCTCCTCGGTCGACCCCGACGACCGCAACGCGATGATCGCCCTGCGCCGCCTGCGCAACGCGTGCCGGGCAGCGAAGGAAGCTCTGTCGACCGACGACGCGGCGGTGGTCGACGTGGCGCTCCCCCATGCCCGCGGGCGCGTCGAGGTCACCCGCGAGGCCCTCGAGGACGCCATCGAGCCGCGGGTGGCCGAGGCCGCCGACCTCGTGCTGGCGACCATCGACGGCGCCGGGCTGATCCCCGCCGACCTGAGCCTGGTGCTGCTGACGGGCGGGTCGGCCCGCATCCCCCTGTTCGAGCAGCTCGTCGCCGAGCGCACGGGCCTGCCCGTGGTGGTCGACGACGCCCCCGAGCTGACGACCTCCCTGGGCGCCGCTCTCTTCGCCGCGCCGGCCGAGGCGGGTGCCGGCGCACTCCCCGCCGGAGCGGCCCTGCCGCCGGCTGGCCTGGGCCCCGACCCGGGGGCCGCCGCGCCGATGCTCGGCGCGCTGTCGCCGTCCCTGTTCGACACCGGGCCCGGTCCCGGCGGCCCCGGTGAGCTCGTCCCACCGCCCGCACCCAACCTCCTCGCTGCCGGCGGGCACGGCCCGGTCGACACCGGGCCCACCCCCGTCGGTGCCGATGGCCCGCCCACGCTGTTCGACACCGGCGGCCACGGCCTGGCGCCCACCGGTCCCCTCGACGGCCCGCCGCCCGGCGGGCCGTTCGACACCGGCCCGGTCGCCGCCGCCCCACCGCCGGCAGTGCCCTTCGACACCGGACCCGTCGCCTTCGACGAGCCACCACCGGCCAACCCCTTCGTCACCGGACCCGTCGCCTTCGACGAGCCACCGCCGGCCAACCCCTTCGACACCGGACCCGTCGACACCGGACCCGTCGCCGCCGGCCCACCACCGGCGGACGCCTTCGACACCGGACCGGCCGCCTTCGACGAGCCACCGCCGGCCAACCCCTTCGACACGGGACCCGTCGCGCTCGGCGGTCCGGCACCGCCCAACCCCTTCGACACCGGACCCGTCGCCGCCGCCCCGCCACCGGCGGGCGCCTTCGACACCGGCGGGCAGCCGCCCGTCGACACCGGCGGCCACCCGACCGTCGCCGCGGCCGACCCGGCGGAATGGCCGGCGGCCGAGGGAGCGCCCGACGACGGCCCGTGGGACGACGACCCGGAGGCCGGGTGGCACGACGGCAGCCAGTGGGACGACGGCCGCACGTCGGTGTTCGACCCGGCGCCCCCGCCCGGCGCGCCCCCCGGCGGTGACGACGACGCCGAGCCCGAGTGGGGCCAGCCCGCACCCGAGGAGTTCCAGCGGCTGCGGACCAGCGACACCGACCCCTTCGTGGGGCGCGGCGCCTCGCTCTCGGCGCGCCTGCGCGAGCGCCGTGAGGGCGGGGAGGGCGAGGACGGCGACGACGCCCCGCCGCTCGATCTGCGCCTCATCGTCGGGGGCGTGATCGCCGCCGTCGTGGTCGTCGCCGTGGGCGGCTATGCCCTGATCGCCGGCACCGGAGGCTCGAACGATCCCGCCATCGCGGTGGCCGAGACGAGCGCGAGCACCTCCACGACGGTCGAGGCGTCGACCACCACCACCACCGAGGCGTCCACGACGACCGAGTCGACGACCACGACGACCGAGGCGACCACGACCACCCCGTCGACGCGCCCGCGTCCCACCACCACGACCACCGCGGAGCCCGCACCGCCGCCGCCTCCGCCGCCTCCGCCGACCCCGCCCACCACGCGGCGTCCGACGACCACCACCACGACGGCGCCGCCGACCACGACCACCACGACGACGACCACGACGACGACCACCACGGAGGCCGACTGACCGCCCCGGTTGCGTCCCGCGGTGGGGCTCGGCGCTAGCCTGACCCGCCATACCGCGGGCGCACCCCTTCGACATCGACAGCGGGAGCGCGCGGCCGACGCGGAGTTGACCGCGCGGTCAGTCGAACGGAAAGGTTGCCGGAATGCACGCCGAGGACACCCCTCTGCGCATCGCCCTGCTGGCGTACCGGGGCAAGCCCCACGTCGGTGGCCAGGGCGTCTACGTGCGGCACCTGGCCAAGGCCCTGGTCGACCTCGGCCACCACGTCGAGGTGCTGGGCGGGCAGCCCTACCCCGAGGTCGACACGCGGGTGCCCCTGGTCGAGCTGCCCAGCCTCGACATCTACAACGACCACTTCCCCATGCGGATGCCCGGCCTGTGGGAGCTCAAGGACTGGACCGACGTCGCCGAGGTCACCTCGTTCTCGTTCGGCCAGTTCCCCGAGCCCCTGGCCTTCAGCCTGCGGGCCTGGCGCCACCTCCGTGGCCGGCCCGGCGAGTTCGACCTCGTGCACGACAACCAGTGCCTCGGGTACGGGTTGCTGGCCATCGAGCGCGAGGGGTTCCCCGTGCTCAGCACCATCCACCACCCCATCACGGTCGACCGCCGCCTCGAGCTCGAGCACGCCGACGGCTGGTACAAGCGGTTGACGCTGCGCCGCTGGTACTCGTTCACCAACATGCAGACCCGGGTGGCCAAGCGCCTGACGCGGGTCGTCACCGTCTCGGAGAACTCGTTCCACGACATCGCCCGCGACCACCAGGTCGACCCCAACCGCATGGACATCGTGCCGGTCGGCGTCGACGTCGACCTGTTCCGGCCCCTGCCGCACGTGGCGCCGGTGCCCGGGCGGGTCATCACCACGGCCAGCGCGGACGTCACGATGAAGGGCCTGAGCTTCCTGCTCGAGGCCGTCGCCAAGGTCCGCACCGAGCGCGACGACCTGCACCTCGTCGTGATCGGCAAGCGCAAGCCGGGCGGTCGCTCCGACCAGACGATCCGGGCCCTCGGCCTCGAGGACGCCGTGACCTTCGTCACCGGCGTGCCCGACGAGCGCATCATCGAGCTGTACAGCGAGGCCGAGCTGGCGGTCGTCCCGTCGCTGTACGAGGGCTTCTCGCTGCCGGCCATCGAGGCCATGTCGTGCGGTACGCCGCTCGTCGCCACCTCCGGCGGCGCCCTGCCCGAGGTCGTCGGGCCCGACGGCGAGAGCGCGCTCGTCGTGCCCCCGGGCGACAGCGAGGCGCTGGCCGCGAAGCTCCGCTGGGCGCTCGGCCGCGACGACCTGCGGGCCACCGTTGGTGCCGCCGGCCGCCAGCGGGTCGTCGCCCAGTGGTCGTGGAAGCACACCGCCCGCAAGACGGTCGAGCAGTACCGCCTGCTGCTCGCCGAGCACGCCCGCGCGGCGAGCCGCTGATGCTGACGGTCGACTACCCGACGCTCGGGCTGCGCGCCGGCGACCGCCTGCTCGACCTCGGCTGCGGCGCCGGGCGCCACGCCTTCGAGGCCCTGCGGCGGGGCGCCCGGGTCACCGCCTTCGACTACGACGAGGCCGAGCTCAAGGACGTGGCCGCCATGGCCACCGCCATGCACCAGGCCGGCGACCTGCCCGCAGCTGCCGGCAGCGGCTGCGCCCGGGGCGACGCCACCCGGCTGCCGTTCCCGGACGCGTCGTTCGACCGCATCATCGCCGCCGAGGTGCTCGAGCACATCGGCGACGACGCCGCCGCCGCCAGCGAGCTCGTGCGCGTGCTGCGCCCGGGCGGCACCATCGCCGCCACGGTGCCCGCCTTCCTGCCCGAGCGCGTGTGCTGGGCGCTCAGCGACGAGTACCACGCGCCCCACGTGCCCGGCGGGCACGTGCGCATCTACACCGCCGCCGAGCTGCGCAACCGGCTCGCCACCGCCGGCGCCGAGCCCTACGCGGCCCACAAGGAGCACGGCCTCCACGCCCCCTACTGGTGGCTGAAGTGCGCCGTCGGCCCGACCAACGACGACCATCCCCTGGTGCGCGCCTACCACCAGGTCCTGTGCTGGGACATCGGCGGCACCCGGCCGTGGTCGAGGCTCACCCGCGCCGCCGACCGGGCGCTGACGCCGCTGGTCGGCAAGAGCCTGGTCGTCTACGCCCGCAAGCCGGAGGCCCCCGCATCGTGACGCTCGCCGACGTCCCCGGCATCGCCACCCGGGGCGAGCTGCAGCAGACCGTCGACGCCATCGCCGAGTGGCAGCTGCCCTCGGGGATGGTGCCGTGGTTCCCCGGCGGCCACGCCGACCCGTGGAACCACGTCGAGGCGGCGATGGCGCTGACGCTGGGCGGCCGCCACGTCGAGGCCGACCGGGCGTTCCAGTGGCTCGTCGACCTGCAGCGCCCCGACGGCTCGTGGCATCAGTACTACCTGGCAGACCGGGTCGAGCAGGACAAGCTCGACGCCAACGTCATCGCCTACGTCGCCACCGGCGTGTGGCACCGGTGGCTGTGCACCCGCGACCGCGGCTTCGCCGAGGCGATGTGGCCGGTGGTCGAGCGGGCCATCGACTGGGTGCTCGACCTGCAGACGCCCCGGGGCGAGATCCTGTGGGCCCGGCACGCCGACGGCACGCCGTGGTCGTTCGCCCTGCTCACCGGGTCGTCGTCCATCTGCCACAGCCTGCGCTGCGCCATCGCGCTCGCCGAGCTGCTGGGCCACGAGCGCCCCGACTGGGAGCTGTCGGCCGCCCAGCTCGCCCGGGTGATCCGCCACGAGCCCGACGCCTTCTCGCCCAAGCACCGCTGGGCGATGGACTGGTACTACCCCGTGCTCACCGGCGTCGTGGTGGGCGACGCCGGCCGCGAGCGCCTGGCCGAGCGCCACCGCGCCTTCGTGATGGACGGCTGCGGCGTGCGCTGCGTCTCCGACCGGCCCTGGGTCACGACTGCCGAGACCTGCGAGTACGCCATGGCCAACCTCGCCGTCGGCGACGTCGAGACGGCACGCGCGCTGTTCCGCTGGGCGCAGCGCTACCGCACCGGCGACGGCCGCTACTGGACCGGCACCGTCTTCCCCGACGAGGGCCGGTTCCCGTCCGACGAGCAGTCGACCTACACGGCCTCCGCCGTGGTGCTGGCCGCCGACGCGCTCAGCGGCGGGTCACCCGCCAGCGCCCTGTTCACCCGCCACGACGAGGTGCTCCCCACCCTGTTCGAGGCTCCCGACGCCGACTCGTCGGTCATCGACCACGACTGAGCCGGGGCCTCAGCCGTACACGTCCGCCGGCTCGACCACGACGACGTCGGGCTGTCGGGACATGTCCGGTTCGACTCCATCGGCGGACGCCAGCACGATCCGAGCGCCCGGCGCGCCGATCAGGTCGCGGACCCGGCGCAGCCGGTCGAGATCGCCGCTGCCGAGCCGGCGCAGCTTCGCCTCTCCCAGGGCGACCACGTCGCGCCCTCGGGTGGCGATCAGGTCGATCTCGTGACCGATCCGCTGGGCGCGATCGGCGACCGTGGTCGCACCGACGTGGTCCACCGGGCCCAGCACACCGTCGGCGACTTGGGCCACGTAGGCACGGATGACGGCCTCCCACCGCGGGCCGAGCACCTGGGCGCGCCAGGTCGTCTCACGCACCCTGTCCCACACCTCGGCGGCTCGCCCGGCCTGCAGTGCGGCGCGCCGCGGCGAGATGATCGTCAGCCAGGTGCGGAGGTGAGGGTCGGCCAAGTCGTAGGTGTCGCGTCGTGACCGCAGTGGGTCGGGCACCCTGACGATCAGCCCGGCGCGCTCGAGCGTGGCGAGCGGGCGCGTCAGCGCTCCGGTGGGTTGCCCGGCGACGCGGGCGATCGAGCCGAACGACCGGTCGCCGCCTGCGACCGCCGCCAGGATCGTGCGGTAGAGCCCGCGGCTCGCCTGGGGCGCGGTGTCGACCAGGGCCGCCTCCGCCGCGTCCAGCAGAGGCGACGAGGGCGCGAGCACTTCACCGACCATCCAGCCGTCCAGGTCAGCTCGCGGCGGTTCCAGCAGCGGGCGGTACCCCGGGAGCCCGCCGACGGCAGCGTCGACCCACAGGGCAGCCGATGGATCGCCGACCTGCCACAGGCTCGCCAGATCACGGCCCGCGAAGGGGGCCGGTACGACGACCGCTGCCGACCGGCCGTAGAGCGGGGCCTGCGGCGAGACGAGGTCGGTCATCGTCGACAGCGAGCTGCCTGCCAACACGAGCGGCGGGCCAACGCGGCGGTCGATGTGGCGCTGGAGCACACTGGTGAGCTCGGGCGACGTCTCGGTGAGGTAGGGCAGCTCGTCGATGACAACCACGGGAACCGCCAGTCGGCTCAACCGGTCGAGCGCGTCGTCCCACCCGGTGAGCCGCAACGGTCCAGCGTCCAACCAGGCGCCGAGCGCTCGGCCGAGGTCGTCGAGCTGCGCCGCGGGCGACCCGGTGATCGCCTGGTAGCGACGACCCCCGGCCGCCCGACACATGGCCTCGAGCAGGAAGGACTTGCCGACGCGGCGCGGCCCGTACACGACCGCGAGGTTCTGGCGGCGCTCGACGAACCGGCTGAGCGCTTGCCATTCGACCTCGCGGTCGAGCAGGTCTCGCGACTTTGCAAGCACCTGCGTATGATACCTGGCTGCTTGTTATCAGGCGCGTCGGAGCACGCGCAGCGAGCCGACGGCCCGCACCTCGGTGAAGCGGCCGGAGGCCAGCGCCGGCAGGTAGATCTGCTCGTACGGAGGCCGGCCACCGTCGGCCGGGTCGGGGAACACGTCGTGGATCACCAGCGTGCCGCCCGGCGCCACGTGCGGCGTCCACAGCTCGTAGTCGAGCCGGGCCGGCTCGACGCCGTGGCCGCCGTCGATGAACAGCAGCGCGAGGGGCGTGCCCCACGTCCGGGCCACCACCGGCGACTCGCCCACCACGGCGACCACCGTGCCCTCGAGGCCCGCGTCGTGGATCGTGCGCCGGAACACGGGCAGCGTGTCCATCCGGCCGACCGCGGGGTCGACCAGGTCGGGCTCGTGCCACTCCCAGCCCGGCTGGTTCTCCTCCGACCCCCGGTGGTGGTCGACGGCGAACACGACCCGGCCCCGCTCGCGGGCGGCCGCTCCCAGGTAGAGGGTCGACTTGCCGCAGTAGCTGCCGACCTCGAGCAGCGGGCCCTCGACCGCCACGGCCGCCGCCGCCTCGTACAGGGCCAGGCCCTCGTCGGGCGGCATGAAGCCGCGGGCGGCCTCTGCCTTGGCCAGCAGCGCCGGGTCGATCGTCACGGGCGGCGACGGTAACCGGCCGCCTCCGGCCGTACCATCCGGTCGTGGCGACACGACGTGCCCAGCCCCCGCCCGACCACGACGTGCGCATCTCGTACCTGCGCGAGCGGGTGCGGACGGGGTTCTGGTTCATCCCCCTGATGGCCGTGGTCGCCGCCTGGGCCGCCTCGACCCTGATGCACCGGCTCGACGAGGCGCTCGGCGGCGACCGCCCGGCGTTCCTCGCCTACGACGGCGACTCGACCCAGGCCGCGCTGGTGCTGAGCACGATCGCCGGCTCGACCCTGACGTTCACGGGCATCGTGTTCTCGATCACCGCCGTGGCCCTGCAACTGGGCAGCTCGCAGTTCTCGCCGCGGGCGCTGCGCAACTTCCTGCGCGACCGGGGCACCCAGTGGGCCCTCGGCGTGCTGGTGGCGACGTTCACCTACGCCCTGCTCACCCTGCGCTACGTCGATCCCAGCCCCGAGGCGGGCGGGTCGGCGACACCGGGCCTCTCGGTCACGTTGGCGCTGACGCTGGTCATCGCCGCGCTGGTCGGCTTCGTGTTCTTCGTGAGCCACCTGGCGCAGTCGATCCGGGTGGTGTCGATCATCGAGCGGGTGGCACGCGAGACCCGGGCCGCGCTGCGCGACGCCATGCCCATGGCCGAGCCGGTCCCGGCGCCGCCGGTGCCCGACCACCCGCCCGACCAGGTCGTCACCTGGGAGCGGGGACCGGCGGTGATACTGGGCTACGACGAGGACGACCTCGTGGAGATCGGCCGGTCGGCGGGCGCGCTGCTGCGGTTCGTGCACCGGGTCGGCGACTACGTGCCGTCGCACGCCCGCGTCGTCGAGGTCTGGCACGTCGACGAGCGCGGCTCGCCGGTGGACGGGCAGGCAGTGCTCCGCCGCGTGGGCGGCGGCATCGAGCGCACCATGGCGCAGGACCCGATGTTCGGCTTCCGCCAGCTGGTCGACATCGCCGAGCGGGCGGTCTCCCCCGCGGTGAACGACCCCACCACCGCCGTCCAGGCGATCGACCGGCTCCACGACCTGCTGCGCCGCATCGCGGAGCGGCCCCAGCCGACCGGTGCGCACGTCGACCGCGACGGCGTCGTGCGCCTGGTCGTCCCCGTACCGGGCTGGGACGACATCGTCGGGCTGGCCTGCGATGAGATCCGCCACTACGGCGCCTCGTCGATGCAGGTGGCGCGCCGCCTGCGGGCCATGCTCGAGGACCTGCTGCAGGCCGTGCCGCCCGACCGCGCGCCGGCCGTGCGCCACCAGATCGAGCGGCTCGACCGGGCCGTCGACCGGGCCTTCGTCGACCCCGAGGATCGCGCCGCCGCCGGGTGTCCCGACCACCAGGGCATCGGGACGTGAGCGACGCTCAGCTCGGGGGCACCACCAGGGCGTTGGCCGCGACCACCTTCGCGTACCAGGTGGCGCTGGGCTTGGGCGTGCGGGCGAACGTCTCGCGGTCGACCGCGACCAGCCCGAACCTCGGCCGGTACCCGAACGCCCACTCGAAGTTGTCGAGCAGCGACCAGTACGTGTAGCCGCCCACGTCGATGCCGTCGGCCAGGGCTCGCAGCACCCCCGCCAGCGCGTCGTGCACGTAGGCGATGCGCTGGGCGTCGTCGGCCGTGCCGATGCCGTTCTCGGTCACCAGCAGCGGCACCCCACCGCCGGTGCGCTCCCAGGCTCGGCGCAGGCAGGCCTCGAGGCTCTGGGGCCACAGCTCGTAGCCCATGTCGAGCACCGGCACGCCGTCCTCGGGGCCGAGCATGCCCTCCGGCCCGACGCGCATCCGCGAGTAGGTCTGCACCCCGAGGAAGTCGTCACCATCGGTGGCGTCGAGGAAAACGTCCTCCATCGAGGCCCGCATGCGGGCCATGCGCTGGTCGCCCCCGTCGACTGCCTGGTAGTCGGTCATCGACAGCGTGAGCCCCACCGGCACGCCCGGCGCACCCGCCCGGATGGCGTCGACCGCCTTGCGATGGGCGTCGACCAGCACGTCGTTGACCCGCCGGCGCAGGTCGCGGTCGGTCTTGCCCGGCGGGAAGAAGCCCAGCAGCCAGCCCATGGTCGCCACGACGTTGGGCTCGTTGATCGTGCACGCCCGGCCGACCGCGTCGCCCAGCTCGCCGGCCAGCCGCCGGCAGAACGCCGCGAAGCGGTCGGCGGTGGCGGGGTCCTCCCACCCGCCCTTGGCCACGACCCACCGGGGCGTCGTGAAGTGGTGGAAGGTCACGGTCGGCTCGATGCCTCGGTCCCGCAACGTCCGGCACAGGCTGCGGTAGTGGTCGACCGCGGCGTGCGACCACTCGCCCTCCTCGGGCTCGATGCGGCTCCATTCGACCGAGAACCGGTAGCTGTCGAGCCCCATGCCGGCCACGAGATCGACGTCGTCGCCCGCCCGGTTCCACGAGTCGCACGCGTCGCCCGACGGCTCGGCGCACGTCGTGCCGGGGGCGTGCTCCCACGCCCACCAGTCGTTGTTCCAGTTGCCACCCTCGATCTGGTGGGCGGCCGTGGCGGTTCCCCACGTGAAGCCGTCGGGGAACCGCTGGTCGTCTGTCACATCGCCGGTCACGACGGCGGACGGTAGCGTCCGGCAGTGCCGCAGGACGCCGTGGACGCGCTCGTCGAGGTGCTCGACCTCGAGCCGATCGAGGTGAACATCTTCCGGGGCGTCTCGCCCCAGGAGGACCGCCAGCGGATCTTCGGCGGCCAGGTCGCCGGGCAGGCCCTGGTGGCGGCCGCCCGCACGGTGGCGCCCGATCGCCGCGTGCACTCGCTGCACGCCTACTTCCTGCGGGCCGGCGACCCGAAGGTGCCCGTGCTCTACGAGGTCGAACGGCTTCGCGACGGCGGGTCGTTCACCACGCGCCGGGTCGCGGCCATCCAGCACGGCAAGGTGATCTTCAACCTGTCGGCCAGCTTCCAGGTGGCCGAGGAGGGGTTCGACCACGCCTTCGCCATGCCGCAAGTGCCGCCGCCCGACGACCTGCCGACCATGCGCGAGCGCCTGACCATGGCCGGCATCGAGATGGCGCCCTGGATCGACCGGCCCCGCCCGATCGACATCCGCCACGTCGACTGGCCCGAGCCCGGCAACGCGCGCACCGCCGAGCCCCGCCAGAACGTGTGGCTGCGGGCGGACGGCCGCCTGCCCGACGACCCGCTCGTCCACACGATCGTGCTCACCTACGCGTCCGACATGACGCTGCTCGACACCGCCACGCTGCCCCACGGCGGCGGCTGGTTCGATCCCACCCGGTTCATGGCCAGCCTCGATCACGCCATGTGGTTCCACCGGTCGTTCCGGGCCGACGACTGGTTGCTGTACGCCCAGGACAGCCCGAACGCCAGCGGCGGGCGGGGCCTGTCGCGGGGCCTGGTCTTCACCCGTGAGGGCACGCTCGTCGCCACGGTGATGCAGGAGGGCCTCGTCCGCACGGTGAGGTGACCGGCGCGGCAGCCAGTAGCGTCGCCCCGATGCGACGAGCGGTAGCCCTGGCGAGCGCGGCGATGTGCCTGGCCGCGGCGTGCGGAGACGACGAGGGCGAGGGTCCGACCCTCACCGCCACCACAACGACCCGGCCGCCGGCGGGCGTCACGACGACGCTCGAGTCGGGGGCCGCGCCGCTGGCGGACATCGAGCTGAGCCTCACCGAGGTGGCCGAGGCCGACGGGCCGTCGACGTTCGCCGCCCGGGCCGGCACCGACACCGTGTACATCGGCGAGATCGAGGGCCGGGTGCGCCCGCTCTCCGGCGGCGACCTCGGCGAGCCGGTGCTGGACATCAGCGACGACGTCGTGGCCGGCGGTGAGCAGGGGCTGCTGGGGCTGGCGTTCTCGCCCGACGGCGACACGCTGTACGTCAGCTACAGCCTGGCTCCCGACGGCGACAGCCGGGTCGACGCCTACGCCATGGCCGGCGACGCCGTCGACGTCGGTTCGCGCCGCGAGCTGTTGGCGGTCGAGCAGCCCTACGAGAACCACAACGGCGGCCACCTCGCCTTCGGCCCCGACGGCCACCTCTACATCGGGCTGGGCGACGGCGGCTCGGGGGGCGATCCCGAGGGCAACGGGCAGGACCCGACCACGCTGCTCGGCAGCATCCTGCGGGTCGACCCCGAGCAGCCGGCCGGGGGCGCCGCCTACGGCATCCCGGACGACAACCCGTTCGCCGGCGGCGAGGGCGGCGCACCCGAGGTGTGGCTGCACGGCGTGCGCAACCCGTGGCGGTTCTCGTTCGACCGGGAGACCGGCGACCTGTGGGTGGCCGACGTGGGCCAGAACGACTTCGAGGAGATCGACCTGCTGCCTGCCGACGACGGTGGCGGGCGCGGCGCCAACCTGGGGTGGAACGAGATGGAGGGCGCCCACCCGTTCGAGGGCGGCACCAACCCCGAGGGCGCCGTGCTGCCCGTGTTCGAGTACGACCGCAGTGGGGGCTGCTCGGTGACCGGCGGGGTCGTCTACCGCGGTGCCGCCCACCCCGAGCTGACCGGGGCGTACCTGTTCACCGACTACTGCAACGGGCAGATCCGCGCGCTGCGGGCCGCGGACGGCGCCACGGTCGAGGAGCGCACGTTCGACGCCGGCGGCGGCGAGCTGGTGTCGTTCGGCGAAGATGCGGAGGGCGAGGTCTACGTGCTCTCGCTGGAAGGCCCCGTCTACCGCGTCGACGTCGCCCGCTGAGGCCAGCACGATGATGGACGACGACATCCTGCACGTGACCACGCCCGACGCGTGGGCCGCCGCTCAGCAGGCCGGCGTGATCAGGCCGCCCAGCCTCGACACCGAGGGGTTCGTGCACTGCTCGACCCGGGCCCAGCTCGACTCCACGCTCGACCGCCACTTCCGCGGCGCCGGCCCGCTGGTGGTGCTGGTCATCGACCCGGCGGCGGTCGCGGGCGACCTGCGCTGGGCCGAGAGCCACCCCGGCGAGCGCT
>DASTFE010000228.1:0-10503 GCA_035708905.1 Acidimicrobiales bacterium | reverse complement strand
CGCCCGTCGCCCGGCGGGACGAACGGCGGCGCGACCACCGTCAGGTCGCGGAACCGGGACGCGAGCAGGATCCGGGGGCAGGCGGCCCCGAGGCCGGGGTCGTCCTCGAGCGCCGCGACGAGCGGTTGCAGGTAACGGGGGGTGGCGAAGGCGTCGTTGTTGATGAGCCCGACGAAGTCGAGCCCGTCGAGGTCGCGCAGCGCCAGGTTGTTGCCCGGGAAGCCGTGGTTCTCGGGCGAGCGGATCAGTCGGACCCGGGGGCGGTCGGCCAGGGTGTCGGCCGAGCCATCGGCCGAGGCGTTGTCGATCACCACGATCTCGAGGCGATCCTCGGGCCAGTCGAGCCGCTCGAGGTGCTCGACGCAGCGAACCACCAGGTCGCCGCCGTTGTAGTTCAGGACCACCAACCGGACACGGGGTACGGGCACGGTCACCATCGTGACCGATCGGCGCGACGGTGTGCGACACGACCCCCGGGTGCAGGTGGTTGGGGGCGGCCCGTCGCGCATCGGTACAGTCGCTCCGTGGCCGCACGCCTCCTGCCCGACGCCTCCGAGCTGCCGACCGAGCTGCTGTGGAACCTGACCCTGCGCGAGCTGCGGGGCAAGTTCAAGCGCTCGGTGCTGGGCTGGCTGTGGTCGGTGATCAACCCGCTCGCCAGCATCGCCATCTACACGATCGTGTTCGGCGTCTTCCTCGGGGTCACGCCGCCCGTGGGCGACCCGAGCGGCCTGCACATGTACGGGTTCTTCCTGGTGTGCGGCCTGCTGCCGTGGACGTTCCTCACCAACTCGCTGAGCGGCGCCGCCCAGTCGATCACCGCCAACGAGGGCCTGGTGAAGAAGGTCTACTTCCCCCGGGCCGTACTGCCGGGGGCGTCGACGCTGGCCTGGCTGGCCAGCTTCGGCGTCGAGCTGAGCGTGCTGGGGGTCGTGCTGCTGGCGTGGGGCAACATGATCCTGCCGTGGATCCCCGTGGTGCTCGTGCTCATGGCCATCGAGACGGTCTTCGTGTTCGGCCTGGGCCTGCTGCTGGCGGCGGGCAACGCCTACTTCCGCGACGTGCAGCACTTCCTCGGCATCGTCCTCAACGTCTGGTTCTACTCGACGCCGATCCTCTACCCCGCCACCCTGCTCGACGACCAGCCGGCCGTCGTGCGCTTCGTCGTCCTCGAGCTCAACCCCATGGCGATCTTCGTCGACTCGTACCGCGACGTGCTCTACCACCTGCGCAGGCCCACCGGCATGCAGTGGCTCGCCATGACCGCGGTGGCGCTCGTGACGCTCGCCATCGGCGTCTCGACGTTCCGCCGCTTCGAGCCCAAGCTCGCCGAGGAGCTCTGACATGGCCGACTTCGCCATCGAGGTCGCGGACGTCGCCAAGCGCTTCCGCCTCGTCCACGAGCGCAACTCGACGCTGAAGGCGACCATCTTCAGCGGCTTCAAGCGCACGGTCCACGAGGAGTTCTGGGCGCTGAAGGGCGTGTCGTTCGACGTGCCCGAGGGCAAGACCTACGGCATCATCGGCCACAACGGGTCGGGCAAGAGCACCCTGCTGAAGTGCATGGCCCGCATCTACCAGCCGAACCGGGGCACGATCACCACCCGCGGCAAGATGTCGGCCCTGCTCGAGCTGGGCGCCGGCTTCCATCCCGAGCTGTCCGGCCGCGAGAACGTGTACCTCAACGGCAGCATCCTGGGCATGTCCAAGCGCGACGTCGACAGGCGCTTCGACGGCATCGTCGAGTTCGCGGGGCTCGAGCACTTTATTGACACCCCGGTGAAGAACTACTCGTCGGGCATGTTCGTGCGCCTCGGGTTCTCGGTCGCCATCACGGTCGAACCCGACGTGCTGCTGGTCGACGAGGTGCTGGCCGTCGGCGACGAGAGCTTCCAGCAGCGCTGCATGGAGAAGTTCGCGGACCTGCGCTCGAGCGGGCGCACGGTCGTGATCGTCAGCCACTCGCTCGACACGGTGCGCAGCATGTGCGACGCGGCCGCCTGGCTCGACCACGGCACGCTGCTCAAGGAGGGCGACGCCCACGAGGTGGTCAGCGCCTACCTCGAGTCGGTCAGCGACGACCGCCGGGCCCACGAGCAGGCGGCGGCGCCGGTCGACGGCGACGCCGCCGGCGGCGACGCGGCCGAGGGCTGGCACATCCGCGACGTGCAGTTCGTCGACGACGCCGGCCGGGCCACCCAGGTGGTGCGCACCGGGTCGCCCGTGACCATCCGGGTCACGCTCGACGTGCCGGCCGCCGGCCGCATCGCCCTCGGCCTGGGCCTCTACCGCACCGACGGCGTACACGTCGCCGGGCCCCACCACCGCTTCGAGACCGGCGACGGCGGGACGCGGGTCGTCGACTACCGCATCCCCCGCTTCCCGGTCGCCGGTGGCGTCTACGACCTGACCGTCCGCGTGCTCGACGAGCACCTGCAGCGCACCCACACCGTCCGCCGGCGCGCCGCCCGGCTCGACGTCGCCTCCGCGGAGGAGAGCGACCTCGGCGGCCTCGTCGCCCTCGGCGGCGAGTGGCACCTCGACAGGTCGCCGGTCGCCTGACCCGCCCGTCCCGCGGCGGGCACGCCCGCGGTCAGGCGCGTCCGACGGGCCGCAGCACCGGCCCCAGGCCGGTGGTCTCGACCTCGAAGGCCTCGACGGTGTTGGCCCCGTCGCGGAAATAGGGCGCGACCACGCCGAACGCGCGCCAGCCCTCGTCGCCGGGCACCTGGGTGCCCGCCACGCCCGCGATCGTGCCGTTCACCGCCACCACGATCTCGGGGGGTCGCCCACCGTCGGGCGCCGTCACCGTGGCGGCGATCAGGTGCGGCACGCGGCCGTCGTCGGTGGGGAGCGAGCCGAACAGGTCCTCGTCGTCGGGTGCCCACGTCAGCTCGCTGGGCTCGCCCGTCGGCAGGTCGGCGACGGGCCGGCCCACCAGGTCGCGCCCGACGCCCACCGCCGCCAGGCCGTCCCAGTCGTCGCCGCCCGTCTCGGCGGCGTGGCGAGCGGCGACGTCGAGGGCGGGCTGCACGCTGGCGTCGACCTTGGCCGGGTGGGTGGGAGCGCTGCCGTCGTACAGCGAGTGGCCGTCGAACGACCAGTCGGCCTCGACGCCCAGCAGGTCCATCACCGAGGGCAGGATGTCGACCGTCAGCGCCGGGTCGTCGCGCACCTCGCCCACGGTCTGGCCCGGCGCCTTGATGAACAGCGGCATCCGCAGCAGCTCCTCGGCGTTCCGGTCGGTGAGCGTGCGCCCGAAGTCGGGGGGCGTCAGGCTGTAGCCGTGGTCGGAGCTGACCACGACCAGGGCGTCGTCCCACGCCCCCACCCCCTGCAGGTGGTCGATCATCTCGCCGATGGCCGCGTCGGCGGCCCCCACCTGCAGCGCGTGGAGCTGGTAGCGCAGCCGGCCGGTCTCGTCGACGGCGGAGCTCTCGGGGTCGTCGGACAGCGCGTTGGGGAACTGGGTGAGGCGCGTGCCCCACGGCGTGAGCGTCCACGGGTAGTGCGGCAGCGCCATGTGGGCCAGGTTGACCGACGGCTCGGCGTCGATGATGCCGAACCAGTGCCGCATGATGTCGAGCTGGCCCAGGGCGCTGCGGTCGAACTCGTCGAGGCTGTGCCAGCGGGCGTAGCCGTCCTCGCCCACGACGCTCTCCGCGCCCGGCGCCTCGGCCGACGTCGAGGGGCCCGAGCCGGCGGTGCCGGCCGCGCCGGCGGTGGCGGCCGGTTCGCCCGACCCCAGCACGTCGCCGAAGCTGCCCCACGAGTGGCCGATGCTCGGCAGGTCGTCGGCCAGGCCGCCGGGCAGGACCTGGTGCCCGTAGACGATCGAGCCGTCGCGCAGCGCGGTGCGCAGCGAGCCGCGCGGGCCGGGCTCGCACATGCTCGGCGGGCACATGTCGGTGACCGACTCGTACAGGTTGGCGGGATAGCGGTGGCCGAACACCGTCAGCAGATTGCGGGGGTGGTCGATGTGGCTCGGCAGCTCGCCGCCGTCGGGGCTGACGCCCGTGAGCATGGACGGCACCGCCACGCTGGTCATGGGCGAGACGCTCGACGCGTTGCGGAACCAGGTGGAGGCGTCGGCCAGGCGGGCGAGGTTGGGGTAGCGGGCGTCGTTGATCGTGCCGTCCGGGCGCATGATCGTCGTGACGGGGAACTCGTCGAGGATGACGAACACGACCGGGCCGCGCAGCGGCGGCACCGTGACCGACGCGTCCTCGCCGGCCGAGCCGCCCGCGACGATCTCGGCGGCCGGGCTGGCGAACAGGAACATCGCGAGGAACGCCACGTTCCCGATCGCCAGGTACGAGAGCAGGGTGCGCACGGACGGACGGGTGCGCTCGAGCCACACGACCAGCCCGGCGATCGCCGCCGCCGCGGGCAGCGCCAGCCAGGCCCCGTCGACGCCCGCGTGGTCGACCAGCACCAACCCGAACAGGAAGGCGAAGCCGGCCAGCGCCGCACCCCGCACCACCGCGCCCAACCGGGGGTGGGCGAGCGACGCCAGCGTCGATCCGGCGACCGCGACCAACCCGGGCACGACCGCCACCAGCACGCCGAAGAGGACGACCTGGCGCGGGCCGTACCGGCCGGCGACGAAGAACTCTGGGTTGCGGCCGAACAGGTCGAGCACCGGCTGGGTGATGGCGAGCCCGGCCACACCCACCAGCACCGCCGAGCCGACGACCATCTCGCGGAGCGGCGGCCGGGCGCGGCGCGCCCGCGCGCTGACGACCTGCTCGGTGGGGGCGTCGACCGGCGGCGCGATGGTGTCGGTCACGAGCCCGCGCCTTCGTCATGCATCGCCTGGTACCCCCAGCGCGCCCACCGTCCGTGGTCGTCAAGCGTCGATCGTACCGCCACCTGACACCGCACGCCGCCGGCCGGGGCCTGGATGCGCGCATGCGCACGGGTGGCTCGTCGACAGCACAGGGTAGGTGATGCGGCATCCCGGCCCGCGCATCGCGCCGCTCGCGGCGCCACCACGACTCCCGGGCCGGCGGCCGAGCCGAGTAGCGTCTCCCGTCGTGCACGAGCGTCTCAGCATCGCCGTCGACGGGACGTGTGGCGCCCCCCGCCACGACCCGATGGTCGCCGCCTCCGCCCGCGGGCACGGGCGCGGCGCCGTCGGGCCGGCGCGGTCGCGGCGCGCGCTCTTCCCGCACTGAGCGGCCATGACCAGGACCTCTGACCGCACCGACGAGGTTGCGGCCACCGGCCGGTCCCCGCAGATCGACGGGACCGGCCCGGGCAATGACCGCCGGGCCGGTGCGACGACGGGCGTCGAGTTGACGCTCGGCGAGCTCGCGGGGCTGGCGGTGGTCACGACCCTGGCCGCGGTCGCCGTCTGGTCGCTCGCCCTCGCCCAGCTGGGTCGCCACGACGGCTGGCTGGCCCTGGGCCTGGGCGTGGCCACCACCGGCGTCGTGGCCGCCGTGGCGCTGGCGCTCGACGGGCGACCCCGCGTGCGGTTCGACCCGGTCGAGCTCGCGATCCTGGGCGCGCTCACGGTGGCCGGGCTGTTCATGTTCCTGCCGGGCTTCAACTACGTGTGGGACGACAAGGACCCGGGCGTGTACGTCGCCCACGGCTACGCCATCGCCCGCGACGGCGACGTGTGGATCGACGACGACGTGGTCGCCCGCGGGGTGTCGCCGGCGACCGACCAGGCCGGCCGCTTCCCCGGCGTGTGGTTCCAGGCCGACCGGCCCAACCAGGTGACGTCGCAGTTCTACCACCAGTACTCGGCGCTGCTGGCCACCGCCCACGACCTGGCCGGCTCGGGGGGGCTGCTCAACGTCAACCCGGTGGTGGCCGTGGTGTCGGTCGGCCTGACGGTGCTGGCGGTGCGGCGGGCGGCGAGCACCCTCGTCGCCGTGCTCACCGGGGCGCTGCTGGTCACCTCGATGATGCAGGTGTGGCAGGCGCGCTACCCGTCCACCGAGATACCGGCCCAGGCCATGCTGGCCGGAGCCCTGCTCGCCGCGGTGCTGGCCATCGAGCGCCGATCCGCGGGGGCAGGCCTGGTCGCCGGCCTGCTGGCCGGTGCGGGGTTCCTGGCCCGGCCGGACGGGTTCCTCTACATCGTCCTCGCCGCCGCGGCCGTGGCGCTGGCACTGGCGACCGACCGGTTCGACCGCCGGTCGTGGGCCGTGCTCGGCGGCCTGGCGGCGACCGTGCCGTACGCGTTCTGGAACGCCTACGTGGCCCGCGAGCCGTACTCGGTCTCGAACGACGTCCCCGGCGCCGCGGTCGTCGGCGGCGCCGTGGTCGCCCTGCTGGCGGCGGGCTGGGCGGCGCGGTACCCCATCCGGGCCGTCGCCCGGCGTTGGCCCGGGTTCGACCTGGCGCGGCCCGACGAGCTGCCGCGACGGCTTCGGCTCGCCATCGGCCTGAGCGTGGGGCTCGCGGCCGCCACCGTGCTGGTGCTGCTGTTCTTCCGCCAGGAGATCTTCGGGCTCGACTACGACTACCTGGTGTTCAGCGGCCGCGTCGAGCGGTCGTTCGACGAGCTGAACATGAAGTGGCTCTCGTACTTCGTGACGGTGCGCGGCCTCGTCCTGATGGGCGCGGGCATCTTCGTGCTCATGCTGAGCCGCTGGCGCGCCGCCCTGTTCGCCCTCGTCGTGCCGGGCGCCCTGCTGCTGCCGCTCTACCTCTACGACGCCAAGGTGTCGATGCGGCTGATGTGGTGGGTGCGGCGGTTCATCCCCGCGGTCGTTCCCGTGATCATGATCCTCATCGCGCTGGCGCTGTGCTGGCTGCTGACGAGGCGGCATGTGCTGGTCAAGGTCGTGGGCGGCGTCCTGGCATTGATGCTGGTGGTCGAGTTCGCCCGGATGTCGCTGCCGCTGCGCGACCACGACGAGATGGCCGGCTCGGCCGAGATCGCGGCCGAGATCGCCGACTTCGCCGGCGACGAGCAGGCCCTGTTCCTCTTCCCGCCCGGGCACGACATCTACAGCATCAACCGCAACGCCCCCGGGATCGTGTGGCTCGTGCACGACCAGATCGCGGCGCGCCTGCCCCGCGACCCCGGGGTCGACGACGTCGAGCCCTACCGCGCCGCGTTCGCCGACATGCCGATCTTCTTCGTCGAGCGCCGCGAGACGGCGCCCTCCTGGCTGGCCGACGCAGGTTTCGTCGAGGTCGGCCAGGTCGAGGGCAGCATCACGATCCTGGAGGAGATCAAGGACGGCCGGCCGCAGGAGGTCGACGAGATCGCCATGGCCGTGACCGTCTGGCGGCTCGACGGGACGCCGGCCGCGTGACCGCCGGCCGCTGCCCCACCGCTCCCGCGGCGTGTCAGATGCGGCCGACGGGTCGCAGGACCGGCACCAGCGAGGTGGTCTCGACCTCGTAGGCGTCGACGGTGTTGGCGCCGTCGACGAACCAGGGCCCCACGAAGCCCGTGAAGCGCCACCCGCCGTCACCCTCGACGTAGGCGCCGATCACGCCGGCCACCGTGCCGTTCACGGCCACGAGCAGGTCGGGCGGGCGGGTGCCATCGGCGGACCGCACCGCGCCGGACAGCAGGTACGGCATGCGCCCGTCGTCGGTGGGCAGCGAGGCGAACAGGCGCTCGTCGTCGGCTTCCCACCGCAGGTCGCTGGCGTCACCCACCGCCAGGTCGGCCACCGGCCGTCCCACCAGGGCCCGGTGCTCACCGGTCGCGGCCAGTCCCTCCCAGTCGTCGCCCGCGAAGTCCTCGGCGTGGCGCGCCGCGGTGGCCAGCAGCGGCTCGACGCCGTCGCTGATCTTCCGCTCGAGGCGCGGGGCGGTGCCGTCGTAGAGCGAGTGGCCGTCGAGCTCCCAGTCGACCTCGACGCCGAGCAGGTCGAGCATCGAGGGCAGCACGTCGACGGTCTGGGCCGGGTCGTCGCGCAGCTCGCCGGCCTGCTGGCCCGGTGCCTTGACGAACAGCGGCACGCGCAGCACCCGCTCGCGGTTCTCGTCGGTGATCTTCCTGCCCAGGTCGCGCGGCAGCAGGCTGGTGCCGTGGTCGGACGTGACCACCACGAGCGCCTCGTCCCACGCGCCGACCCGCTGCAGGTGGTCGATCATCTCGCCGACCGCGACGTCGGCGGCGCCGACCTGGAGCGCGTGCAGCTGGTAGCGCTGCACGGTGGCCAGGGGGAAGGCGGGGTCGCCGGGGTCGCCGACCATGTCGTGGGGGAACTGGGTGAGGCGGATCCCCCACGGCGTCAGGGTCCACGGGTAGTGCGGCAGCGCGACGTGGACGAGGTTGACCGAGGGGCGGTCGTCGATCCTCGCCACGGTCTCGCGCATGACGGTGAACTGGCCGAGGGGGCTGCGCTCGTCGGCGTCGAGGCCGTGCCAGCGGCCGTAGCCGTCGTCGCCCAGCGCCGTCTCGGGCGACTCGGTCTCCGGCGCGGCCACCTCGCCCACGCCGAGGTCGTCGGTGAAGCCGCCCCACGAGTGGTCGACGGCCGGCAAGCTGCCGGCCCAGTCGTCAGGGAGCACCTGGTGGCCGTACACGACGGCGCCGTCCTGCAGCGCCTCGCGCAGCGACCCGGCCGGCGGCGGGTCGCAGATCGTCGGGGGGCAGAGGTCGGTCACCGACTCGTAGCGGTTGACCGGGTACCGGTCGCCGAAGACCGTGAAGTAGTTGCTCGGGTAGTCCTCGTACGAGGGCAGCGCGCCCTTGCCGGGCAGGTGACCCGTGAGGATCGGCGGCACCGCCACGCTGGTCATCGCCACCCGGCTGGCCGCGTTGCGGAACCACGTCGAGCTCGCAGCGAGCCGGGCGAAGTTGGGGTAGCGGTCGTCGTTGATCGTGCCGTCCGCCCGCAGCAGCGTCGCCAGCGGGAACTCGTCGAGGATGACGACCACCACCGGCCCCCGCAGCGGCGGTGCGGTCACGCCACCCACGTCGTCGGCGTCCGAGGCGCCGTCGACCAGGTCGGCGGCCGGGCTGGCGAACAGGAACATCGCGAGGAAGGCGACGTTGCCCACGGCGAGGTACGAGAGCAGCGTGCGCACGCCGGCCCGCGCCGCGTGCAGCCACACGACCGCGGTCGCCACCAGGGCAGCCGCCAGGGTCGCCAACCACGGTGCGCCGATGCCGAGGTGGCCGGCGAGCACCAGGCCGAACAGGAACGCGAACACCGCCAGCGCGCCACGCAGCACCACCGCGCCGAGGCGGGGGTGGGCCAGCCACGCCAGCGTCGACCCGGCCACGGCGACGGCGGCCGGGACGAGAGCCACGGCCAGCCCGAACACGACCACCTGGCCGGAGTCGTAGCGGCCCGCCACGAAGAACTCGGGGTTGCGCCCGAACAGGTCGAGCACCGGCTGGGTGACCGCCAGCCCGGCCGCGCCCACAAGGCCTACCGCACTGGCCGACCAGGTGCGGAGGTTCCGTCGTGGCGCCTCGGGTGCGCCACCTGTCGAGTCGTCGTCGTCCGCCATCCCGGCCCATCACGCTAATCGCCCGGGCTGCGAGCGCTCGACGGCCACCGGGTGACCGGCGCCCTCCCGCGGGGCCCATCCGATAGCGTTACCCGCCGTGGCCGAGCGGCTGCGAATCGCGTTCTTCGGCACGTACGACGAGCAGCGTCATCCGCGGGTGCGCGTGCTGCGCGAGGGCCTCGCCGCGCACGGCCACGACGTGACGGTGGTCAACGCCCCGCTGGGGGTCGACACCGCCGGCCGGGTCGCGCTCGCGTCCCACCCGTGGCGCTCGCCGGTCTTCGCCGCCCGGCTGGCGGCCGCGTGGCTGCGGCTGGTCTGGCGGTCGCGCCGCCTGCACCGGCCCGACGCCGTGGTCGTCGGCTACCTCGGGCACCTCGACGTCCACCTGGCCCGCCTGCGCTGGCCCCGCGCCCGGCTGGTGCTCGACCACATGGTGTCGCTCGCGGACACGGCCCGCGACCGGGGGCTGACCCGGGTGCCCGGCGTCGTGCGCGCCCTCGAGCTGGTCGACCGCGCGGCCACCGCACAGGCCGACGTCGTCGTCGTCGACACCGGCGAGCAGTGCGCCACCATCCCGCCCCGCCATCGCCCCAAGGTCGTGGTGGTACCGGTGGGGGCACCGCGGGCGTGGTTCGCCGCCGGCGAGCGGCGGGCGACGGGCGACGGCGCACGTACCGCCACCCGGCGCCGGCCGCTGCGGGTCGTGTTCTTCGGGCTGTTCACCCCTCTGCAGGGCGCACCCACGATCGGGCGGGCGATCCGTCTGCTCGCGGACCACGACATCCGGTGGACCATGATCGGCCACGGCCAGGAGCGCGCCGCCACCGAGGCCGAGGCCGGCGACGCGACCGTGCGCTGGCTCGACTGGGTCGACGCCGACGACCTGCCGACGGTGGTCGCGGACCACGACGTCTGCCTGGGCATCTTCGGCACGGGAGCCAAGGCCCTGCGCGTCGTGCCCAACAAGGCCTACCAGGGGGCGGCCGCGGGGTGCGCGGTCGTCACGTCCGACACCCCCGCGCAGCGCGCCGCGCTGGGCAGCGCCGGCCTCTACACACC
>DASTFE010000227.1:0-5414 GCA_035708905.1 Acidimicrobiales bacterium | reverse complement strand
GCCACGGTGATGTACGGCAACTTCTCCGCCACCATCGACACCAAGGACAAGGTCCTCCAGTCCCTGGACAACTTCGGCTTCGAGTTCCTCGATTGCCCGGTCGAGTACAACATCGCGGGCGAGACAGACTGGAAGCCGTTCGCCCAGCGGCTGCAGGACTGCGGCGCCGAGGTCGTCTACTACTCGGGCCAGCCCTACCCCAACATGCAGAACCTCCTCGACGATGCGGCCCAGGTCGGCTACGAGCCCATCTGGCTGGTCGACTCCAACGCCTACCTGGCGTCGTTCGCCGAGTGGAACGCCACCGGCAACGGCGACAAGGTCTACCTCCGCACGGCGTTCACCCCGTTCGAGCAGGCCGAGAGCAACCCCGCCACCCAGCAGTACATCGACCTGGTCGAAGGCAACGGCGGCGACATCAGCCAGCTCGGCCAGCAGGCGGCGTCGTCGTTCCTGCTGTGGGCGACCGCCGCCCAGGCGTGCGGTGCCGAGCTGACCCGCGACTGCGTCCTCGACGAGCTGTCCGGCATCACCACCTGGGACGGTGGCGGCATGCACGCCGAGACCAACCCGGGCGGCAACCTGCCCCCCGAGTGCGGCATGCTGCTCAAGCTCGAGGGCACCGAGTGGGTGCAGGCCTTCCCCGAGGAGGAGGGCGAGATGGACTGCAACCCCGACGGCAGCATCGAGCTGTCCGGCCGGGTGGTCGACCAGGCCGAGCTCGACGAGAACCGGATCTCGACCAAGTACCAGCAGTAGGCGGTTCCGGACCCCGACATGGAGACGTTCCTCCAGTACACGGTCCTCGGTCTGGTGACCGGCGGCGTGTACGGCATCGCGGCCTCGGGCCTCGTCGTCACCTACACCACCTCGGGCATCTTCAACTTCGCCCACGGGGCGGTGGCGATGCTGGCGGCGTTCAGCTACTGGCAGATGCGCTTCGGCTGGGGCTGGCCCGCACCGCTGGCGCTGCTGGTGGTGCTCGGCGTGCTGGCGCCGCTGCTGGGGGCGGCGCTGTACGGGGTCGTGATGCGGGGCCTGCGGGGCACGTCCGAGGTCACCCGCATCGTGGTGCCGGTGAGCGTGATGCTCGGGTTCCTCGCCCTGTCCACCTGGGTGTGGGACCCGACGCCGCGCTCGCCCCGCTTGTTCCTGATGTTCTTCGGGGCCGACCGGACGATCAGCATCGGCGGCGTGAACGTGGCCTGGCACGAGGCCGCCGCGCTGGTGATCGCGTGCGTGGTGGCGCTGGGCCTGCGGTTCCTGTTCTTCAGCACCCGCACCGGCGTGGCCATGCGGGCGGTGGTCGACGACCCCGACCTGCTCGAGCTCAACGCCGGGCGACCCGAGCGGCTGGCCATGGCGTCGTGGGCGCTGGGCGCCTTCCTCGCCGCCCTGGCCGGCGTGCTCATCACGCCGATCCAGGGCTCGGCCATGAGCGCGCAGGCGCTCACGCTGCTCGTCATCGACGCGTTCGCCGCCGCCATGTTCGGCCGGTTGCGCAGCGTGCCCCGCACGTTCGTCGGCGCGCTCGTGCTCGGGCTGCTCGGCAGCTATGTCATCGGCTACTTCCCGTCCGAGCGCTGGACGTGGACGGGCAACTTCCGGGTGTCGCTGCCGATGATCGCCCTGTTCGTCGTGCTGCTGTTCCTGCCGCAGGACCGGCTGCGGGGCGTGACGGTGCAACGGTCGCGCGAGCGCTACCGCATGCCGAGCCTGCGCAACGCGGTGATCGCCGCCGTCGTGCTGGTGGCCGGCATGTGGATCCTGCGGGGCATCCTGGCTCCCACCGCGGTCAACGACCTGGCCTTCGGCATGACGATGGCGGTCATCGCCCTGTCGCTGGTGCTGCTCACCGGCTACGCGGGCGAGATCAACCTGGCGGTGCTGTCGTTCGGCGCCATCGGGGCGATCGTGGTGCACCACTTCGGCGTCGCCGGCAGCGGGGGCGACGCCCGCTCGACGCTGTTCGGCTACGCCGCGGCCGCGGTCGTGTGCGCGCTCGTCGGCGCGCTGGTGGCGCTGCCCTCGCTGCGCCTGCGGGGCCTGTACCTCGCCCTGTCGACGATGGCCTTCGGCGTGTTCGTGTCGAACATGCTGCTGCGCGAGATCACCGAGCGGCAGCTGCCGCTGATCCACACGCGGTTCAGCATCTTCCCCAGCGGCAACCTGGGGGTGCCCCGGCCCAAGTTCGGTCCCGTCGACCTGGTGGCGATGCCGACCTTCCTGATGTTCATGACCGTGCTGTTCGCCGTGCTGGGGGTGGGCCTGGTGGCGCTGCGGCACAGCAGCTACGGGCGCCGGCTCACCGCCATGCGTGACAGCCCGGCCGCGTCGGCGACGCTGGGCCAGAGCCTGGTGACCCTCAAGCTCTCGGTGTTCATGCTGTCGGCCGCCATCGCCGGTGTCGGCGGTGCGCTCATGACGTCGCAGCTCGGGTCGGCCAACATCGACCGCTTCGACATCTTCCTCAGCCTCTCGCTGCTGATGCTCACCGTCGTGGGCGGCATCGGCTACGTCAGCGGCGCCCTGTTCGGCGGCATCGCCGCCGGAGTGCTGTTCGTGGCGATGCGCAGCACGTTCGACAAGCTGGGTGCCGACCAGCCCGACCTGGAGGGCCTCTTCGACTTCCTGGCCAACCTCACGCTGGTCCTGCCCGCGCTGCTCGGCGTGAGCATCGGCCGCAACCCCACGGGCGCGGTCGAGCGGATCCTCGTCGACTTCGCGCCCGTGCGGCGGGTGAAGCCGGTGCTGGTGGCCGGCATCGCCACCGTGGGCGTGGCCTACGTGCTGGCCCGCAACGACACCATCAGCAACTGGTGGCTGATCGTGGTCACCCTCGTGGTCGTGGCGGCGATGCCGCAGGCGGCCAAGCGGCTGGCGCCCGAGGCCGCCGTCGGGGAGGGGGCGGCAGCGGCCGGCGACGGGGCGGCCCCCGGCGAGCTGCCGCTCGAGCTGGTGGGCGTGGCCCGGCCGTACACCGTGGCCGACCGCGAGATGCTCGACGCCGCGCTGGGCGTGCCGGCCGCCCGGCCGCCGGCGGGCACGGCAGGGAGGCGTTGACCGTGGCTCACCTCGAGGCCCGGGGCGTGTCGGTGCGCTTCGGCGGCAAGGCGGCGCTCGACGACACCACGGTGGTGGCCGAGCGCGGCTCGATCACCGGGTTGATCGGCCCCAACGGCGCCGGCAAGACCACGCTGTTCAACGTGATCTGCGGTCTGCTCACCCCCGATGCCGGGCGGGTGCTGCTCGACGGCGACGACGTCACCGGCAAGCCACCGCACAAGCGGGCCCGCCACGGGCTGGCCCGCACCTTCCAGCGGCTCGAGCTGTTCACGTCGCTGACCGTGCGCGACAACGTCCGCGTGGGCGGCGACATCCACAACCGGTGGAGCCGCGGCGGGCGTGACACCGCGGCCGAGACCGAGCGCGTCATCGAGCTGACCGGCCTCGGCGGCATCGCCGACCGTGAGGTGTCCGAGATACCGACCGGCCAGGCCCGGGTGGTCGAGCTGGCCCGGGCGCTGATGACCCAGCCCACGGCCCTGCTGCTCGACGAGCCGGCCGCCGGCCAGACCGAGGCCGAGACCGAGGCGTTCGGTCGCCTGCTGCGGCGCCTGGCCGGCGACGGCCTGGCGATCTGCCTGGTCGAGCACGACATGACCCTGGTGATGGACGTGTGCGAGATCATCCACGTGCTCGACTACGGCCGCACGATCGCCGTCGGCACGCCCGACGAGGTGCGCGACGACCCGGCCGTCGTCGAGGCCTACCTCGGCACCCCGGAGGGCGTCGGATGAGCCTGAACGGCGACGAGCCCGTGGCCGGCCGCCACATCGCGACCGAGGCGCCACCGCTCGAGCTGGTCGGGGTGCGGGCCGCCTACGCGGGCATCGAGGTGCTGCACGGCATCCACCTGGCGGTGCCGGAGGGCGAGGTGGTGGCGCTGCTGGGCGCCAACGGCGCCGGCAAGTCGACCGCCGTCAAGGTGGCGGCCGGGCTGCTGCGCCCGACGGCCGGGTCGGTGCGGGTCGCCGGTCACGACGTCACGGGGGTGGCCAGCCACGAGCTGGCCCGCATCGGCGTGTGCACCATCCCCGAGGGCCGGGGCATCTTCCCCAACCTGACCGTGCGCGAGCACCTGTGGATGGCCACGCAGGCGACCGACCGCGACCTGGCGGTGCTGGAAGAGGCCGCCTACGCCCGCTTCCCCCGCCTCGGCGACCGCCGCGGCCAGCTCGCCGGCACGCTGTCGGGCGGCGAGCAGCAGATGCTGGCCATGGCGCGGGCGCTGGTCACCGACCCTGCGGTGCTGCTGCTCGACGAGCTGTCGATGGGTCTCGCCCCCATCGTCGTGCAGCAGCTCTACGAGATCGTCGCCCAGGTGGCGGCCGAGGGCATCTCGATCCTGGTGGTCGAGCAGTTCGCCCAGGCCGTGCTGGGCATCGCCGACCGGGCGGCGATCATGGTCAACGGCGAGATCGCGCGGGTGGGCACGCCCGCCGAGTTGCAGTCCGAGCTGTCGAGCGCGTACCTGGGTGGATGAGGAGCACGTCATGAACGATCGGATCGAGCGCCTGAAGAGCGACGCCGCCGAGCTGAACGTGGGCAAGGGGGCCGGGCGCGACGGCCTGTACCAGTCGCTGGGCGCGGTGGCGATGGCCGCCGGCGTGGTGCTGGCCTTCGTCGCCTACCAGCTCTCGCTCGGCAAGGACGACAGCCGCGACATCCAGTCGCTGCAGATCCTGGCGCTGGCCATGCTGGCGCTGTCGATCGCCGGCGCCGCGGTGTTCGTGCGCTACTCGCTGGCCCGCTTCCTGCGCTTCTGGTTGCTGCGCCAGCTCTACGAGGGCCAGGCCCACATCGACCAGGTGGTCGAGGCCATCGCCGGCCGGGCCGCCGGTGGCGTCGCCGACGGAGCCACCGGCCCGGCGGGCACCGCGGGCACCGGCGAGCGTGAGGTGGGCAGCACCGGCGAGCTAGTCTGACGGTCCGTCAGATTCCCGGGGGGACGTCATCGTGGCCGACGCCGGCTCGCCAGCCCAGGCAGACCAGTCCGCGCGGGCGCGGCTGCACCAGCAGCCGCTGATGCCCGACCTGCTCATCGCCGCCCTCGAGCGCAACCTCGACAAGCCCGCGGTCTACCTCGGCGACACGGTGCTCACCGCCCGCCAGGTCCGCGACGAGATCAGCCGCTACGTCCAGGCCCTCGAGTCCAAGGGCCTGAGCCGGGGCAGCCCGGTGGCGGTGCTGGCGCTCAACCGGCCCGAGGTGCTGTTCAACATGGGCGCCGGCATGCTGCTCGGCGCCCGCACCACGCCGCTGCACCCGATGGGCTCGCTCGACGACCACGCCTACGTGCTCGAGGACGCGGGGGTCGAGACCCTCGTCTTCGACCCCGAGTACTTCGGGGG
>DASTFE010000226.1:0-6548 GCA_035708905.1 Acidimicrobiales bacterium | reverse complement strand
GACCCCCGCACGCCGGCGATGGCGTAGGTCTCGAGGCGGGCGCCGTTGTCGATGTCGACGATCGCCACCTGCTCGTGCTCGCGGATGTCGGCGGCGTCGAGCAGGTCGGGGTCGATGGTGACCGACCCGACGTAGTGCAGGTTGGCGTCGGTGACGACGGCACGGTGGATCTTCGACTTCAGCATGCGGCGACGCACGACACGGAGCCCTCCTCGGGTGGGTGCCGTCAGACGGTCACCCCCACGTTGTCGATGAGCCTGGCCCGCCCGAAGCGTACAGCGGCGAGCAGCCGCAGCGTGCCCGCGAGCGGGTCGGGGACGGTGAAGGAGTCTGCATCCACCACCTCGGCGTAGTCCAGCTCGGCGAGCGGCTCGGCCTCGATGATCCCGGCCATCAGGTCGCGCACGGCGGCGGGGTCGCGCTCGCCCGCCCCGATCGCCGCCGCACCGGCCCGCAGGGCCGTGTACAGCACCGGCGCCGCGGCCCGCTCGGCGGGCGTGAGGTAGACGTTGCGGGACGACATCGCCAGGCCGTCGGGCTCGCGCCGGGTGGGGCACGCCACCACCTCGACGGGGAACGACAGGTCGTGCACCATGCGCCGCACGACGGCGACCTGCTGGAAGTCCTTGGCCCCGAAGTAGGCGCGGCACGGCCCGACGATGGCGAAGAGCTTGGCCACCACGGTGGCCACCCCGGCGAAGTGGGTGGGGCGCGTCGCCCCCTCCAGGCCTTCGGACACCCGCGCCACCGAGACGGTGGTCAGCACGGGGCGGGGATACATCTCGTCGCCCGCGGGCGTGAACAGCAGGTCGACGCCCGCCCCGGCCGCCACCTCGGCGTCGCGGGCCAGGTCGCGGGGGTAGTCGTCGAGGTCCTCGCCGGCACCGAACTGCAGCGGGTTGACGTACACCGAGGCGACGACGACGTCGGTGTCGGCCCGGGCCGCCCGCATCAGCGACGCGTGGCCGTCGTGCAGGTAGCCCATGGTGGGGACGAACCCGACGGTCCGCCCGGCCGCCCGGTGGTCGCCCAGCACGGCCCGCAGCTCGGCGATGGTGGCGATCGTCCTCATCGTCGCCCGGCTCACTCGGTTCCCTCCTCCGCCCTGGTGCGCTGCGCCGCCAGCCGGCGGGCGGCGTCGACCATGCCCCGGTAGGCGCGCCGCTCCTCGGCGGGCAACGCCCGCAGGTGGCGCCGGATGGTCGCCTCGTCGCCCCGGGCGGCCGGCCCGGTGAGCGCCTCGGCCGCGCCCAGCTCGACCACGTTGGCCAGCGTGTCGGCGACCAGGTCGAAGTAGGCCTCCATCGGCACCCCCACGCCGGCCGCCAGCCGCTCGACCTGCCCCAGCAGGGCCACCAGGTGGTTCGAGGCGATGACCGCCGCCGCGTGGTAGGCGGCCCGATCGACGTCGGCCACCGCGAACGACCGGCCGCGGAGCGCCCGCACGACGTCGCCGGCGAGCGGGTCGCCGGCCACCGCGAACCACCCCCCGACCAGCCGCTTGGCGCCGAGCTCGGGCGTCGGCAGCGCCACCAGCGGGTGGATCGCCGCCCGCCGGGGGTGCGGAGCCAGCACGTCGAGGCCAAGCGCCCCCGACAGGTGGGCGACCACCGTGGTCTCGACCGGGCGGACCGCCCGGGCGACGGTGCGGATCTCGCCGTCGGGCGTGGCGAGGACCAGCAGGTCGACCCCCGCGGCGGCGTCGGCCAGGTCGTCGCCCCGGCCGAGCATGGGCGCCACGTCCCAGCCGGCGTTGGTGAGCGCCAGCGCCAGCGCGGTGCCCGCCCGGCCGGCCCCGACGATGCGCACGTGCCGGGGCATCCCGGCGGCCGGGCGGCTCACAGCTCGTCGAGCGCGCCACGGCGCTCGACCACGCCGGCCGCCGCCTCGACGGCCGCCGCGCCGGCGACGTCGGGCGCCAGGTCGTGCAGCGGGGCGACGACGAACCGCCGGTCCCACATGCGCGGGTGCGGCACCGTCAGGTCGGGCTCGTCGAGCGCGACCCCGTCGACCCACAGGACGTCGACGTCGAGCGTGCGTGGGCCCCAACGCTCGTTGCGCACGCGGCCCGCCGCGGTCTCGAGCCGCCGGCAGACCCCGAGCAGCTCGCGGGCGCTGCGATCGGTGCGCAGCTCGACCACCAGGTTGAGGTAGGGGTCCTGGTCGGGTGGACCGCCGACCGGGTCGGTCTCGTAGACGGGCGACACGGCGACGAGCCCCACCTCGCGCAGGGTGGCGATCGCGTCGCGCAGGTGGCGCACGCGGTCGCCGAGGTTGGACCCGAGGCCGAGGAAGGCCCGGGTGCGCCCGGGACCGCCGTCCCCGCCGCCGGCCGCCGCGGTCACGGCCGGCTCCGGACGATGCGGACGCCGGAGGTGGCCAGGTGCTGGGGCACGGGGGGCCGCAGCTTGCGCACGGTGACGTCGACCGCGGCGATGCGGCCGTCGAGGGCCAGCACGGCGTCGGCCACCCGGGCGGTCAGGTGCTCGAGCAGGTCGACGTGCCGCTCGGCGACGATGGCGGCCACCCGGGCGCACACGGCGCCGTAGTCGACGGTGTCGGCCAGGTCGTCGCTGGCGCCGGCCGCGGCGAGGTCGATCGCCAGGTCGAGGTCGATCTCGAGCGGCTGGTCCTGGGCGCGCTCGAGGTCGAGCACCCCCACGCGACCCGCCACGCGCAGCCCGCGCAGCTCGATCCGGTCAGTGTGGCCCAGGTCGTCCACGTCGCCCCCGCCCTGCCTGCGCCGCGCTCACTCGGCTGCGTCGCCCGCCCCGCCCGGCGCGGCGGCCTCGCCCTGCTCGGTGCGGAGCTCGTCGGCCGTCGCCACCAGCCCGCGCCCGAGCGGGCCGAGCTGGCGCCCGGTGAGGCGCTCGGTGATCGAGATGGCCTGGGGGCCGTAGGGCACGAGCCCCGCCCAGAGCAGGTAGCCGGCCACCAGCCCGCAGACGCGGTCGCCCACCTCCTCCTGGTGGACGAGCAGCTTCTCGCCCGCGGCCAGCAGGCGCTTGAGCTCGCGGTAGAAGTTGCGCTGGAACGCGACCGGGTCGTCGTGGGGGCCCTGGGGGCGGTGCAGCCAGGCGACGCCCAGCTCGTCGTAGTTGTGCAGGTTGTGGGCGGCGGCGATGAGCGAGATCACGTGGGTGAAGCCCTGCTCGCGGATCCAGATGATCTCCTCCTGGCGGCGCACCCGGCGGTGGTTGGCGCCGTAGCCGCCGGGTCGCTCGCACACGGCCAGCCGGTCCTTGAGCACCCACACGAAGTTGCGGGGGGTGATGCCCTGGGCCCACTTGCCCTTCATCGCTGCCACGTCTCAGATCTCCCTGCTCGTTCTCACGCGGCCGGCGCCGCGACCACTCCGGCCGCCTCGACCGCCCGCACCGTCGCCGCGACGTCGTGGACCCGCACCATCGCCGCACCCCGCCACAGCGCCCACACGGCGGTCGCCAGCGAGCCTTCGAGCCGGTCGGACGGCGGCGGCACCGCGCCGGCCGGGTCGCACCGCGCCGCGAGGGTGCCCAGCATCCCCTTGCGGCTCGTGCCCACCAGCACCGGGTAGCCGGTGGCGACGAGCACGTCGAGGTTGGCCAGCAGGTCGAGGTTGTGCCCGAGCGTCTTGCCGAACCCGATGCCCGGGTCGATCCACACCTCGGCGACCCCGGCGGCGCGGGCGGCGTCGGCCCGGGCGACCAGATGGTCGCGCACCTCGGCGACGACGTCGCCGTAGGTGGGATCGTCCTGCATGGTGCGGGGATCGCCCCGCATGTGCATGGCCACGAAGGCGGCACCGCTGGCGGCCGCCTCGGCGGCGAGGGACGCCGAGATGTCGTTGACCATGCGGGCCCCGGCGGCCACCGCGGCCCGGGCGACGGCGGCCCGGCGGGTGTCGATCGACACGGCGATGCCGCCGGTCGCCAGCGCTTCGACCACGGGGATCACCCGCCGCAGCTCTTCGTCGACGGGGACGGGCTCGGCCTGCGGCCGCGTCGACTCGCCGCCGACGTCCACCCAGTCGGCCCCCTCGGCGGCGAGGGCCAGCCCGTGGTCGATCGCCGCACGGTGGTCGAGGAAGCGCCCGCCGTCGGAGAACGAATCCGGGGTCACGTTGACGACCCCCATGATCCGCGGACGGCTGACCTGCACGGTCGCCCATCCTAGGCCCCCGCCGCCCCCCGCCCGTGACGCTCTGCGAGGCCGTTTCCCCGCTCTGCGTGGCGTTCCGTGAAGGTCTGTCGGCGGCGCGTAGCGGCCGGCGGCTCAGCGCTGACCGATGACGAACCGCATGGCCTCCTCGCGGGTGGCCACGCTGGTGCGGAACAGGCCGCGAACGGCCGACGTGACGGTGGTCGACCCCGGCTTGCGCACGCCGCGCATCGTCATGCACAGGTGCTCGGCCTCGACCACCACCATGACGCCCCGGGGCACGAGGGTGCGGTCGATCTCGTCGGCGATCTGGGCGGTCAACCGCTCCTGCACCTGGGGCCGGCGGGCGAACGCGTCGACCAGTCGGGCCAGCTTGGACAGACCCGTGATGCGCCCGTCGCGGCCCGGGATGTAGGCGACGTGGGCCCGGCCGATGAAGGGCGTCAGGTGGTGCTCGCAGATCGACTGCACGGCGATGTCGCGGACCATGACCATCTCGTCGTGGCCCGCCTCGAAGGTGACGGCCAGGTGCGTGTCGGTCTCTTCGTGCAGCCCGGAGCACACCTCGGCGTACATGCGGGCCACCCGCTGGGGTGTGTCCTGCAGGCCGTCGCGGTCGGGGTCCTCGCCGATGGCCTCGAGGATCTCGCGCACCGCCTTGGCGATGCGGTCGAGGTCCATCGGGGTCTCGATGGGCGGGAACTCCCGGCTGGGCCACTCGTCGGTCATGGCTGCTGCCGCCGGCGGTCAGGTGCCGGAGGGACGCGGCGCCCGCATGCTGCGCCAGCGGCGCACCCGCTGCCACAGCGTCTCGGCGGGCGTGGCGGGCAGCGGCCGGGTCTCGGGCGCACCGCTCGCCTCGGCCACCGTGACGTCGAGCGCCGCCTCGCGGCGGAGCGGGCGGGCCGGCGGGCGCCGGAGCTCCTCGAGGGGCAGGTCGATGCCGGCGCCCTTGTCGATGTCGCCGAACACGTCGGCCAGGTCCGCGTCGTCGAGCGTCTCCTTCTCGATGAGCGCGGAGGCCAGCCGGTCGAGCGTCGTCCGGTGGGTGGTGAGGATGAAGCGGGCCCGGTCGTGGGCGTGGTCGACCAGCTGGCGCACCTCGTCGTCGATCAGGCTGGCCACCTCGTCGGAGTAGGTGGCCTCGTGGCCGTAGTCCTTGCCCAGGAACACCTCGCCCGACTTGGTGCCGAGCTGCAGCGGGCCGAGGCGGTCGCTCATGCCGTAGGTGGTGACCATCGCCCGGGCGATCTCGGTGCAGCGCTCGATGTCGTCGCTGGCCCCGGTGGTGGGGTCGCCGAAGACCAGCTCTTCGGCCGAGCGGCCCCCGAGCAGCATGGTCATGGTGTCGACCAGCTCGGCCCGGGTCTTCAGGTACTTGTCCTCGGTGGGCAGGGCCAGGGTCCAGCCCAGGGCCCGGCCGCGGGACACGATCGACACCTTGTGGATGGGGTCGGTGCCCTCGAGCACGTGACCCACCAGCGTGTGGCCGCCCTCGTGGTAGGCGATGGTGCGCTTCTCGCGGTCGGACATGACCCGGGTCTTGCGCTCGGGACCGGCCAGCACCCGGTCGATGGCGCTCTCCATGGCGGCCATCGTGATGTCGCTGCCGTTGCGGCGGGCGGTCAGCAGGGCGGCCTCGTTCATCAGGTTGGCCAGGTCGGCGCCGGTGAAGCCGGGGGTGCGGCGGGCCAGCACGTCGAGCCGCACGTCCTCGGCCAGCGGCTTGCCCTTGGCGTGCACGTCGAGGATGGCCTTGCGGCCCTCGAGGTCGGGCTGGTCGACCACGATCTGCCTGTCGAAGCGGCCCGGCCGCAGCAGGGCGGGGTCGAGGATGTCGGGCCGGTTGGTGGCGGCGATGAGGATGACCCCGGTGCGGGCGTCGAACCCGTCCATCTCGACCAGCAGCTGGTTGAGGGTCTGCTCACGCTCGTCGTGGCCGCCGCCCATGCCGGCGCCCCGGTGGCGGCCGACGGCGTCGATCTCGTCGACGAAGACGATGGCCGGCGCAGCCTGCTTGGCCTTCTCGAACAGGTCGCGCACCCGGCTGGCGCCGACGCCGACGAACATCTCGACGAAGTCGGAGCCGGAGATGGGGAAGAACGGCACCCCGGCCTCGCCCGCCACGGCCCGGGCCAGCAGCGTCTTGCCCGTGCCCGGCGGGCCGTAGAGCAGCACGCCCTTGGGGATGCGGGCGCCGATGGCCTGGAAGCGGGCCGGGTCCTGCAGGAACTCCTTGATCTCCTGCAGCTCCTCGACCGCCTCGTCGCACCCCGCCACGTCCGAGAACGTGACGGTCGGGTCGTCCTTGGACACCTGCTTGGCGCGGGACTTGCCGAACTGCATGACGCCCTTTCCACCCCCCTGCATCACGTTCATGATCAGCAGGAAGGCGCCGACCAGCAGCA
>DASTFE010000225.1:0-46977 GCA_035708905.1 Acidimicrobiales bacterium | reverse complement strand
GGCGGGGCGGTGGACGACGAGCGTGTGCCCGCCCGCGCCGGTGATGCGGCCGATGCGGGCGTCGGCGCCGCTGCCCACGCTGACCGGCGAGCCCCGGCGGGGCCACCACCTGGGTGCGGGCGCGCCGTCGCGGGCCACGTTCAACAGCGCCGAGCCAACCGGCAGCGGCCAGCCCAGCACGCGGACGAAGCCGGCCAGCCACCGGCCGGCGGCGCCGGCCGCGGCTGCCAGGGTGGCGCCGTCGCCCTCGGCGCGCAGGTCGCCGACCCACCCTGCGACCCCCGGTGCCCCGGCCGCGCCGGCCGTCCGGATCCACCGCCGCACCGCCTCGACGGGCGACGGCAGGTGGTCGGGGCCGGGGCCGACCTCGGCGAGGTGCAGGTCGAGGGCGGCGCGCCCGATGGCGCCGGCGGCGGTGGCGGGGCTCCACCCGGGGAATCCCCAGCCGGCCTCGCCCTGGCCGCGGTAGCGGGCCGGGCAGGCAGCGACGTCGAGCGCGGCCACCCAGGTGACGTGGACCGATCCCGGTGGCACGGCCGCCTCGGCCAGCGCCTCGTCGACCGCGGTGGCCACGGTCGCCTGCAGCCGGTCGGCGGCACCGACGGCGTCCCTCACGGCCGGCCCGCCGGGCAGCCGGCCTGCAGGGGGCAGTGGGCACAGTGCGGCCCGGCGTGCGCCGCCGGCGGCTCGCCGCCGGCGATGGCCGCAGCGACGCCGAGGGCGTGGACGACCCGGTCGGCGGCCGAGGCCAGCACGGCGGGCCGCACCGGCTCGACCTGGGTGGTGCCGTCGGCCACCACCGTGACGACCGCGGCGGGCGGGCACTGCTCGCGCCGGGCGACGGTCAGGGCGGAGAGGTGGCCGTCGGCCCGCATGCCGTCGTGCCAGCGGCCGCCCTTGACCTCGACCACCACCGGCGGGCGCGCCGTGGGCGGGCCGCCCAGCAGCAGGTCGAGGCGACCGCCCAGCGTGACCGCGCCTCCGGCGAGCGGCGCCCGCACGGGCTCCTCGACACGGGGCCACCAGGCGGGGTCGACCTTCGGCCAGGCGACGGCCAGCCGCTCGATCCGCGCCGCGATGTCGTCGAGCAGGGGCCGGGCCGCCGGGCCGCGGTCGGCCAGGTGGTCGGCGGCCGTGCCGTCGTCGGTGGCGGCCAGGTAGGCCAGCGCCTCGGCGACGGTCGGCGGGCGGTGGGGCACGAGGGTGGCCAGCTTGGCCGCGGCGTCGACCGCCAGGCCGGCGACGAGGTCGTCGGTGGCCACCGCGCCCGCGGCGGCCAGCGCCCGGCGCGGGCACCGCAGCAGCCAGGTCACCGTCGCCTTCGTCAGGCGGAGCGGGTCGCCCGGCGTCCAGCGGCCGAGCCGGGTGGCGTCCCGGGCGGCGCGGTCCAGCGCGGCGCCCATGTCGGCCAGCCAGCCGCACTCGTCCGGGTGGTCGGGGCCATCGGCGTCGCCCTCGGCCCCGGCGCCGGCGGACCACCGGTCGAGCACGTCCGCGAGCGTGCGGGCGGCAGTGGAGGGCATCGGCAGCATCGTAGGGATGCCGGGTGCCGCACCGGGGGGACCCCGGAAGCGGCGGCGCCGACCCTGGGGCCGGGCGTCAGCCCGTGCGGGCGGCCAGCCAGTCGGCCTCGGCCTTTCCCAGCTCGGTCGACGGCGGGCCGTCGACCCATGGCCACAGCTCGTTGGCGATGCGCCGGTAGTTGGCGGTCGCGGCCAGGTCGCCGAGGATGGCCATGAGGCCGAGGTTGATGCGCTGGATGATCACGAAGCTGGGCGGCAGGTTGGCCGACCGGATGATCGGCCCGTAGGGGCCCGTGGGGTCGAAGTACCGGGCCACCGCGTCGGTCGACCACTGGGGCGTGATCGTGACCACCTCGTCGCGCAGCACGAACTCGTAGAAGTGGCTGAAGTAGTCGTGCACCTGGTCGTCCGACACCGGCGCGCCGGGGCGCAGCAGGCCGATGCCTTCGATGATGCTGCGGTAGCGGGCCGTGTCGCCCTCCATCACGAGGGCGCGGATCATGTCGCCGAACGTCTCGAGCTCGGGCTGGCTGAAGTGCTTCACCAGGCCGAAGTCGAGGAACGTCACCTGCCCGCCGGGCCGGAACAGGTAGTTGCCGGGGTGCGGGTCGCCGTTGAAGGCGTTGAGGCGGTACAGGCTGCGGAACACGAACCGGTAGATCGACTCTGCGGCCAGGTCGCGCTCGTCCTGGTCCCAGGTGGCCATCGTCTCGAAGCGCACGCCTTCCGCCAGGTCGGTGGTGAGCACGCGCTGCGTCGACAGCTCGGCGACCACGTCGGGCACGTGGATGAAGGGGTGGCCGCGGTAGAACTCGGCGAAGAGCTGCTGGTTGCGGGCCTCGTTGGCGTAGTCGAGCTCCTCGATCACCCGGGCCCGGATCTCGTCGACCAGCGGCCCGGGCTCGAACCCCGAGAAGGCCAGGCCCATGGCGCCGAACACCATGCCGGCGGCGTCGAGGTCGGCGGCGATCGCCTCGTCGACCCCCGGGTACTGCACCTTGACCGCCACCGCCCGGTCGTCGCGCGTGATGGCGCGGTGCACCTGGCCGATCGACGCCGAGGCGAGCGGCACCGGGTCCCACTCGGCGAACAGCCGGTCGGGAGGTGCGCCGAGCTCGCGCTCGACCACCTCGGCCGCCAGGTCGGCCGACATGGGCGGGGCGTCCTGCTGCAGGCCAGCCAACGCCTCGCGGGCGTGCTCGGGCAGCCCGACGTCGAGGTACGAGGCCATCTGGCCGAGCTTCATGAACGCGCCCTTCATGCCGCCGAGGGCCTCGGCGACCTGCTCGGCGGTGCGCAGCTCGAACCGCTGGTCGAGCTCGGCCTGGCGCTCGGCCGAGGCGAAGACCCGCCGGGCCCGGTGCACGGCGAACCCGGCGCCCGCCCGGCCGCCGAGCCGGGCCAGCTCGGCGCGCCGCTGGTTGCGGGTGCGACCCCGCACCGGCTCGCCGTCGCGCCCGTTCCGCCGACCGGGGTCCCGGCCCGGGTCGCAGCCCGCGTCGGCGCTCGTACCGCGGCCCCGGCGGGCGGCGGATCGGGCGGCCACGGCGGCCACGGCGACCCCGGCGGCGATCGCCAGGCCTCCGGCGGCGAGTGCCCTCGTTCCCCTGCGTACCACGATGTGCCACCCTACCCACCGGTAACCGGTGGCAGGCATGTCGCCCGCTACCAGCCCCGGTAGACGGGATCGCGCCGCTCGACGAAGGCGGCCACGCCCTCGTTGGCGTCCTGGGTCGTCATGTTGATCTCCTGGGCCAGCGCCTCCTCGCGGAAGGCGGTGGCCCGGTCGCTGTCGAGCGACCGGTTGAGCAGGCCCTTGGTCAGCCCGATGGCCCGGGTCGGTCCGGCGGCCAGGCGGGCGGCCCACGTCCCGGCCACCTCTGCCACCTCGTCGGCGGGGACCACCCGGTTGACCAGGCCGAGGCGCTCGGCCTCGGCCGCCGGCAGGTCGTCGCCGAAGAAGACGAGCTCCTTGGCGCGCTGCAGGCCGACGAGCCGGGGGAGCAACCAGCAGCCGCCCCCGTCGGGCACCAGCCCCCGGCGGGCGAACACCTCGATGAACCGTGCGGAGTCGGCGGCGATCACCAGGTCGCAGGCGAGCGCGAGGTGGGCGCCGATGCCGGCGGCCGTGCCGTTGACCGCGGCGATCACCGGCTTCTCGCAGTCGACCACGGCCGCGACGAGGCGCTGCGCGCCCGTCTGGAGCATGCGGGCCACGTCGCCCGCCACCCGCTCCGGCGCGCCGTCGGGCCGGGCCGGGGGCGGCGACGAGTGGCGGAGGTCGGCGCCGGTGCAGAAGTGCCGGCCGGTGGCGGTGAGCACGACCGCCCGCACCGCGACCCGGGCGCTGGCCTCCTCGAGCAGGTCGACGAGGCGATCGCGCTGGCCGGGGGTGATGGCGTTGGCGGCCTCGGGGCGGTCGAGGGTGATCCAGAGGACGCCGCCGTCCTCACGGGTGGTCACCTGGTCGGCCAGCGAGCGCTCGTCCGTCATGACTGCACGGTAGCCCTGTGTCTGACGGGTCGTCAGGTCTTGGGTGACGGCTCGGTGGCGCTCGCGGTCAGGCGCTCGGGGGTCAGGCTTTCGGGCTCAGGCGCTCGGGCTCAGGCGCTCGCGGTCAGGCCGTGCGGGAGCCCGCAGTCGAGCACCACGCTCGTGCCCTCGCGCCGGACGGTGAAGGCCAGCCCGGCCCGCCGCAGGGTGCGGGTCAGCCCCTCGCCGCCGGCCGGGGCGACGGCCCGCAGGTGGCGCACGTCGGTGTTGGCGGCCAGCACGGCCAGCTCGCCGACGAGGAGGGCGCCGATGCCCCGCCGCTGGTGCCGGTCCTCGACGACCACCGCGAGGTGGGCCAGCGCCCCGCCGTCGTCGACGTCGTAGCGGGCGACCCCGGCGATGTCGGCACCGACCAGGGCCGCCAGGGCGACGCGCCGGCCGTCGCCCCCGGGGCGCGACCCGTCGCCGCCGGTCGCGGGCAGCACCTCGGGCGCCAGGAAGCGGCTGTGGCGGCGGGTCGGCTCGGAGCACCGCCGGTGGTGGGCCACGAGGCTCGACCGGTCGCCGCTGCTCAGGTGGCGCAGGCGCACCAGCCCGCCGTCGGTGAGCGCCACCAACCGCTCGAGGGTCATGGGCGGGCGGCGGGGCGGCGTGCCGGCACCCGGGCGACCGGGCGGTGCCGCCCGGCGCGCCGGCATCGTCGCAGGGCCGGCGGCTCCACCCCCGGCGGGCGCGGCGGGCGGCTCGGCCTCGTCGAGGCGGCGCAGCGTGGCCCCGTAGCACTCGGCCACCTCGGCCAGCTCGTCGCTGCGCCGGTCGGGCACCTGGACCACGAGGCGGTCGATCACGGTGTCGCCGGGACCGGGGTGCACGTCGAGGTGGACGATGTTGGCGCCGCAGGCCGCCAGGTCGCCCGCGAGCGCGGCCAGGTTGCCCGGCCGGTCGGCCAGCTCCACCCAGAGCTCGTGTCGAGCCATGTCTCGTGCGGTTCCTCGTCGCCGGTGGTCTCGGTCGACCACGATGGGCGGGAACCGTTGCCGGCGGCTCAACGGCGCGCGACCGCTGCGCGAACACGACCTGTCGCGCATCTGACCTGCCTGTGAGGTGCGGTGGCGGGCCGCCCTCGCAGTCAGCCGTCGAGCACGTCGGCGGCGATCAGCTCCTCGAGGTCGCGGTCACCCCACCAGGAGATCTGCAGCGCCTTGGCCCGGCGGAAGTAGAGCTGCACGTCGTAGTCGAGGGTGAACCCGTTGCCGCCGTGGATCTGCTGCGCGGTGGCGGTCAGCGAGCGCAGCACCCGGGCGGCGAACAGCTTGGCCATCGGCGCCAGCCGGGCCACGGGCCGGCCGGCGGCCCGGGCCCACGCCGCCTCGTGCACCAGCGTGCGGGCCCCGTCGAGCTCGGTCTGGCGGTCGGCCAGGTAGTGGGCGATGGCCTGGAAGGCGCCGATGGGCTTGCCGAACTGCTCGCGGTCCTTGGCGTACTGGACGGTGATCTCCTGAGCGCGGTCGGCGGCGCCCACCGCCCAGGCGGCCAGCAGGACCAGCGCGTCGTCGCGCACCGCCTCCCACGTCGCCCAGCCGGTACCGGCGCCGCCGACGCGGTCGGCCACGGGCACCCGGACGCCGTCGAGGTCGACCCGGTGCTGCGTGTCCGAGGCGATGGTGTGCTGCTGCGTGAGGGTGACGCCGGCCGCCCGGGGGTCGACGAGGAACAGGTCGACCTCGCGTTCGCCGTCGCCCGTGCGGGCGAGCACCACCAGCCGGGTGGCGGCCGCCGCGAAGGGTACGTGGCGCTTGACGCCGGTGATCGTGAAGGTGGCGCCGTCGGTCGTGGTCGCCCGCGCCTGCACGCCCCGGGGACCGAAGCCGCCGTCGGGCTCGAGCCACGCCGGCGTGAGCACCGCCTCGCCGGCAACGACCCGGGGCAGCCACTCGCCCCGCTGCTCGGCGGTGCCGCCGGCGGCCAGGGCGCCGCCGCCGGCCACGCAGCTGGCGAAGTGGGGCACCGGCGCCAGCGCCCGGCCCAGCTCCTCGTAGAGCACGACACCTTCGAGCAGCGACATGCCCGAGCCGCCGTGCTGCTCGGGCAGCAGCAGGCCCAACAGGTCGAGCTCGGCGAACCGCCGCCACAGGTCGGCGGGGAAGCCGACCGGGTCGTCCTCCATGGCGCGTACGACCGTGAGCGGCGCGTGCTCGGCCAGCAGGGTGCGGACGACCTCGCGCAGCATCTCCTGCTCGTCGGTGAAGGCGAGATCAAGCATGGGTCGGGTTGCCTCCCGGCTGTCGTGTCACGGCACCCAGCGGTCGCCGGCGCGGCGCCAGGGGTTGTCGTCGGGCGTGGTGGGCAGGGCGACGCGCAGCGTCGCGGTGGTGCACAGGCGGGTCTCGGCGCCGGCCCGCACCTCTGCGGCCACGGTGACCCAGCCGCAGCCCGTGGCGTCGGTGCCGGCCTCGGTCACGGTGCCGCCGATGGTCATGGTGTCGCCGGGGTAGACCGAGTCGCGCATGCGGAACCCGATGCGGCCCGGCCGGCCGCGGGGCCCCGTCCAGTCGGTGGCGAAGCGCTCGAGCCAGGCCTGCTGGTTGGGGGTGTTGAGGAAGATGTCGCGGGCGCCGTTGCGCTCGACCGCGAAGTCGCGGTCGTGGTGCATCGGGCGCCAGTCGCGGGTGGCCAGCGCGCCCAGCACCACGGTCGTGGCGGTCACGTCGTGGCGCAGGTCGGGCAGCCGGTGGCCGGGGGCCACGTCGGACAGGACGACGCGGCCGGCGGTCCAGCGCGCCTCGGGTGCCTCACCGCCGCGGTCCACGGCGCCGGCTCGCGGCGGCCGCTCGGCGGTCGGGGTGGCCTGGGCCGGCTGCGCCCGGACGTAGCCGAAGCCGGTGAAGGTCTCGACCCCGACCAGCTCGCCGCGCTGGTTGCGGTAGGGCACGTCGATCACCCAGAACCGGCCGGTGCCGAGCTTGGTGGTCTTGGGCTCGCTCAGCGAGCGCAGCACCTGGGCGGTGCTGATCACGTCGCCCGGCCGCACGGGCGCGTGGAACACGACCTCGCTGTCGCTCATGATGGCCTCGGGCAGGCCGAGCCGCTCCTTCAGGTCGAAGTGCACCTGCAGGGGCAGCTTCTGCGCTGTCACCCCGGGTTGCCAGTGGTGGGGCCGGAACCACAGCGACAGCGTCGTGGGCGGGGCGATCGGTCCGCCGGTGATCTCGTCGGCCACGGCGTCGTCCCAGTACAGCGGGTTGCCGTTCTCGACCGAGGCGCACGAGGTCCAGATGTAGCCCCGCTCGACCGGGAAGTCGGCCGTCTCGCGGTAGCGGGTCTGCCCGACCCAGCCCGCGACCTCGTCGGGCACGGCGGCGGCGGTCATGCGATCACGCCCTCGGCCTCCAGGGTGTCGATCTCGTCGCGCCCCAGGCCGGCGTCGGCGAGCAGCGCCGCGGTGTCGCTGCGGGCGGCGTCGGGCAGCGCGTAGCGGTCCTGCCGGCGGGTGCCGGCGAGCAGCGGCCCGAGCTGGCGGAAGGGGGGACGGTGGGGGTGGGTGGCCTCCACGACGGCGCCCCGGGCGGCGAACTGCGGGTCGGCGACCACCTCGGGGATGTCGAGCACGGGCGCGACGCAGGTGTCGGCGTCGGCCAGCAGGTCGACCCACTCGTCGCGGGTGCGCCGCGCCAGCGCGGCCCGGATGTCGGCGCGGATGCGATCCTGCACCGCGTCGTCGGTCTGGTGCTCGATCCACCGCTCGAGGCCGAGGCCGCGGCACAGGTTGGCCCAGAAGTCGGGTTCGATGGCGCCCACCGCCAGCCACCCGCCCCCGCCGGTGGGGTAGACGTCGTAGCAGGCGTAGCGGCCGGTGAGGATGTAGTGCCCCGGGCCCGGCGGCTCGCCGGTGGCCAGGTACTCGTCGATGTAGAGCGACAGCATCCACAGCACGCCGTCGGCGACCGACACGTCCAGGCGGGCTCCCTCGCCGGTGCGGGACCGGCGCACGAGGGCGGCCAGCACGGCCGCGGCGGCGTGCAGCCCCCCGGCGGCGATGTCGGCCACGGTGGCGCCGGGCAGCGGGGGCCGGCCCCCGGCGGCGCGCTCGGACATGTGCAGGTAGCCGCCGGCGGCCAGGTAGTTGATGTCGTGCCCGGCACGGCCCGCGTAGGGCCCGGTCTGCCCGTAGCCGCTGGTCGAGCAGTAGACGACGCCGGGGTTCACGGCCCGCACCGCGCCGTGGCCGATGCCCAGGCGGTCGACGACGCCCGGCCGGAAGCTCTCGATCACCACGTCGGCACCGGCGGCCAGCCGCAGGAAGGCGTCGCGGCCGGCGGGTGCCTTGAGGTCGATGCGGGCCCGCTCGACGCCCCGCTGCCCGCTGTAGGCGTGGAACGGCGGCACCAGCGCGGTGGCCCCCGCCTTCGGCGGCGCGCCGACCTTCACCACCCGGGCGCCGTAGTCGGCCAGCAGCCTGGTGCAGCGGGTGGCGGGCCCGACGGTGGAGAAGTCGAGCACGGTGACGCCGTCGAGCAGGCCGGGGGACACGCTGCGCCTAGAAGTTCTTCGGCAGGCCGAGCTTGCGGGTGGCGATGATGTTCTTCTGCACCTCGGACGTGCCGCCGCCGATGGTGTCGATCACCGTGTAGCGGTAGGTCGACTCGGCCCGGCCGGCCATGGGCGCCTCGTCGGTGCCGACCCGGAGCTGGGCGCCGGGGCCGCCGATGTCCATCGAGGCGTCGGCGACCCGCTTGGACAGCTCGGTGGCGAACAGCTTGTACTCGGACGCCTCGGCCCGGGGCGGGTCGCCACCGGCCATCGAGCGGTGGACGAACCGCAGGCCGAGCACCCGGGCGACCTCGCCCTCGGTGACCAGGTGGGCGATGCGCCGGCGCACGACCGGGTCGTCCTTGAGCGGCTCGCCGTCGCGGGTGGCGGTGCGCACGTGGTCGGTGAGGATGCGGATGCGCTCCTCGATCTGGCTGTAGGTGAACATCGTGAAGCGCTCGAGGTCGAGCGCCTGGGCGATGTACTGGAACCCCCGGTTGACCTCGCCGACGACGTAGTCGTCGTGCACGAACACGTCGTCGAAGAACACCTCGTTGGTGCGCTCGTCCCCCCTCGTCCAGATGGGCCGGATGGTGAGGCCCGGGTCGTCGAGGGGCACCAGGAACAGCGTGATGCCGTGGTGCTTGGGGGCCTCCGGGTCTGTGCGGGCGCCCACCCAGTACCACTCGGCGAAGTGGGCCGACGTCGTCCACGTCTTCTGGCCGTTCAGCCGCCAGCCGTCGCCGTCACGGGTGGCCCGCAGCTGCATGTTCGCGGCGTCCGAGCCGGCGTTGGGCTCGGAGTAGCCCACGGCGAACTCGACCTCGTTGCGCAGGATCTTGGGCAGGAACTCCTGCTTCAGCTTGTCGGACCCGTAGCGGATGAGCGTCTTGCCGATGATGCCGACGCCCTTGCCGATCTGCGGGGCGCCCCTCCGGGCCAGCGCCTCGTTGAGCAGGTACTCGTACACGCCGTCGCCCTCGGCGCCGCCGTGCTCCTTCGGCCAGGTCATGCCCAGCCAGCCGCGCTCGCCGATCTCGGCCATGAACGCCCGGCGGGCGGGCGTGTCGCAGATCTGGGCCATGTTCTCGCGGGTCGGATCCATGACCTCGACGGTCTGGCGCTCGTCGAGGAAGGCCTCGACCTCGGCGAGGAAGCGCTGCTGCTCCTCGGAGAACTCGAAGTCCATGTGTGACGCCTTTCCCGGCCCGGCACCGGCAGCCGGATCTGACGGAGCGTCAGATTAGCGGGCCCGGCGGAGCACGGCCATCGCCGCGTTGTGGCCGCCCACGCCGCTGACGCCACCACCCCGGCGGGCCCCGGCCCCGCACACGAACAGGTTGGCGACGTCGGTCTCGGCGCCCCACGCCCCCGGCTCGGCGTCCGGGCGGCCGTCGGCGCTCACCGGCGGCGCCCCGGGGTCGTCGCCGGCCCAGGGCCAGCTCAGGTCTCCGTGGAAGATGTGCCCCCCGGGCAGCCCCAGGCTGGCCTCGAGGTCGCACGGGCTCACCGCCTCGACGCAGGGTCGCCCGGCCGCGTCGCGGGCGAGGCAGTCGGCGATCGGCTCGTCGAGGTAGCGGTCGAGTCCGGCGAGGTGGCGCCGCGTGGCCTCGTCGCGCGCGGCGTCCGCGGCCGCCGGGTCGCCGGCGAACAGCCGGGCGGGGGCGTGCAGGCCGAACAGCGTGAGGGTGTGCACCCCGCGGGCGGCCGCCTCGGGCGACAGGATCGACGGGTCGGTGAGCGTGTGGCAGTACACCTCGCCGGGCAGCGGGTCGGGCAGGGTGCCCCGGGCGGCCACCGCGTGACCGGCCTCGAGCGCCGCGTATCCCTCGTCGACGTGCAGCGTGCCGGCGAACGCCAGCGCCGGGTCGTGGCCGCTGCGCGGGCGCGGCAGCCGGTCGAGCACCATGTTGATCTTCATCTGCGCACCCTCGGGCGACGTGGCCGCTCGACCGCGGAGCCGGTCGAGCACGGCGGGCGCCACCCCGGCGAGCACGTACGAGCCGGCCACGACGCGCTCGTCGCCGCGGTGCCGGCAGGTCACCGCCGCCTCGCGGCCGTCGGTCTCGACGCCCACCACCTCGGCCCCCGTCACCAGGTCGGCGCCGGCGGCCCGGGCGGCCCGCTCGAGCTCGGCCGTCACCGCCCCCATCCCGCCCACCGGCACGCGCCACTCGCCGGTGCCGTTGCCGATCACGTGGTACAGGAAGCACCGGTTCTGGCGCAGGTCGGGCTCGTGGGCCGAGGCGAACGTGCCGATGAGGGCGTCGGTCAGCACCACGCCGCGGACCGTGTCGTCGCGGAAGGTGGCCTCGATCGCCTCGCCGATCGGGCGGGCGACGAGCCGGTCCCACAGGGCGCCGCCGACGCGGCGGCGCATCTCGGCCGCGGGCGGCAGCGGCTCGAGCAGGGTCGGGGCCACGACCCGGGCCAGGTGGGCGGTGTCGTCGTAGAACGCCCGCCAGGCGGCGTACTCGTCGTCGGACCCGGTGAGCGCCCGGAACGACTCGGCGGTCGCCGGCCCGGGGTCGCGCTCGACCAGCAGCCCGAGGTGCTCGGCGCCGCGGCGCACCGGCGTGAACGAGGCCACCGGGCGGGACGCGAGCGCCACGCGGAGCCCGAGGTCGGCGACGATGCGGTCGGGCAGCAGGCTGACCAGGTACGAGTAGCGGGACAGCCGGGCGTCGACGCCGGGGAACACCTGGCCGCTCACCGTCGCGCCGCCCAGTTGGTCGGCCCGCTCGAGCACGCACACCGACCGCCCCGCCCGTCCCAGGTAGGCGGCGGCGACGAGGGCGTTGTGCCCCCCGCCGACCACCACCACGTCGTAGCGGGCGCGCACTGCTCGGTCGTCGGTCACGCCCGCCAGTGTGGCCGGTGAGTCAGCCCTGCTGGTCGTCCGGTTCGCCGGCGTCGACCGCGCCGGCGCGCTCGTCACGCTCGGCCCACTCGAGCAGCTCGTCGATGGCGAAGGTGGCGCGGTCGATGCCCGCGTGGAGGTCGCCGACCTCGGCGAAGCGCCGGGGCACGGTCGCAATGGTGCAGTCGCCCGGCTCGACGGCGTCGACCTCGTCCCACGTGATCGGCGTCGACACCGTGGCCTCGGGGAGGCCGCGCACCGAGTACGCCGCGGCCATGGTGTGGTCGCGGGCGTTCTGGTTGTAGTCCACGAACACCGCGGTGGGGTCGCGGTCCTTGCGCCACCAGGTGGTCGTCACCGCGTCCGGCGCCCGGCGCTCGACCTCGCGGGCGAACGCCAGCGCGGCGCGGCGCACGTCGGCGAACCCGAACGACGGCTCGATGCGCACGTAGACGTGGATCCCGTTGCCGCCGGAGGTCTTGGGCCAGCCCACCGCCCCGAGCTCGTCCAGCACCTCGTGCACGACCTCGGCCACCCGGCGGACGGTGGCGAGCGGGCAGTCCGGCATGGGGTCGAGGTCGATCCGCCACTCGTCCGGCTTCTCGACGTCGGCCCGCCGGGAGTTCCACGGGTGGAACTCGACGGTCGACATCTGCACCGCCCAGATCACGTGGGCCAGCTCGGTCACGCACAGCTCGTCGGCGTGCTGCCCGTAGCGGGGGAAGTGGACCCGCACGGTCTCGAGCCACGGCGGCGCCCCGGCGGGCACGCGCTTCTGGTGGACCTTCTCGCCGCTGACCCCGGTGGGGAAGCGGTGCATCATGCAGGGCCGCTCGCGCAGGGCGTTGACGATGCCCGGCCCGACCGCCAGGTAGTAGTCGACCAGGTCGAGCTTGGTCGCCCCCGTGGCGGGGAAGTACACCCGGTCCGGGTTGGAGATCCGCACGGTGCGCCCGCCCACCTGCACCTCGGTCGCCGGAGCCTTGGCCACGGGCGTGACCGTACCGGCACCGCGGCCTGAGGCCACGGCGGCCCGGGCGACGTGGTCGGCGTCGAGGTTCTCGCGCCCGGCGCTGGCCGTCTCGTCCAGCAGCCAGCCGGGCGAGGGGGACGACTCGTGGGCAGCGGCGGTCATGGCCCTCATCGTGGCAGCTACCGCCGTGCGGCTCGACCGGAGGGCCGTCAGCGAGGCGGGCCCACCTTGTAGGTCAGGGTGCCGGACGCCGCCTGCCGGCCGCTCTCGGTCGTCACCTCGGCCCGGCAGAAGACGATCGACCGTCCCCGCTGGGTGACCCAACCCTCGGCGACCGCGTCCTCACCGACCACGGCCCCCTGGTACTGGATGTCCATCGTGAGCGTCACGTAGATCCAGTCCGGGTCGTACGCCGCCCCCACGGCGGGGACGACCACCGTGTCGATCAGGGTGGCGATGGCGCCGCCGTGCACGACCCCGGCCGGCTGCTCGAGCTCGGGCCGGTAGGGCAGCCGCATCCGGCAGTAGTCGGTGCGCAGCTCCTCGACCTGGAGGCCGACCAGGTTGGGGAAGTAGGTGCGGTCCCAGTGGGGGAACCTGCGCCAGCGGGCGGCGACGTCGGCCGGCAGGGGAGCGAAGCGGTCGGCGTGCATCGCCGGACGCTATCCGGGCCGGTCAGCGCGCCACGAACGCCCGCAGCGGTTGCCGCGGGGCCAGGCGCCGCGCCGTCACGGTGGCGAAGCCGGCGCCGGCCAGGTCGGCCCGCAGCTCGGCGACGGTCGGCAGCGGCGTGTTTCCGGCCGTCGAGCGCAGCACCACGTCGAGGTGGGCGGCGGCCGGGTCTCCCGTGCCGGCCACGGCCGTGGCGATCACGACGACGCCGGCGGGCGCCAGCGACCGCAGCCGGCGGAGCAGCTCGGGGCGCTCGGCGACGGGGAAGTAGTAGATGTTCTGGAACAGCAGCACGAGGTCCCACGGACCCGCCATGTCGTCGCCGAGGTGGCGGACGTCGCCGTGCTCGGCCCGGAACCGGCCGGCCAGGCCCCAGGCGTCGAGGTTGCGCCGGGCGAGCTCGACGACACCGGCATCGACGTCGATGCCCGCGCCCGTGGCGTCGGCCGAGGCGGCCGCCACGTGCCGCAGGTTGACGCCCGAGCCGCACCCGACCTCGAGCACCGAGGCCGGCCGGTGGGCGCGCACGACGTCGGCGATCAGGGGACCGAAGATGGGCTCGGCCACCCGGGACGTGCGGGCGACCAGCTCGCCGTGGTCGTCGAGGTAGTCGCCCGGGGCCCCTCCCCGCAGGCGCTCGGCCAGGCGCCGGTACACGTCGGTGCCGTAGAGCACCGCCTCCTCGGGCAGCGCCGCCAGGCCGTCGACGGCGGGGTCGACCATGGCCCGCGACCGGGACCCGGCCAGCCGCCACCGGTCGCCGTCGACCGCCAGCTCGCCGACCGACTCGCCCAGGTGCAGCAGCGCACCGAGCAGTCCCCGGTCGGTGACGCCGAGGTCGCCGGCGAGCTCGTCCACCGTGCGGGGCTCGACCAGGCCGGCGAGCACCCCGGTGGAGGCCGCCGCGCCGAGGAACTCGACGCGCGCCCAGCTCACGAAGTCGCTCACCAGCAGGGCGTGGGCTCGCTTGTGCCGCAGGCGCAGGCCGGACAGCACCAGGTCGACGGTGTACGGCACCGCCTCATCATCGTCGGCCGGGCGGTCGGGTGCCCGACTCAGGCGATGACGCCGTCGGCCCGCAGGGCCGCCAGGTCGTCCTCGCCCAGGCCCAGCTCGCCGGCCAGCACCTCGTCGGTGTGCTCGCCCAGCCAGGGCACCCGGGTCTCGGGCCCCTCGGCCACCTTCGACATCTTGATCGGGTTGCCCGGCACGAGGACGGGCCCCTGCGTGCCCTCGGGGTCGTCGCTGCGGGGCACCTCGACCAGCATGTCGCGAGCCCGGACGTGGGGGTCGGCGATCACCTCGGGCGGGGTCAGGCACGGGCCCGCGGCCAGGCCCGCGGCGCTGAGGGCGGCCGCGGCCTCGAACCTGGTGAGCGGGCGGGCCCACGACTCGATCGCGGCGCGGGCCTCGTCCATGTTGTCGATCCAGCCCGCCGACGTGGCGAAGCGGGGATCGTCGTTCCACTCGGGGCGGCCGATCACCTCGGCGAGCGCGGTGAAGTGCTGCGGCCGCACGCACTGGAGCACGAACCAGCCGTCGCCGGCCGCGAACGTGTCGACGATCGCCTTGATCTCCTGCTCGACGGGCCCGTGGACCCCCATCGACCACAGGTTGGCGACGATGTCGGTCATGGCCACGACGGCGTCGAGCATGGCCACGTCGACGTGCTGGCCCTCGCCGGTCCGGTCGCGGTGCCGCAAGGCGGCGAGCACGCCGATCGTGCCGAACAGCGCCGAGCTGATGTCACCCAGGGCACCCACCGGGTTGGCCCGCGGGCCCCGCCCCGGCTCGCGCTTGTACTCGTAGATGCCCGACATGGCCTCGACGATCGAGGCGTACGCCGGCCACGACCGGTACGGGGTGGCGACGGTGTTGCCGAACCCCGAGAGCGAGAGCAGGATCGCCGCCGGGTGCCGCTCGGCGATGACGTCGTAGCCGAGGCCGAGGCGGTCCATCGTGCCCGCCTTGAAGTTCTCGCAGACCACGTCGAACCTGGGCACGAGTGACAGGAACAGCTCGCGGCCCCGCGGGTGCTTGAGGTCGACGCCGACGCTGCGCTTGCCCAGGTTGTTGCGCAGGAACGTGGCGCCCACCGTGCGCCCCTCCGGGTCGACCATGTGGGGGAACGAGCCCCGCCCCGACTCGCCGGCGATCGGGTGCTCGACCTTCACCACGTCCGCGCCCAGCCGGGCGAGCACCTGGGTGGCGAAGGGGAGCGCCTGCATCTGCTCGGCGGCCAGCACGCGGACGCCGTCGAGCGGCTTGCCGTAGGCGGCCGCGCCCGCGTTCGCCACGTCACCGAGCTGCATGGATGCAGGCTACGACCGGATGTGACGGTCCGTCAGATCTCGGGTGGTCACCTGGTAGCGGCCCGCAGGGCCCGCGGCCCGGCACGCGCCGGCGCCCGCAGGCATCATGGCGTCCAGTGACCCAGACGCACGCCGGCGCCGGCGTGGGCCGTCGCGTGCGCCCCGACCTGGTGATCGCCGGCGGGGTGCTCGCTCTCCACCTGGTGCTCGGCGGCCGCTACGGCTTCCACCGCGACGAGCTGTACCACCTCGCCGCGGGCCGGCACCCGGCGCTCGGCTACGTCGACCAGCCGCCCCTGGTCCCGCTGCTGGCCCGGGCGATCACCGGGCTGGTGGGGGAGCACCTCTGGGCCCTGCGGGCCGTGGCCGGCGCGGCGCACGCCGCGGTGGTCGTCGTGGCCGCGTCGATCGCCCGCGAGCTGGGCGGCGACGGGCGGGCGGCCATCCTGGCTGCGCTGGCGACCGCGACCATGCCGCTGTACCTGGCCACGGGCTCGCTGTTCCAGACGGTCGTGCTCGACCAGCTCTGGTGGGCGGTGGTGGTGCTGCTGGTCGTGCGCCTGCTGAAGGGCGCGGACTCGCGCTGGTGGCTGGGCGTCGGCGCCGTCGCGGGCGTCGGCCTGCAGACCAAGTGGACGATCGCCCTGCTCGGCGTGGGGCTGGCCGCCGGGCTGGTGGCGGTGCCCTCCGCGCGCCGCCACCTGCGCACGCCCTGGCTGTGGGCGGGCGCCGCGGTGGCGCTGGTGCTGTGGTTGCCCAACCTGGCCTGGCAGGCGGCCAACGACTGGCCGACGCTCGAGTTCACGCGCAACAACAACGCCCAGGTGCGCGACGAGGAGGGCCCGGCCGGCTTCGTGCTGCGGCAGGTCGCGTTCGTCGGTCCGCTGGCGGTGCCGTTGGTGGGCGCCGGCCTGGTGTGGCTGTGGCGCGACGCCCGGTGGCGGGTGTTGGCGGTGGCCTCGGCGACCGTGGCCCTGGTGCTGCTGGTGGTGGGGGGCAAGGCCTACTACCTCGGTCCGCTGTACGCGCTCGGGGCGGCGGCGGGCGCGGTGGCCGCGGCGCCGTGGCTGTCGGCCCGGCGGCAGCGGTGGCGGCGAGCGGTGGCGGCGCTGGCGGCCAACGGGCTGATCCCGCTGGCCGTCGTCGTGCCGGTCGCGCCCGTGGACGTGTACGCCGACGTCCTCCACGACGTGAACGACGAGCTGGGCGAGCAGGTCGGCTGGCCCGAGATGGTCGACGTGGTCGCCGCCGTCGTCGAGGTGCTGCCGGCCGACGAGCGGGCGGACGTGCGCGTGATCACCGCCAGCTACGGCGAGGCGGCCGCGATCGACCTGTACGGCCCCGCCCGGGGGCTGCCGCGGGGCACCGCGCTGTCGGCCCACAACAGCTACGCCGACTGGTGGCCGGACGGCGAGCCGGCCGGCACGTTCGTCACGGTCCGCTACCGGCCGAGCACCCTCGCGCCGTACTGCGACGTCCTCGGCCCGGTCGCCGTGGTCCAGACGATCGACGGGGTCGCCAACGAGATGGCGGGCACACCGGTGCTGGTGTGCCGCCACCTGCGGGTGCCCCCCGACGAGCTGCGCGAGGCGCTGCGCCACTACGAGTGACGCCGACGTGGCCATCACCTACCTCCGGGCCGGAGACGCCGCCGCGCAGGTCGTCGCCGACATCGAGGCGGTCGGGCGCTGGGGCCTCGCCGTCGTCGCCGGCGCGTCTGCGCACCGCCCGTGCGGCGAGGGGCGGCTGACGTGTCCCGCGAGATGTGACGACCCGTCAGATGCCGCCGTAGCCTGACCGCATGGCACCACGGGGGATCCTGAGCTACGGCGCCTACCTGCCGTACCGCCGCCTCGACCGGTCGGAGATCCGCCCCGTGGCCGGCACCGGGGGCGGGGCGGGCACCCGCACCGTCGCCTCGTACGACGAGGACGCCACCACCATGGGTGTCGCCGCCGCCCGCACGGCCCTGGCCGCAGCGCCGCGCGACGCCGCCCCGGCGTCGCTGTGGTTCGCCACCACCAGCCCGCCCTACCTCGACAAGACCAACGCCACGGCCCTGCACGCCGCGCTGCGCCTGCCGGCCGGGGCGCCGGCCTTCGACGTCAACGGCGCCGTGCGGTCCGCGGTCGGTGCGCTGCGGGCCGGGCTCGGCACCGGGACGCCCGCGCTGGTCGTCGCCGGCGACATCCGCACCGGCCGGCCCGGCTCGCCCGACGAGGCCACCGGCGGCGACGGCGCCGCCGCCCTGCTGGTCGGGACGGCGTACGACGGCCCGCTGCTCGCCGAGGTGGTGGCGACGGTCAGCGCCACCGAGGAGTTCCTCGACCGCTGGCGCACGCCGGGCGACGCCCACTCGAAGGTGTGGGAGGAGCGCTTCGGCGAGACCCGCTATGTCGACCTCGGCCTCGCCGCCTGGCACGACGCCCTCGCTGGCGCCGGCCTCGCCGCCGACGCGGTCGACAGGGTCGTCGTCGCCACCTCGCACGCCCGGGCCGGCACCGCCCTGGGCCGCAAGCTCGGTCTGGGCGACCGGCTCGACGCCGGACTCGACGCCACGGTGGGCTTCACCGGCGCCGCCCACCCCGCCCTGCTGCTCGCCCGCGCGCTCGACGCCGCCGGCCCCGGCGAGACCATCGCCGTCGTCGTGCTGGCCGACGGCGCCGACGTGCTGGTCGTGCGCACCACCGAGGCGCTCGTCGCCGGCCGTCCCGCCCCCAGCGTCGCCGACCAGGTCGCCGCCGGCGGCCCGGTGCCCTACGGCAAGGCGCTCGCCTGGCGCGGCCACCTGCCGGTCGAGCCGCCGCGCCGGCCCGAGCCCGCCCGCCCCTCGGCGTCGGCCGCGGCGCGCTCGCGGGACTGGAAGTTCGGCTTCGTGGCCTCGCAGGACGGCGCCGGCCACGTGCACCTGCCCCCGGCGCCCGGTGACGACCGCGAGCGCCCGATGGCCGACAGCACCGGCACGGTCGTCACCTACACGGTCGACCGGCTGGCCTACTCGCCCTCGCCGCCCGTCGTGTTCGCCGTGGTCGACTTCGACGGCGGGGGCCGCCTGCCGGTCGAGCTGACCGACGTCGACCCGGACGACGTCGCCATCGGCGGCCGGGTCGAGATGACGTTCCGCAAGCTGTTCACGGCCGACGGCATCCACAACTACTTCTGGAAGGCCTGCCCGGTGCGCACCGCCGGCGCGGCCACCAGCGAGGGGAGCTGACCATGGGCTCGCACGGCATCCGCGACCGGGTGGCCATCGTCGGCATGGGCTGCACCCGGTTCGCCGAGCACTGGGACAAGGGCGTCGACGAGCTGCTGCTCGACGCCACGGGCGAGGCCTTCGCGGGCGCCGGGGTCACTGCGGACGAGGTCGACGCCTACTGGCTCGGCACCGCCCAGTCGGGGATGAGCGGCATGGTGCTGGCCAAGCCGCTCCGGCTCGAGGGCAAGCCCGTCACCCGGGTCGAGAACATGTGTGCCACCGGCTCGGAAGCGCTGCGCCAGGCGGCGTACGCCGTGGCCGCCGGCGCCTACGACATCGCCATGGCCGTCGGGGTCGAGAAGGTCAAGGACGGGGGCTACCAGGGCCTGAACGCCTTCCCGATCCCCACCGACGGCACCAACCGCACGCTCACCGCCGCCGCCATGTTCTCGATGGTGGCCCCCGCCTACGCCGAGCGCTACGGCGTCGAGCGCGGTGAGCTGCGCCGGGTGCTCGCCCGCATCGCCTCGAAGAACCACCACAACGGCGCCCGCAACGAGCGGGCCCAGTTCCGCCGCGAGATGTCGGTCGACCAGATCTGCGCCATGCCGGCCGTGGCGGGCGACCTGTCGGTGTTCGACTGCGCCGGCGTGGCCGACGGCGCCGCTGCTGCCATCGTGGTCCGGGCCGAGGACGCCCACCGCTACACCGACCGTCCCCTGTACGTGAAGGCGCTGTCGTTCGTCGCCGGCAACGGCTCGGGCCTGACCGACCCGTCCTACGACTACACGACGTTCCCCGAGATCGTCGCCTGCGCCCGCGACGCCTACGCCCAGGCCGGCGTGACCGATCCCCGCGCCGAGATCGCCATGGCCGAGGTGCACGACTGCTTCACGCCCACCGAGCTGGTGCTGATGGAGGACCTGCAGTTCGCCGACCGGGGCACCGCCTGGAAGGAGGTGCTGGCCGGCACCTTCGACCTGCACGGCGAGCTGCCGGTCAACCCCGACGGCGGCCTCAAGTCGTTCGGCCATCCGGTGGGGGCCAGCGGCCTGCGCATGATGTTCGAGGCCTGGCTGCAGCTCCGGGGCGAGGCACCGGCCGAGCGCCGCATCGCCACGCTCGGCGACCGCAACCTGGCGCTCACGCACAACCTGGGCGGCTACCCGGGCGAGATGGTGAGCTTCGTCTCGATCCTGGGCACCGAACCGTCCGGCTGACCACGAAGGGGACGCTGCATTGACGACCGACAGCGACGCGACCGCCCGCGCCACGGCACGGCGGCTCGGCCGGATGGTCGAGCCCGTGGCGGCCGCCGTCTACTTCGCACCCGAGGCGCAGGAGCGGTACCGGGCCCTGGGGCTGAACTACTTCGAGGGCTACTTCTGCAGCCGCAGCGCCTGCCTGGGTGCGGCGCCGTGGCGGGTCGTCGCCGGCGTGTTCGCCGCGTTCAAGCCGGCGGTCGTCGAGCGGGCCGTCACCGGCGGGTGGCAGAAGGCGACGCCCGAGCAACTGCTCGACGCCCGGCTCGCGGGCGCCCGCGACCAGATGCTCCGCATGGCCGGCGAACCCACCGACCGGTTCCTGGCCGCCGCCGACCTGCTGCTGGAGATGACCGACGGCGTCGACGGCTCGGGGCGCCCGCTGTTCTCGGGCCTGGCCGGCCTGCCGGTGCCCGGACCCGACGACCCGGCCGGACGGCTGTGGCGGGCGGCCGACCGGGTGCGCGAGCACCGGGGCGACGGCCACGTCGCCGCCTGGATCTCGCACGTCGACTCCACGGAGATCACCCTGCTGTCCGAGCTCTGGTGGGGCATCGAGCCCGGCAGCTACGTCTGGACCCGGGGCTACGACGCCGACGACGTCGCCGCAGCCCGCGGGCGGCTGACCGAGCGGGGGCTGCTCGACGGCGACGGCGCCCTCACCGACGCCGGTCGTGACCTGCGTGAGCAGATCGAGATCGCCACCGACCGGTCGGAGCGCGAGGTCGTCGCCCGCCTCGGTGACCGCGCCGACGAGCTGTTCGACCTGCTCACGCCCTTGTCGCGGGCCATGCTGGGCGAGGGCGGCTACCCGCCCGAGTCCCCGGTGAACCTGGGGCGACATCTGGCGTCATGACGCCCGGTCGCGCGGCGGCGTCTGCCGGGATGCCTCGTCGGCCGCCAGCGAGCGGCGATCGACCTTCTGCATGGGCGTGAGCGGCAGCTCGGGGACGATGCGCAGGTCCTCGGGGATCTTGTAGGCCGCCACCCTCCCGGCGAGGAAGGCGCCCAGCTCCTCGAGCGTCGGTGCCGGGCGATCCGCGGCCGGGGCCACGACGGCCACCCCGATCTCGCCCATCACCGGGTCGGGCCGGGGCACCACCGCCACCTCGGCCACGGCCGGGTGGGCGGCGAGCGCGGCCTCGACCTCGGCCGGGTACACGTTGTAGCCACCCCGGATGAACATCTCCCTGACCCGCCCCGCCAAGCGCAGCAGCCCCCGCTCGTCGACGCGGGCCAGGTCGCCGGTGCGCAGCCAGCCGTCGACGATGGCGGCGGCCGTGCCCTCGGGATCGCGCCAGTAGCCCGACATCTGGGTGGGCGAGCGCAGCCACAGCTCGCCCACCTCGCCGGCGGCGACCTCGGCGCCGCCGTCGTCTCGCACCGCCATCTCGACGCCCGGGCGGGGGCGCCCGACGGTGTGCAGGGCCTCGTCGGCGTCGGCGTCGAAGGCGGTGCCGGTGCCGCAGCCGCCCGACTCGGTGGACGAGTAGCGGATCGAGTAGGCGGCACCGAAGCGCTCGCGCACGGCCGCCACCAGGGCGGGGGGTGAGGCGGCGCCGCCGACCACCACGGTCTTCACGTGGTCCCAGTCGTGGCGGGCGACCTCGGGCGAGCGCACCATCAGGGCGAGCTGCGGCGCCACCCCGCCGATCGAGGGCATGCGCTGCTCGGCGATGGTGCGCAGGGCGTCGTCGGCCCGCCACCGGCCGAGGATGTGGGTCCGCGTCGCCAGCCGCAGGTACCACGGCAGCTTGGTGGTGAAGCCGACGTGGGCGAACTGCGTCGAGGCCAGCATCGCCGGTCCTGGCCGGCCCACCGGCGCCCACGCCCCGCCCGTGTCGGTCCCCGCCACGGCCTCGAGCTGGCGCTCGCAGAACACGGCGCCCTTGGGCAGCCCGGTCGTGCCCGACGTGAACACGATGGCCACCGGACGGTCGGGATCGGCGGGCAGCGGCGGCGGGGGCCCGTCCCGCTCGACGGCGGCCCGCCCGGCGGCCTCGAGCTCGGCCACCTCGCCGGCCTCGGCAAGCACGACGGCGGCGTCGGCCAGCTCGACCAGCGCCTGCTGCTCGGGGGGCGCCAGCCGGGGGTTGATGCCGGCGGTGACGGCGCCCAGCTTGGCCGCGGCGACGTAGGCGACGACGTAGCCGCTGTCGGACGGGACCCGCAGCACGATCCGGTCGCCCTCGCCCACCCCCCGGGCCGCCAGCGCGGCGGCCACCGCGTCGGAACGGCGGTCGAGGTCGGCGTAGCCGACCGGCCAGCCGTCGGGGTCGACGAGCGCCGGCAGGTCGTGGAAGCGGCGGGCGGCCTCGCGGACCGTGGCGGCCAGCACCACCGGCTCAGCGCACCTTCGGTGTCAGGTCCATGGGCGCTCAGAGGTCGAGGTGCAGCATGCGGGCCGCGTTGGTGCGCATCACCTTGTCGACGACGTCCTGGGGCACGCCGGCCATGAGCTCCTCGGCCACCTTCTTCGTGTCGGGCCAGGTCGAGTCGGTGTGGGGGTAGTCGGTCTCGAAGGTCACGTTGTCGGGGCCCACGACGTCGATCGCCTCGATGCCGTGGCGGTCGCGGAAGAAGCAGCCGTAGATCTGCCGGTAGTAGTAGGTCGACGGCGGCTCGGGCACCAGGTCCTTGGTGCGGGCCCAGGCCCGGTGCTCCTCCCACACGGTGTCGGCCCGCTCGAGGATGTAGGGGATCCAGCCGATCTGGCCCTCGCTGTAGGCGAGCGTCAGCTCGGGGAACTGCACCAGCTTGCCCGAGAACAGCCAGTCGCTCATCGAGGCCATGGCGTTGTTGAAGCTGAGCGTGGCCGCCACCCCGGTGGGCGCGTCGGGTGACGTGGCCGGCATGCGCGACGACGAGCCGATGTGCATGTTGATCGTGGTCCGCGTCTCCTGGCAGGCCGCGAAGAAGGGGTCCCAGGAACCCGAGTGGATCGAGGGCAGCCCCAGGTGGACCGGGATCTCGCTGAAGCAGACGGCGTGCACCCCCCGGGCGGCGTTGCGACGGACCTCGGCGGCGGCCAGCTCGGCGTCCCAGAGCGGCACGATGATCAGCGGGATCAGGCGGCCGCCCGAGTCGCCGCACCACTCCTCGACCATCCAGTCGTTGTAGGCCCGCACGCACGCCAGGCCGAGCTCGCGATCGGTGGCCTCGGTGAACGTCTGCCCGCAGAAGCGGGGGAAGGTCGGGAAGCAGAGCGAGGCCTCGACGTGGTTCAGCTCCATGTCCTCGACCCGTGCCCGGGGGTCGTAGCAGCCGGGCCGCATCTCGTCGTAGGTCATGGGCGTCATGGTCATCTGGTCGCGGGGGTAGCCCACGGCCGCCACGTGCCGCTTGTGGACGTAGACGACGTCCTCGAACACCCAGCAGTCGGCCTTGTCGGGCGCGTCGTCGTCGAAGGCCTGCTCGTAGTGGCCGCCGCCGACGTGGCGCATGCCCCCCACGCCGCGCCGCTCGACGCGGGGCCCGCGGTCGCGGAAGGCGGCGGGCAGCCACGTCTGCCACACGTGGGCCGGCTCGACCACGTGGTCGTCGACGCTGATGATCTTGGGGATCTCGACGGTGGCAGGCATGGAGGCTCCCGGGGCGAACGAATCTGACGCCGTGTCAGATTACACGGGCGTCGGTTCGGTCACGAGGGCCGAGCACGCACAGCTCGTTGCCGTGCGGGTCGGCGAGCACCGTCCACGGACGCCGGCCCTGGCCGACGTCGGCGTCGGTGGCGCCGAGGGCCCGCAGGCGTTCGACCTCCGCGCCGTGGTCGTCGGCGGCGCCGGGCGCGACGTCCAGGTGCACCCGGTTCTTCGCCACCTTGGGGTCGTCGTTCCTCAGCAGCTCGAGCCGCGGGCCGCGGCCCCCGGGCGGGACCAGCCGGACGTCGCCGTCGGGCTGGGTCTCGACGGCGTACCCCGTGGCCGCGGCCCAGAACGGCGCCAGAGCGCCCGGGTCGGGCGTGTCCAGCACGATCGCGGCGATCGCACCGGCCTCGGCGTAGTCGGGTCGGGGGTCGAGGACGCACAGCTCGTTGCCCTCCGGGTCGGCCAGCACCACCCAGGGCGTGGCGCCCTGGCCGATGTCGGCCCGCGTCGCCCCGGCCCCCAGCGCGAGGTCGACGAGGGCGGCCTGGTCGTCGGCCGAGCGGCTGTCGAGATCGATGTGCACCCGGTTCTTGACCACCTTGGGGTCGTCGACAGGGACGAACACGAGCGGCAGGCCGGCCCCGGCGGACGGCCCGACCACCACCTCGTCGGGACCCTCGTGGCTGACGGTCCAGCCGGTCAGCGCCGCCCAGAACCGGGCCAGCCCCGGCGGGTCGGCGGCGTCGAACACGACCGAGTGCAGGTGGGTCGGCATGCGGCGACCGTACCCATTTCCTGCGTCGACGCAGGGCAGGCGGGTAGCAGCGGGGGGCCGGATCGACCGGCCGAGATCCCCCCATCACGTGGAGGTACCGACGTGGCAACTGCACATGCCGGCGGCTACGCCGGCCCGTCCCGAGTTCGATCCGTGGCCCAGCTCGGAGCGCTCGGCTTCGGTGCGGCCTTCCTGCTCGTGGGCATCCTCGGGTTCATCCCCGGGATCACCACCAACTACGACGACCTGGCCTTCGCCGGCACCGACTCGGACGCCGAGCTGCTCGGCATCTTCCAGGTGTCGGTGCTGCACAACATCGTGCACCTGCTGTTCGGCGCGGTCGGGCTGTGGGCGGCTCGCACGTGGACCACGGCCCGGCTCTTCCTGCTGGTGAGCGGCGCCATCTACGTGGCGCTGTTCGTGTACGGGATGGTGGTCGACCGCGGCTCCGACGCCAACTTCGTGCCGGTGAACGCGGCCGACGACTGGCTGCACCTGGGCCTGGGCGCCGGCATGCTCGCCGTCGGCCTCGCCGCCGGTCGCCGGTGGGAGGACGACCCGCTGGTGCGCAACGACCGCGGCGCGACCCGCCGCACGGGCCGGCCCTGACGCACCCGCGCCCGGCACCGGTCACCCCGGCTCGCCGAAGTCGGGCGGGCGCCGCTCGCGCCACGCCCGCACGCCTTCGGCGTAGTCGGGGCCGCCCATCATGGCGTCGGTGAGGGCGACCGAGCGCTCGACGGCGGTGCCGACGTCGTCGTGCTGGTCGGCGTAGAGCTGGCGCTTGGTCTCTCGCAGCGAGGCCGGCGACACCTCGCCGGCCAGCGCCCCGGCATACGCGTAGGTGTGATCGAGCAGCTCGTCGGCGGGCAGGACCCGGTTGACCAGGCCCATCGTCGCCGCCTCCTCGGCCAGCACCACCCGTGACGACAGCAGCAGGTCGGCGGCGTGGCCGAGGCCGACGAGCCGGGGCAGCACCCACGACAGCCCGAACTCGGCCGGCAGCCCCAGTCGCGGGGCCGCGGTGGTCAGCTTGGCTCCGGCCGCCGCGAAGCGCAGGTCGCAGAAGCAGGCGAGCACGAGCCCCACGCCCGCCGCCGGCCCGTTGACCGCGGCGATGACCGGCGTGGCCATGCCGAAGTGGAACGCGAAGGCGTGGTCGAACTCGCGCCGCACGCCGTAGCCGGGTGTGGCCAGAGGCTCGCGGACGCCGTCGTCGTAGCGGCCGGCCTCGACGTTGCGCTCGAGCGCCGTGGCGTCCGCACCGGCGCAGAAGCCGCGGCCGGCGCCGGTCACCACGACCACCCGGACCTCGGGGTCGGCCTCGGCCTGCGCCAGGCACCAGCGGTACTCGGTGTGCATCCGCCCCGTCCAGGCGTTCAGGCGGTGGGGGCGGTCCAGCGTGACCGTGGCGACACGGTCGGTGACCTGGTAGCGGACGGCGCGCAGCTCCATCGTCATGGTCCGCGAGTCTGGCCAACGTCCGCGCCGCCCGCACCGCCGTCACGCGTCCGCCGAGGTGGCGAACGTCCATTAGGGTCGGCGCGATGGCCGCCGACCTACCAGAGCTGGTGTCGACCTGGCGCACCGCCGTCGTCACGTCCGAGGTGCAGAACGGCGTCGTCGGCGACGAGGCCGCCCTGCCCGAGCTGGCCGAGGCGGCCCGCGGCACGATGCTGCCGGCGCTGGGCCGCCTGGTGAAGGCCGCCCGGGCCGCCGGCGTCGAGGTGGTGCACGGCACCTTCGAACGCCGCGTCGACGGCAAGGGTGCCAACACCAACGCCCGCCTGTTCAACGCCGTGGCCAAGTCGCCGGTCAAGCTGCTGCCCGGGTCGCACGCCACCCAGGTGGTCGACGAGGTGGGCGTCGGCCCCACCGACGTGGTGCTCAGCCGCACGCACGGGCTCAACCCCATGGCCGACACCGGCCTCGACGCCGTGCTGCGCAACCTGGGGGTGAGCACGATCGTCGTCACCGGCGTGTCGGTCAACGTGGCCGTCACCAACCTGGTCATGGACGCGGTCAACCGCGGCTACCAGGTGGTGCTGCCCCGCGACGCGGTCTGCGGGGTGCCCGTCGACTACGCCGAGGCCGTCGTCGAGCACACGCTCAGCCTGCTGGCCACGCTCACCACGGTCGACGAGCTCGTCAAGATCTGGTCGTCGTGAGGTTCTGCCAGTCGCTGATGTACGCGTCGCCCGACCAGTGGGTCGAGCTGACGCAGGTCGCCGAGGCGGCCGGGTTCGCCCAGGTGTCGCTCTCCGACCACGTCTTCTACCCGGCCAAGCTCGACTCGTCGTACCCCTACTCGGCCACCGGCGAGCCCATCTTCCCGCCCGAGACGCCGTGGCCCGACGTGTGGGTCATGACGGGGGCGCTGGCGGCCGTCACCGAGCGCATCACGTTCTCGACCCACGTCTACGTGCTGCCGGCCCGCAACCCGTTCGTCGTGGCCAAGGCCGTCGGCACGGCCGCCCACCTCTCCGGCGGCCGGGTGCTGCTGGGGGTGGGCGCCGGCTGGATGCGTGAGGAGTTCGTCCAGCTCGAGCAGGCCTTCGAGCGCCGGGGCGCCCGCATGGAGGAGCAGATCGCGGTGCTGCGCACCCTGTGGCGGGGCGGCATGGTCGAGCACCACGGCGAGTTCTACGACTTCGACCGGCTCGAGATGTCGCCGACCCCACCCGCGCCGGTGCCCATCCTGGTCGGCGGGCACAGCGACACGGCGCTGCGCCGGGCCGCCCGCATCGGCGACGGCTGGATGGGCGTGTACTACGGCGTCGACGAGCTGAAGGCGATCGTCGAGCGCCTGCAGGCCTATCGCCGCGAGCACGGCACGGCCGACCGCCCCTTCGAGATCCAGGCGTCGGTGGTCGACCGGGCCCCCACGCCGGACGTGTGCGCCGAGCTTGCCGAGGTGGGTGTCACCACGCTGGTCACCTCGGCGTGGATGATGGCCGGCCTGCAGTTCGCCTCCCTCGACGACAACATCCGGGCGCTCGAGCGCTTCGGCGAGCAGTACATCGCCCCGCTGGGCGCACCGCCATCTCCCTGATGGTCCGTCAGGGACAACTAGCCTGTCGGCCGTGGCTGAACAGGTGGAGCAGGCCGAAGACCTGCGGGCGGCGGACGGGCGGGTGCCGGGGCGGCGGGGGCGGGCCACGCGGCAGCGGCTGCTCGAGTGCACCGCGGCCATGCTCCGCACGACGTCCTACCGGTCGATCAAGGTCATCGACATCGCCCGCGAGGCCGGCACCTCGCCGGCGACGTTCTACCAGTACTTCGCCGACGTCGAGGCCGCGATCCTCGTGCTGGCCCAGGAGATGGCGCTCGACGGCGAGCGCCTGGTGCGGCTCGTGGCCGAGGGCAACTGGAAGGGCAGGGCCGGCTACCAGACGGCGCTCGACCTGACCGACGCCTTCTTCGAGTTCTGGGACCAGCACCGCCCTGTGCTGCGCGTGGTCGATCTCAGCACCGACGAGGGCGACCGGCGCTTCCGCAACATCCGGGTGCGGCTGCTCAACGCCGTGACCACCGAGCTGGCCCGGGTCATCAGCGACCTGCAGGCCGAGGGCAAGAACCTGGGTGTCGAGCCCATGGCGCAGGCCGGCACGCTGGTCACCACCCTGGCCAACGTGGCCGCCCACCACCTCGGCTTCGAGTTCTGGGGTATCCGCACGGCCGACGTGCGCATCTCGGTCGCCCGCCAGGTCTACTGGGGCACCACCGGCCAGCGCCCGCCCTCCCCGTGAGCGGGTGACGCGGTAGACGGCCGCGTCTCGGCGGTCCGGTAGCGCGTGCCGTACGGAACGTGCTGGACTACGGTCCGGTCGGGCTGCCGCTGGGGAAGCGAGGAGGTACGAGTTGGGGACCTGCGACGCCGAGGCGCCGGTGTCGTTCGGCATCCAGGTGCGGCCCGGGGTCGACGACCCGGCGTCGGTCGCCCAGGTCGCCGAGCACGCCGGCTTCGCCTACGTCGCCGTGCGCGATCGCTCCGCCCCGCCCGCGCCGTCCGGCCCGGGCCGCGACACCGTCTCCTACGACGCCGTGGCCACGCTGTCGTACGTGGCTGCGGCCACCCGCAGGATCCGCCTGCTCGGCCTCGGCGACGTGCTGCCGTGCTGCGACCCCGGGATGATCGCCCGCCAGTGGGCCACGCTCGACGCCCTGTCGGGGGGCCGGGCCATCCTCGGCGTGGGCGGGGCCGACCTCGACGACCGGCGGTTCGCCGCGGTGCGCGCCGAGGCCGCCCGGCCGCACCCGGACGGTCACCGCCTGCCGATCTGGATCGAGGGCTCGTCGCCTGCCGCCATGCGCCGCGCCGCCGAGGTGGGCGACGGCTGGCTGTCCACCGGCCCGCCCGAGGGCGGCATGTCGGCCGGCATCGCCCGGCTGCGTGAGCTGCGCGAGCGTGCCGGCCGGGTCGACGAGCCGTTCACCGTGGGCGCGGTGTCCGGCCCGCTGTACGTGGGCGAGCCCCGGTGGGACGTCGGTCGGGCCGTGCACGGCTCGCCCGAGCAGATCGCCAGCTTCCTGCGGGTGCTCGCCGGACTGGGCGTCGACCAGATCGAGGTGGCGTTCCGCAGCCGCGACGCACACGAGCAGTACGAGCAGCTCCGGCTGTTCGGCGCCGAGGTGGCGCCCCGGGTCGGCTGCGCCGCCGTGCTGTGATCGCCCGGGTCAGATCAGGCTCAGCCCGCCGTCGACCGCCAGCACGTGGCCGGTGATGTAGCTCGCCTCGTCCGACAGCAGGAAGCACGTCGCCGCCGCCACCTCCCAGCCCGAGCCCTGGCGACCCAGGGGCACGGGGGTGCGTCCCCGCGACGGCCGCCCGCGGGTGGCGTTGCGGCCCATCGGGGTGTCGATCAACCCCGGCGCGACGACGTTCGACCGCACGCCACGGCGGGCGAGCTCGAGCGCGACGTGGCGGTTGAGCCCGATCACGCCGGCCTTGGAGGCGTCGTAGGCCGGCGACTGGCTGCCGGGTTGCAGGCCGGCGAGCGAGCTGACGAACACGAGCGCGCCGCCCTCGGGCACGTGGGGCGCCGCCTCGCGGGCGACCAGGAAGTGGCCGCGCAGGTTGACCGCGAGCACCAGATCCCAGTCGGTGGCGGTCGTGCCCGCCAGGCGCGTGCCCCGACCGATGCCGACGTTGAGGACCACGCCGTGCAGGGCGCCACCGCCGGCCTCGACCGCGGCCGCCACCATCGCCGAGCAGTCGGCCTCGTCGGCGACGTCGCCCACCACGACCGTGGCGGGCGCCCCCTCGGCCCGCACGAGGTCGGCGGTCGCCTCGGCGCTCGTGCCGTCACGGTCGGCACACACCACCGCGGCGCCCGCGCGCGCCGCGGTCACCGCGATGGCCCGGCCGTTGCCCACGGGCGCGTCCTCGTCGTCGCTGGACCGGGTGCCCGCGCCGACGACCAGGACCGTGCGGCCCGCCAGCCGACCGGCCGGCGGGCTCACGCCGTCCCCGCGGCGTCGGCCGCCACGTCGTCCTCGACCTGGACGCCCAGCGAGTTCAACGTGAACGCCACCAGGTGGTAGTGCCCCACCAGCATCGGCACCTCGACGAGCTGCCGCTCGTCGTAGCGCTCGGCCAGCGCCGCCCAGGTGGCGTCGCCGAGGCAGGCGTCGCGGTGCAGCTCGTCGGCGGCGGCCAGCAGCAACGCGTCGTGGGCGGACCAGCCGTCGGCGCCGGGGCCCTGGCGCACCCGGGCGATCTCGTCGTCGGACAGGCCTGCCGCCCGGGCGATGCGCACGTGCTGGGCCCACTCGTAGTCGGACCGGCAGTTCCATCCCGTGCGGAGGATGAGCAACTCGCGGTCGCGGGCCGGCAGCTTGCCGGCGAGCAGCTTGCCGCCGAAGGGCAGCCACCGGCGGAACAGGCCGGGGTGACGCACCAGCGTCGTGAAGATGTTGGTGGCACCGGCCGCGGCCCCGCCCGCCTGGGCGAGCAGCTCGCGGGCCCGGTCGTCGCGCTCGCTCTCGGGCAGGGGCGGGATGCGGGGCGCTGACGGCCGAGGGGGGCCGCCGCCCTGGTCGTCGGTCGGCATGGCCGGGCAAGCTAGTGCGTCCGCTCACCCGGCCGGAAGGCAGCCGATGATCCGCCTGACGGCGCTGCTGCGCCGCAACCCCGCCCTGACCGCCGAGCAGTTCCACGCCCACTGGCGGGACGTGCACGCCGCCAAGATCCTGTCGGTGCCCCGCATCGGCGACTGGGTGGTGCGCTACGAGCAGCACCCCCGGATGGCCGGCGACGCGGGCCGGTGGACCGGCAGCGCGGGCTTCGACGGCGTGACGCTGCAGTGGTACCGCACGATCGCCGACTTCGACGCCATGATCGCCGACCCGGACTACCAGCGCATCGTCGCCCCCGACGAGCGCTACCTGCTCGACCTCGACAACAGCGTCTACCTGCTGACCGACGAGCCCCGCACCATCATCGACGGGCCCGGTCAGACGAGCTGAGCGGCGGCGAACGCAAGGCCGGCAAGCGAGGCGTTCGCCCCGAGCATCCCGAGGAAGAACGTGCGACTCTGGTCGCGCAGGCCTCGCTCGAAGCGCACCTCGGCGGTGGCGACGGCGCCGTGCGTCTCGCTGCGCAGCTCCGCGATCGCCGAGCGCAGTCCGTCGACCTCCGACCGCAAGCCGGCGACCTCGCTGCGGACGGCGGCGAACTCGCCGTGCATCTCGGTGCGGAGCTTGGCGACGGCGACCTCGATGTCGTGCTGGGTCACGACCGTCTGGTGGTCGAGGTCGCGCTTGGTGGCGACATCGGCCCATCCGACGGGGGGCAGGAGCTCCATCAGCGTCGTCGCCCTCTGTTGTCCCAGTACCTCGATGAGACGAGCGTGCAGTTCGTGCCGTCGATCCTCGGTGATGGCCACGGATGCCTCCGGACGGTGTGTGCTTCGGTCCGGGGGAGCGCCGACATCCCCGACATGCCGCTGCCCGGGTCGTCGGGCATGCGGCGGCGACGGGACGATCGTAGCGGCCCGGTCAGGCACCGTCGGCCGAGATCGTCTCGATGAGGGCCGGCAGATCGCGGATCGACGAGAGCTCGTGGTAGCCGTGCTCGGCGCCGTTGGCCCCGGGCACGTGCTCGAACTCCCACGTGTAGGTGTACGGCAGGTGGGCGGCGTGCCCACCCAGCTCGATCACGGGCAGCACGTCGGACTTCACCGAGTTGCCGACCATGAAGAAGCGCTCGGGAACCACCCCGGCGGCGGCCATGACCCGCCGGTAGGTGGCGACGTCCTTCTCGGACACGATCTCGACCCGGGCGAAGCGGTCGGCGAGTCCCGAGCCGGCGACCTTGGCCTCCTGGTGGAACAGGTCGCCCTTGGTCACCACGATCAGGCGTCGCCCGGTCGCCGCGACCTCGTCGACCACCTCGACCACGCCGTCGAGCAGCTCGATCGGGTGGTCGAGCAGGCGCTTGCCCAGCTCGAGGATGTCGCTGATCTCGCGGCTCGTGATGCGGCCGTCGGTGAGCGTGATCGCGGTCTCGATGAGCGACAGGGTGAACGCCTTGGACCCGTAGCCGTACAGCGCCAGGTTGTTGCGCTCGGTGGCGACGACCTGGGCGTCGATCAGGCCGGGGTCCTCGACGTAGGGGGCCAGCATCTCGCAGAACCGCTGGTGGGCGTCGACGAAGTGGCTCTCGCTGTGCCAGAGGGTGTCGTCGCCGTCGAACGCGACGACCTCGATGCCACTGCCGCCGTCCGCTGAGCTCACGTGCCACCTCCCCGGTGCCGCTGGGGGAGGGCAGGGTAACGCCTCGGCCGCCGCTTGCCATGCGTCGCCCGCCGACCGAAACCCGCAACCGGGGGATGGCACCCGGTGACCCTGCCCCGGGATCGTGCGGCCCCATGGGACGAACACACGCAACCCGTCGCCCGGTGGCTCGGGCCGCCGCGGCGGCGGCTCTCGTCGCTCTCGTCGTCGCGGGCATGCTGACCGGCTGCGGCCGCGGATCGGACGCCGCCGCCGTCAGCGACCTCGTCGTGACGGCCGGCGTCGACGGCGGCTACGAGTACGACGTGCCCGAGCGCGTGCCGGCGGGCCTCACCCGGGTATCGCTCGTGAACGACGGCGAGGAGCCGCACCACGCCCAGCTCCTCAGGCTCGACGACGGCGCCACCGTCGACGACCTCGAGGCGGCGCTGGCCGCGGGTGGCCCGCCCGCCGCGCTCTCGGTCGGCACGTTCGAGGGCGGAACCGGGCTGGTCGACCCGGGCGAGACGTCGCGGGCCGACGCGGTCGTCGACCTCGGCGAGGGCACATGGGTGCTGATCTGCTTCGTCGAGGGCCCGGACGGCGCGCCGCACGTCGCGCACGGCATGCTGCGGGCGTTCGACGTCGACGGTGACGGGGGCGGCTCCGGCACACCGGGCTCGACGGACCCGCCGGCGGCGGATGCCGAGGTGGCGCTCGTCGACTACGGCGTCGACGCCCCCGACTCGCTGCCGGGCCACGCGCTGCTCGACGTGAGCAACTCGTCGGCCGCGGAGCCGCACGAGCTGCTGGTGGCCCGGCTCGAGGGCGACGCCACGGCCGGCGACGTGATCGACGCGATCGAGGCCGGCGACCGGCCGCCGGCGAGGGCGGTGGGCGGGCTGCAGGCGATCCTGCCGGGCGCCTCGCAGCGGCTGCAGCTCGACCTCGAGCCCGGGCGGTACGTGCTGCTGTGCGCGGTGCCGTCGCCGGACGGGGTGGCCCACCACGCCAAGGGCATGGTGCGCGAGGTCGAGGTGACGTGAGCGCGCTTGATCGTCGTACCCCCTCGGTACATTCGCACGCATGGCAGAGACCACGACCACCCGGCCCGACCTCATCACCGGCGACGACGGCCGCACCCGGTGCGCCTGGGGGGCGGGCGACCCGCTCTACGTCGCCTACCACGACGACGAGTGGGGCCGGCCCCTGCGCGACGAGCACGCGCTGTTCGGCCTGCTGACGCTCGAGGCCTTCCAGTCGGGCCTGTCGTGGTCGACCATCCTGCGCAAGCGGCCGGCGTTCCTGGCGGCGTTCGGCGGCTTCGACCCCCACGTCGTGGCGGGGTACGGCGACGACGACGTGGCCCGGCTGATGGCCGACACCGGCATCGTGCGCAACCGGGCCAAGATCGACGCCGCGATCGCCAACGCCCGGGCGGTCGTCGCGCTGCACGAGCACGACGAGACGCTGGTCGACCTGCTCTTCTCGTTCGCGCCCGACCCGGCCACGGGCGAGCGTCCGGCAGAGCGGTTCACCTCGCTGGCCCAGATCCCCAGCGCGACGCCGTCGTCCAAGGCCCTGGCCAAGGCGCTGCGGGCCCGCGGCTTCCGCTTCGTCGGCCCGGTGGTCGCCTACGCGCTCATGCAGGCGGCCGGGGTGGTCGACGACCACCTCGACGGGTGCTGGGTCGCGGGGTGAGGCAGCCTCACCACAGCTGGTCGGTGTAGCGGTCGGTGCCGGGCACGGTGGGCACGAACGGCGACGCCCACCGCACCACGCCCTGGCGCGACTCGACGACGGCGTCCGCGTAGTCGCCCACCGCGGCCCACCACCCCTCGGGCTCGGCATCGGCGAACCACAGCTGCAGCTCGCGGGCCTCGGCGCCGTCGGTGCCGGGCTGGGTCACCGGGGCGTCGGGGGGCAGGGGCACGCCCCGAAAGCTGAGCACCAGCGCCACGGGCGAGCCCGGTGGCAGCACCGGCCGCGGCGGCGTGCCGCCGTCGCGGGGCTCGACGATCACGGCGCCCAGGCCGCGGAACGGGTGGTCGAGCGCCAGTTCGGGCGGCACGCCGTCGGCGTCCCGGGCCTCGGCACCCTTGTACAGGTAGAGCAGCGTGTGGACGTGGTCGCGCTCGGCGAACATCCGCCCGTTGGCGTGCAGCCAGTGCACCTGGCGGGTCGACCAGTCGGTGTTGTCGCGGAAGCGGCCCTTGGGCGTCCAGTACAGCGCCAGGTACGAGCCCGCCCGGTCGTCGCCGAAGAGCGGCTGGTCGCTGCCGAGGCGCAGGTCCTTGAGGTCCTTGGTGCACACCCAGCGCCGGCCGGCGAAGTAGAAGGGGCCGTTCATGCACCCGGCGTAGAAGTGGTCGCGCTCGTACCAGCGGTTGTAGGCCACCTCGTGGCCGCGCTGGGGGTCGACCAGGGTGAACAGCGCGCTGCCCAGCGCGATCTCGCCGCCCAGGTCCCAGTCGGGCTCTCGCTCCGTCGTGCTCATTCGGTGATGCCGAACCGCTCGAGCCCGAAGGCGGTGATGGCGTTGCCCCGCAGCAGCTTGTACGTCTCGGCGTCGTCGAGCCCGGCCTGGGTGCAGATGTCGGCCGCCACCTTCTTCGAGTGGGGGAAGGTCGAGTCCGCGTGGGGGTAGTCGGTCTCGAAGCAGATCTGGTCCATCCCGACGGCCTCGCGGTTCCGCAGCCCGGTCTCGTCGTCGAAGATGCACCCGTACACCCGCCCGGGCAGGTAGCTGGTGGGCGGGTTGGGCAGCGACGTGCCGAAGCTGTTGTCGCTGCGCTCGGCCCACAGCTTGTCGGCCCGCTCGAGCACGTAGGGCATCCACCCGACCTGGCCCTCGGAGTAGGCGATCCTCAGGGTGGGGAACCGCTCGAGCGTGCCCGAGAAGATGAAGTCGAGCATCGAGCCCATGGCGTTCTGGAAGGTGAGCGTCGACGACACGATGAACGGGGCGTCGGGTGAGGTGGCGGGCATGCGCGACGACGAGCCGATGTGCATGCACACCACCGTCTCGGTCTCCTGGCAGGCGGTGAAGAAGGGATCCCAGTGGCCCGAGTGGATCGACGGCAGCCCCAGGGGGTGCGGGTTCTCGGAGAAGGCGACGGCGTGGCTGCCGCGGTCCGCGCACCGGCGCACCTCGGCGGCGGCCAGCTCGGCGTCCCACAGCGGGATCATGGTGAGCGGGATGAGCCGCCCCGCGCCCTCGCCGGCGCACCAGTCGTCGATCATCCAGTCGTTGTAGGCCTTGACGCACAGCAGCGCGAGCTCGGGGTCGCCGCCCTCGCGCTTGACGCCCTGCTCGTAGAACGTCTGCCCGCAGAAGCGGGGCAGCGTGTTGGGGAAGCAGATCGAGGCCTCGACGTGGTTGGTGTCCATGTCGGCCAGCCGCTCGGACTGGATCCAGCAGCCGGGTCGGATGTCGTCGTAGGTGGTGGGGGTGACGTCGAGGTCGTCGAAGCCGACCGCGGCCGACAGCTTGGGGAACGGGTAGACGAGCTGGTCGTACAGCCACCAGTCGCACCACTCGCCGTCGGGCACGCCCTTCTCGTAGCTGAACACGCCCCCGGTGAAGCTGAACCTGGCCCGGTCGCGGACCACACGGGGCCCGACCTCCGCGTACTTCGCCGGCAGTCGCTCGGTCCACAGGTCGGGTGGCTCGACCACGTGGTCGTCGACCGAGATGATCTTCGGGATGTCGGGCCCGTCTGCGGTCATGCCCCGACTGTAGAACACGTTCTAGTCGGAGGGAACCGTCCCCGACCGGACGTCGCCCGGTTCGGGCGGCTCAGGTGGCGTCGGCCCGGGGTTCCCGGCGGCCGGTCGACGGCGTGACGGCCTGCCCGCGCCGCCACAGCTTGTTGCAGCGCCGGTGCGACTAGTCTCGGCCGTCCCGGGGGCCGCCGACGATCGGGGGTGAGATGGCGACCGAGCGCGCAGACGTCCGACGCGAGGGCCGTCGCTTCCCGCTGGGGCCGCTCGTGGTGATGGCGGTGGTCAGCCTGGTCGACCAGATCGACGTGTCGGTCGCCCGGGGCGTGCTGCCCATCCTCGAGGACGAGTGGGGGCTCACCGACACCGAGCTGGGCCTGCTGTCATCGGTGTTCGTGCTGGTCAGCGCGCTGGCCACCATCCCGGCCGGGTGGGTGGCCGACCACTTCCGGCGCACGCGGGTGGTGGGATGGACGCTGCTGAGCTGGAGCGGCCTCATCCTGCTGTCGGCGACCGCGGTCAACTACGCGAACCTGCTGGTGGCCCGGGCCGCCATGGGCATCGGCCAGGCCGTCGACGACCCGGCGTCGACCTCGTACCTGGGCGACAGCTACCCGTCGCGGATGCGGGGCCGGGTGTTCTCGTTCCAGCAGGTCAGCTTCTTCCTCGGCGGCGGCATCGGCCTGGCGCTCGGCGGCTGGGTGGGCGAGGCGGTGGGCTGGCGGTGGGCGTTCGCCGTGGTCGGCGTGCCCGGCGCCGTGGCCGCGCTGGCGGTGTTCCGCCTGCGCGAGCCGCGCCGGGGCGAGGCCGAGCTGCCCGAGACCATGACCTGGGACGAGATCGAGGCGCTGCCGCCCCGGGTCGTCGACCGGCCGAGCGGAGCCGAGGGCCTGACGGTCCGCCAGTTCGCCCGGCTCGCCGGCACCGAGCTGGCCAGCCAGCTCAAGATGATCTTCGGCATCCGCACCATGCGCTACGTGCTGGTCGGCGTGGGCGCGCTGCTGTTCACCGTGTCGGGCATCGGCACCTGGCTCGCCATCTACCACGAGCGCTACTCCGCCATGAGCATCACCCAGGCCACGGCGGTCACCGGCGGCCTGCTGGGCATCGGGGGGCTCATCGGCACCCTCGGCGGTGGCGCCTTCTCCGACCGGTTCCACCACCGCTGGATGGGCGGTCGCATCGTCATCGTCGTCTGGTCGGCGGTCGCGTGCTCGCTGCTGTTCATGCTCTCGTTCGCGGTCGAGCCGGTGGCGCTGCGCCTGGCGCTGCAGTTCGTGGGCGTGACCGCCGCCGCCGGCGCGGCGCCGGGGCTGCGGGCGGCGATGCTCGACGTGGTGCCGCCCGACTCGCGGGGTGTGGGCGCCTCGGCCATGGCGCTGACGACATCGGTGTTCGGCACCGCGCTGGCTCCCGTGCTGGTCGGCGGCATCTCGTCGCTCACCGGATCGCTGGTCGCCGCCTTCTACGTCACGTTCCCTCCGGTGATCCTGGGACTGCTGCTGTTGCTGCGGGCCCGCCGCACGCTCGAGGACGACGCCCGCGCCATCGTCACCGCCATCTACGAGGAGAACCAGCTCCTCGAGCAGGAGCGAGCCGAGATGCAGGCCACCGCGGTGACGGCGCCGGCGGCCGCCGACGCCCCCTAGCGCGGCTGCGCCGGGCCGGTGGCGGCGATGTCCTCGAGCACGGCCACCCCGCTCGCCGCCGCGGGCAGCGACGCGATCTCGCCGGCGACGGTCCGGGCCCGCGCCCGGAACGACGGTTCGCCGAGCACAGCCGTGACGGCCCCCGCGAGCGCCCGCGCCGCCGCCGGCCCGCCGTCGAGCACCACGCCGGCGCCGACCTGGTCGACCGCCGCCGCGTTGAGGTGCTGGTCGATCGCGAACAGGGGCACGACGACCATGGGAACACCGTGGGCGAGGCCGGTCATCGTGGTGCCGAACCCGCCGTGGCCGATCATGGCCGCCGCGGCCGGCATCACCTCGGACTGCGGCCGGAACCGCTCGACGCGGACGTTGCCGGGCAGGGGCCCCAGGCCGTCGGCGTCGCCCGCGTCGCCGATGGTCAGGAGCACGCGGACGGGCAGGTCGGCGAGGGCGTCGATCGCATCCCGATAGAGGTCGGGGAACAGGCCGAGGCCCGCGGCCACCGTGCCGAACGTGGCGTAGACGAGAGGAGAATCCGGGTCGCCCCACGAGGGCAGACGCCCGGCCCCGCCTGCCGGTGCGGGCTCGTAGCGGAACCGGTGAACCGGGCCGGCACCGGCGCGCTGCTCGTCCAGGACCTCGGGGACCAGCGTCAGCACCGGCGCGTCGCGCAACCCGTCCGCGCCCCGCGCCGCCCCCAGCGCGCGCAGTGGGCCGTCGACGCGGGGGAGCCCGAAGGCGTCGAGGCCGGCGGGTCCGATGGCGACCTGCACATGGGGGACCCCGTGGTGCTCGGCGACGACGTACGAGGCGAACTCGGCGGTTTCGCGCACGACGACGTCGGGCCGCCAGGTGCGGACGATCTCGTGCAGGCCCGCGAGCGCGGCGCGGGCGTCCGCACCGGCGAAGACGTCACGGATCACCACCTCGTTGGCCTCCTCCAGTGCCAGCCCGGGCAGGGCGGCGAAGAGGCGGCTCAGCTCGTCCTCGGGCGGGTCGGCGACGGCCAGGTGGACGAACCCCGCGCGTCCGACGGCATCGGCGAACGAGGCGGGCGCTGCCACGGCGACCTCGTGGCCGCTCGCCGCGCAGGCCGAGGCGAACGGCACCAACGGGCCCAGGTGTCCGGTGCCGGCGGTCGAGGCGAACAGGGCGCGCACGGTCCCAGTGTCGCCGGTCGGGCGACCCGTCGGGCGACGCGGGTGCGGCGGCCGGACGACAGGCGAGGGTCGGGCGACGGTCGGCTTGCCGGTAACTAGAACACGTTCTAGTCTCGTGGCCGTGAGCGACGACCATCTCGTGCTCGTGGGGGGCGACCGTTCAGCCGGCGCTCGGGGCGCCTACGACATCGTCAACCCGGCGACCGAGGCCGTGGTCGGCCGGGCGCCCGAGGTGTCGGTCGAGCAGGTCGAGCAGGCCACCCGGGCGGCGGCCGGCGCCTTCGGCGACTGGAGCCGCACGACGCCCCGGCACCGCGGCGAGCTGCTCGACCGGCTGGCCGACATCCTGGCCCGCCAGGCCGACGACCTGGTGCCGCTCGTGCAGGCCGAGACGGGCGCCACCCTGCGGGTGGCGCAGACCATGCAGGTGCCCCAGACGGTCGACCGCCTCCGCCGCTACGCCCGGGGCGCCGCCGAGCCCATGGCCATCGCGCTGCCCCCGACCGAGATGCCGGCCACGGCGCTCGCCCCCGGGGGCCTGCTGGGCACCGTGGTCGAGCGGCGCCCGGTCGGGGTGGTCGCCTGCATCACGCCCTACAACTTCCCGCTGGTCAACATGGCCGGCAAGGTCGGGCCCGCCCTGGCCATGGGCAACACGGTGGTGGTCAAGCCCGCACCCCAGGACCCGCTCGCCGTCCTGCGCTTCGCCGATGCGGTGGTCGAGGCCGGGTTCCCGCCGGGCGTGGTCAACGTGGTGACCGGCAGCGGCGCCGAGGCGGGCGAGGCGCTCGTCGCCTCGCCGCACGTCGACATGGTCAGCTTCACCGGCTCGACGGCCGTGGGGCAGCGCATCGGCGAGATCGCGGGCCGCGACATGAAGCGGCTGCTGCTCGAGCTGGGCGGCAAGGGTGCCGCGGTGGTGTTCGACGACGCCGACCTGCGCACCGCCGTCGGCGCGATCTCGAGCGTGTGGGCCTTCCACTCGGGGCAGATCTGCACGGCGCCCACCCGGGTCGTCGTCCAGCGCGGCATCCACGACCAGCTCGTGGCCGGCCTGCAGGCCGCGGCGGGTCGCCTGGTGGTGGGCGACCCACTGGCCCCCGACACGGTGGTGGGCCCCGTGATCTCGGCCGCCCAGCGCGACCGCATCGAGGCCCACGTGCGGACCGGTGTCGACGAGGGCGCCACGCTGCTGGCGGGGGGCGAGCGCCCCGAGATGGACGCCGGCTTCTACGTGGCTCCCACCCTGCTGGTCGACTGCAAGCCCGGCATGTCGGTGGTGCAGCAGGAGATCTTCGGTCCCGTGGTCGTCGTGCTGGCCTTCGACGACGAGGAGGAGGGCGTGGCGCTGGCCAACGGCACCGACTTCGGCCTCAACGACTACGTGTTCACCGGCGACACCGCGCGCGGCATGCGGGTCGCCCGCCAGCTGCGCTCGGGCAGCGTCGCCATCAACACCGCCCAGCAGAGCCCCGAGGCGCCGTTCGGCGGCTTCAAGCTCTCGGGCGTCGGCCGCGACCGCGGCAGCTTCGCCATGCACGCCTACAGCGAGCTCCAGTCGCTCGTCTGGCCGGGATGAGGGAAAGACGATGAGAGCGATTGTCTGGACGGGGGAGCTGGAGGTGCGCGACGACGTCGCCGTGCGCGACCCGCACCCCCATGAGGTGCGGGTGCGCATCGTCAACGCCGGGCTCTGCCACAGCGACGTGTCGGTTATCGACGGCACCATCCCGTTCCCGACGCCGGTGGTGCTGGGCCACGAGGGCGCGGGCGTGGTCGAGCAGGTGGGCTCGGCGGTCACCAAGGTGGCCGTCGGCGACCACGTGGTGCTGACGACGCTGGGGAACTGCGGTCGCTGCGACGCCTGCGACCGGGGCCAGCCGACCCACTGCCGCGACACCATGGGCCGGCTCGGTCGGCCCTTCACCGTCGGCGGCGACAAGGCGTTCAGCTTCGCCAACACCGGGGTGTTCACCGAGCAGGTGGTGGTCGCCGAGACGCAGGCCGTGGTGATCGATCCCGAGGTGCCGCTCAGCTCCGCCTGCCTGATCGGCTGCGCGGTGGTCACGGGCGCCGGCGCGGTGCTCAACCGGGCGAAAGTGCAGCCCGGCCAGACGGTGGCGGTCATCGGCGCGGGCGGCATCGGCCAGTCGGCCATCCAGGCGGCCCGCATCGCCGCTGCCGGGCGCATCGTCGCCATCGACGCCAACCCGGCCAAGGAGGCGGTCGCCCGGCAGTTCGGCGCGACCGACTTCGTCGACGCCGGCGCGGTGGACGACACCGTGGCCGCGGTCAAGGACCGGGGCCTGCCCGGTGGCGTCGACCACGTGTTCGAGTGCGTGGGCCATCCGGCGCTCATCCGCCAGGGCGTCGCGCTGCTCGACTGGGGCGGCACGCTCACGCTGCTGGGCGTGCCCAAGCTGGGCACCGAGGCCAGCTTCGTGGTCAACGACCTCTACAACGACAAGTCGATCCTGGGCTGCCGCTACGGCGCCACCCGCCCGCACCACGACATCCCGCTGCTCGTGAGCTTCTACAAGGACGGGCGCCTGCTGCTCGACGAGATGGTCAGCCAGGTCTACCCGCTCGACCAGATCACCCGCGCCCTCGACGACCTGCACCACGGCAAGCTCAACCGCGGCGTGCTCGCGGTGCCCGGATCCTGAGCCAAGGAGAACCTCCCATGGAGTTCGGCGTCTTCGCCCAGCTTTTCGTCCCGCGCTTCGAGCGCGATCAGGACCCCGACGCGGAGCACAAGCGGATCTTCCGCAACGTCGAGATCGCCAAGGCCGCGGACCGCAACGCCTTCAAGTACGTGTGGTGCCCCCAGCACCACTTCCTCGACGAGTACAGCCACATGCCCGGTCCCGAGGCCTTCCTCGGCTACTGCGCCGGCCAGACCGAGCGGGTGCACCTGGGCTCGGCCATCTTCAACATCACGCCGCCGGTCAACAAGCCCCAGCGCGTGGCCGAGAACGTGGCCCTGCTCGACCACCTGACGAACAACCGGTTCGAGTTCGGCACCGGGCGCGGCTCGTCGAGCACCGAGGTGCTCGGCTTCGACATCCCGAGCGTCGACATCACCAAGGCGATGTGGCGCGAGACGATCCGCGAGATCCCGAAGATGTGGAAGGACGCGCCCTACAGCTACGACGGCGAGTTCTTCCGCATGCCCGAGCGCAAGGTGTTCCCCAAGCCGCACGGGCCGCTGCACCCGGCCATGTGGGTGGCGGGCGGCAGCCCGGGCACCTTCACCGAGGCCGGCGAGATGGGCCTCGGCGTCTTCTGCTTCGCCATCGGCCGGCCCAGCGACATGGAGCCGTTCGTCAAGTCCTACAAGACCGCCATCCGCGATGCGACGCCGGTGGGCGACTACGTCAACGACAACATCATGGGCGTGACCAACATGCTGTGCATGGAGGACCGCGCCAAGGCGTTCGAGACCGCGGCCAACATGGGCATGAACTACTACTCGTCGCTCGCCTATCACTGGCTCGACAACGTGCCCCGCCCCAAGCACCTGCCCCCGTGGCCCGAGAAGATCCCCGAGCCCACCCCCGAGCAGGTCGAGCAGCTCTCGGCCGAGGGCTACATCGCGGTCGGCGACCCCGACGACTGCGCCCGGTCGGTGCAGCGCTGGGTCGACATGGGGTTCGACCAGCTCACGTTCAGCCCCACCACCAACACGCTGGCCACCGAGGTCGTCGTCGGGTCGATGGAGCTGTTCGGCCGCGAGGTGATCCCCCAGTTCGACACCGACCCCGAGCACTCGACCACCCGTTACCGACGCGAGGCGGCGGCGCAGCGGCCATGACCGTGCCCCGCACGTTCAACATGGCCGACGTGTGGGAGATGGCGGCCGACGCGGTGCCCGAGCGCGAGGCGCTGGTCGTGGGCGACCAGCGGCGCAGCTACGCGCAGCTCGAGGAGCGGGCCAACCGGCTGGCGCACCACCTGGCCGGCCGGGGCATCGGGCCGGGCGACCACGTCGCCCTCTACCTCGAGAACTGCGCCGAGTACGTCGAGGCCATGCTGGCGGCCTGGAAGCTGCGCGCCGTCACCATCAACGTCAACCACCGCTACGTCGCCGACGAGCTGGACCACCTGCTCGACAACAGCGACGCGGTGGCGGTGATCACGCAGCCGTCGCTGCGCGACACCGTGGCCGCGGTGGCGGCCGAGCTGCCCGGCCTGCGCTTCACCCTGGTGACCGGCGACGAGCTCGACGCGGTGCTGGCCGCCGCCCCGGCAGACCGCCCGGTCGTCGACGGCCGGGGCGACGACGACCACTACATCATCTACACGGGTGGCACCACGGGGCTGCCCAAGGGCGTCGTGTGGCGCCACGTCGACGCCTTCTACGCCTGCATCGGCGGCGGCGACCCGATGCGCATGCAGGGCCCGGTCGAGCGTCCCGACGAGCTGCCGGCCCGCATCCTCGACCAACCCCTCTGCTACCTGCCGCTGGCGCCGATGATGCACGCCGCCGCCCAGTGGACCACCCTCTCGTGGCTCTTCGCCGGCAGCAAGGTCGTGCTGATGCCCGGCTCGCTCGACCCCGACGCCGTGTGGCGCACCGTGGCGGCCGAGAAGGTGAACATGCTGACCGTGGTGGGTGACGCCGTGGCCCGGCCGCTGCTCGACGCCTGGGATGCGGCGGCCGCCGAGGGGCGCGGCCACGACGCGTCGTCGCTGTTCTCGGTGTCCAACGGCGGCGCGCCCATGGCCGCCAGCACCCGCGAGCGGATCTTCGCCTCGCTGCCGCACGTGATGGTGACCGACGGCTTCGGTTCGTCCGAGGCGGGCGCGCAGGGGGCGATGCGGGTGGCGGCGGGCGAGCGGCCGGCCGGGGCGAGCCTGGTGCGCTTCGACCAGCCCACCAAGCCCACGATCGTCGTCGACCTCGACGGCGACGAGGTCGAGCCCGGCTCGGGCGTGGTGGGCCAGGTGCTGGCCGGCGGACACCTGCCGCTGGGCTACTACAACGACCCGGTCGCCACCGCTGCCACCTTCGTCGAGCGCGGCGGCGAGCGGTGGCTGGTGACGGGCGACATGGCCTCGGTCGGGGCCGACGGGGCGATCGAGCTGCTCGGCCGGGGCTCGGTCAGCATCAACACCGGGGGCGAGAAGGTGTTCCCGGAGGAGGTCGAGGGCACGCTCAAGGGCCACCCGGCCGTCTACGACTGCCTGGTGGTGGGCGTGCCCGACGACCGGTGGGGCCAGGCCGTGGCCGCCGTGGTGCAGCCGGTGCCCGGCACCGCCCCGACGCTGGACGACCTCGCCGCGCACTGCAAGGCCACGCTGGCCGGCTACAAGGCGCCCAAGCGGCTGGTGCTGGTCGACGCCGTCGTCCGGTCGCCCTCGGGCAAGGCCGACTACCGCTGGGCCCGCGACGTGGCCGAGAAGGCCGCTCAGGGCTCGTAGCAGTAGGCCCGCCACTCGCCCGTGCGGGGCACGGGGCACAGGGCACCGGCCGCTCGCAGCAACCAGTCGAGCACGGCGTCGAGCTCGGCGGGCCCGGCGGCGGGGGAGGGGACGAGCACGAGGCCGCGCTTGGCGTGGTCCTGCAGCCGGCGCCAGCCGTCGGGCAACGGCAGGCCCCGGTCGGCCAGCAGGTCGAGCGCACCCGGCCCCTGACCGTGCTCGATGCCCACCATCGTGGGATCGCGGCGCCGTGCCGGGTACCACGTGCCCAGCGGCACCGCCGGCCCCCGGCCCGAGAACAGCGAGGCCAGGGCCGACCGGGGTGGCGGCACGTCGACGTCGAGCCCGGGCGAGAGGTTGATCCAGCCGGCGCGGGCCTCGGTCATGGCCACCATGCGGGCCACGACCGGCGCGCGGTGCTGCTCGTGGAAGGTGACGACGACGGGCTCGCGGACCGGCACGCCCGTTCAACCTAGGCTGCGCGGCCATGGATCTCCCCGACGCGCTCCGCGAGGCCATCGAGACGCAGGTGATCGAGCACGAGCCGGCGCAGGCGGCGCTCGTGCTGCGCAACGCGGTCGCCGACCTCGGCGCCGACGAGTTGACCGGGGGCCTGCTCGACAGCGCGGCGGTGGCGCTGCGGCGGATGGTGGCCGAGACCGACGAGGCCTTCGACCAGGTCGAGCTGCTCGACCGCCTGGCGCTCGACGGGGCGGTGCCCGCCGACAACATCGACATCCTGGCCCGCATGCTCACGCTGGCGGCGGCGACCGCCGGGGGCGTGCGCCCGCCGGTCGAGGGCGTGGTCGCCGAGCTGGGCCCCGAGCGGGCGTTGTTCGGCGCCTGGCTCACGACGCTGGCCGTGATCCGGGTGGTGTCGATCGCCCTCGAACGCACCGAGGTCGAGGTCGCCGCCGAGGTGGTGGCCGCGGTCGAGGGCTTCTGATCCCCCGGCGCGGATTCGTGGCCCCCACCTGCGGCCCCGTAGAATCTGACGCGACGTCAGATCTCGAGGACTGAGGAGAGTCATGGGGCTGCTCGACGGCAAGATCGCGATCGTCACCGGGGCGGGGCACGGCATCGGCCGCGGTCACGCGCTCGAGCTCGCCCGCCAGGGTGCCAAGGTGGTCGTCAACGACCTGGGCAGCACGGTCACCGGCGAGGGCGCCTCCAAGGACGCCGATCTCACCGTCGAGCTGATCGAGTCGCGGGGCGGCGTGGCTGTCGCCAACTACGAGGACGTCGCCGACCACGAGGGCGCCGGGCGCCTGGTCGCACAGGCCGTCGAGACCTGGGGCCGGCTCGACATCCTGGTGAACAACGCGGGCATCGTCCGCGACGGCGCCATCTGGAACATGTCGTCCGACGACTTCGACGCCGTGCTGCGCGTCCACGTCAAGGGCTCGTGGAGCCCGTCGCACTGGGCGGCCCGGCACTGGCGCCAGCGGGCCAAGGCCGGAGAGACCTTCACGGGTCGCATCATCAACACGACCTCCGGCGCCGGTCTCGTCGGCAACTTCGGGCAGACCAGCTATGCCACCGCCAAGGCCGCCATCGCGGGCCTGACCCAGACGCTCAGCCTCGAGCTGTACAGGATGGGCGTCACCGTCAACGCCGTCGGTCCCGCCGGTGCCACCCGCATCACCGCCACCATGCCCGGTGCCCCGCCCGTCATCGAGCCCGACGAGGTGCCCGAGGACGAGTTCGACCCGATGGACCCGGCCGTCTCGTCGCCCCTGGTGGCGTGGCTCGCGTCCGACCAGGCCCAGCACGTCACCGGGCAGGTCATCCGGGCCGTGGGCGAGAACATCGTGTGGATGCGGGGATGGACCGACGGCCCGACCGTCGGCAACGGGGGCAAGCGCTGGGACGCGACGACGCTCGGCACGGTGCTCAACACCGACGTGTTCGGCACGCGGGCGCCCGGGCTGCGTTACTGAGGCGCCGAGAGGCTACGGTCCGGCCCAATGGGGGGACGCGACCAGCACGTCGCAGGGAGCGCCCGGGCCTACCTGCGCGACGTCCAGTACCGCGACAGCTCGCGGCTGGCGGCGCGCGCCCGCCTCCACGTCAAGTACGGCACCGCCTCGGTCGCCTGGTTCCCGTGGCTCGCCACCCAGGTGGCGTGGCCGGGGACGGCCCAGGTGCTCGAGGTGGGCTGCGGCGCCGGGTGGATGTGGGCCGAGGCGGCGGCCCGCCTGCCCTGCGACCTCGACCTGACGCTGACCGACCTGTCGGAGGGCATGGTCAACGAGGCGGTCGAGCGGGTCGGCTCGCTGGGTCGCTACGGCCGCACGACCGGCCGCGTGGCCGACGTGCAGGACCTGCCCTTCCGGGACGCGTCGTTCGACGTCGTGGTGGCCAACTACGTGCTGCACCACGTGCCCGACACCCGGCGGGCCGTGGCCGAGATGGCGCGCGTGGTGCGTCCGGGCGGCACGGTCGTCGTGGCCTGCGTCGGTGACGGGCACCTGGCCGAGCTGCACCAGATCCGCCGCGAGGTGTTCGGCGGGCCCTGGGCCGACGCCCTCGCCTCGAGCTTCGGTGCGTCGATGGGGGCGCAGGTGCTGCCGGCGTCGTTCGGCGAGGTCGAGTGGCGCCCGTACCGTGACCGGCTCGACTGCCGCGACCCCGACGACGTGGTCGACTACCTGGCGTCGATCCCGCCGGTCGAGGGTGCGGACGACACCCAGCACGCCCGGGTGGTCGAGGCGGTGCAGGCCCGGTTCGCCGCGGGCGGTGGCTGCCTGCGGGTGAGCAAGGACACCGGGCTGTTCGTGTGCCGGGCGCCGCGCGCCCGGCACTGAACAGCGATCAGATCAGGCCCAGCTCGGCGGCGCAGTGCGGCCACTGGCCCCAGCCCGAGCGGGACTGGAGGATCTGGCCGAAGTGGATCTGCGTCTCGCGCGAGTGCTCGTGGGGCAGGCCGGTGCCGCCGACCGCCTGCCAGGTGGCGGCCGAGAACTGCAGGCCGCCGTAGTAGCCGTTCCCGGTGTTGATCGACCAGTTGCCGCCGGACTCGCAATCGGCGAGCGCGTCCCACGTGGCGTAGTCGCCCGGGTCGCCGAAGCCGCCGCCGGTGGACGGCGGGGCCGGGTCCTCCGCAGGCGGAGGAGGCGCCT
>DASTFE010000224.1:0-4051 GCA_035708905.1 Acidimicrobiales bacterium | reverse complement strand
CAGGTCATGGGTGATGAATAGCATGGTCAGGTTGAAGCGCTCGCGGATGTCGGCGAGCAGGGCCAGGACCTGCGCCTGCACGGAGACGTCGAGCGCCGAGACCGGCTCGTCGGCGACCAGGAACCTGGGCTCGACCGCCAGCGCGCGGGCGATGCCGATCCGCTGCCGCTGGCCGCCGGAGAACTGGTGGGGGTAGCGCTGGGCGTGGTACCGCTCGAGGCCCACCAGGTCGAGCACCTCGGCCACCTTGTCGCGCCGGCGCGACGCCGGCACGCCGTGCGACCGCAGGCCCTCGGCGATCGAGTCGCCGACCGTGGCCCGCGGGTCGAGCGACGAGAACGGGTCCTGGAAGACGATCTGCATCTCGCGGCGCAGCGCCCGCAGGTCGCGCCCGCGCGCCCCGAGCACCTCGGCGCCGTCGAAGGTCACCGTCCCCTCGTCGGCCGGCAGCAACCCGAGCAGCACCCGGCCGAGGGTCGACTTGCCGCAGCCCGACTCGCCCACCAGCCCCAGAACCTCGCCGGGGTAGATGTCGAGGTCGACACCGTCGACGGCCCGCACCGAGCCGACGACCCGGCCGAGCGCCCCACCTCGGACGTCGAACGTCTTGACCACGCCGCGGGCCGAGACCAGCGGCACCCGCTCGCGGGCGGCCTCGTCCGCGACCCGCTCGCCCGCCGCGGTCACCGGCGCCCGACCTCGACGGCGACCTCGTGCGCCTCCTCGGCTCGGTCGCTGTGCAGGAAGCAGCGCACCCGGTGGCCCGGCGCCACCTCGACCAGCGCCGGCAGCTCCTCGGTGCACCGCGTCAGGCCGTGCTCCTCGCGGGCGCGGCAGCGCGGGGCGAACCGGCACCCCCCGGGCAGGTCGACCAGGTCGGGCACCCGGCCGGGGATCACCTCGAGCCGCTCGCGGCGCGACCCGATGACCGGCACCGAGCCGATGAGGCCCCGGGTGTAGGGGTGCTTCGGGTCGCGGAACAGCGTCCTCGTGCCGGCCTCCTCGACGATCTGGCCGGCGTACATGACGGCCACACGCTCGGTCACCTCGGCCACGATGCCCAGGTCGTGGGTGATCAGCAGCACGCTCATGCCCAGGTCGGCCTGCAGGTCGAGGATCAGGTCGAGGATCTGTGCCTGGATGGTGACGTCGAGCGCCGTCGTCGGCTCGTCGGCGATCAGCAGCTCGGGGCTGGCGGCGAGGGCCATGGCGATCATGACCCGCTGGGCCTGCCCGCCGGAGATCTCGTGCGGGTAGGCCCGGGCCCGGTGCCCGGGGTCGGCGATGCCCACCCGGGCCAGCATGTCGCGCGCCCGCTCCTGGCCCAGGGCCCGCTTGACGCCGCCGTGGGCCTCGTAGACCTCGGCGATCTGGAACCCCACCCGGTACGACGGGTTCAGCGCCGAGATGGGCTGCTGGAAGATCATCCCGATGCGGTCGCCCCGCAGCGACCGCATCTCGTCGTTCGAGGCGGCGCGCAGGTCGCGACCGGCGAAGGTGATCGCGCCGTCGACGATGCGGCCCGGCTCGTCGATCAGCCGCATCACCGACAGCGAGGTGACGCTCTTGCCCGATCCGGACTCGCCGACCAGGCCGACGACCTCGCCCCGGCCGACGGTGAGGTCGACGCCGTCGACGGCCTTGACGATGCCCGCCGAGGTGAAGAACCAGGTGCGCAGGTCGCGCACGGCGAGGAGGGGCGACCGGCCGTCGGCGGGGGCGTCGACGGGCTCGTCGACCGGTGCGTCCGCCGGCGTGTCGGGGGGTGGGGCGCCCGTCACCTGTTCAGCCTCGGGTCGAGGGCGTCGCGCAGGCCGTCCCCGATCAGGTTGAAGGCCAGCACGTTCAGCATGATCATCAGGCCCGGGTAGAAGACGAGGTGGGGCGACGTGAACAGCTGGTTGCGCTCGAGGGCCAGCATGCGCCCCCACTCGGCGGTGTCCGGGTCGCCCCCCAACCCCAGGAACGACAGCGCCGCCAGCTCGAGCACGGCGGTGGCGACGCCGAGCGTGGCCTGCACGACCAGAGGCGTGAGCGAGTTGGGCAGCACGCGGTGCGAGAGGATGCGCAGGTCCGAGACGCCGAGGGCGCGGTCGGCCGCCACGAAGTCCTGCTCGCGGACCGACAGCACGCGGGAGCGCACCACGCGGGCGTACACCGGGATCGTCACGACGGACACGGCCAGCACGGCGTTGAACAGGCCCGGCCCGCGGGCGGTGACGATGGCGATGGCCAGCAGCAGGGCCGGGAACGCCAGCAGCACGTCCATCACCCGCATGATGGCGTTGTCGGTGCGGCCGCCGACGAACCCCGACACCAGGCCGAGCAGCGTGCCGAACACGACGGCGAAGGCGACGGCCCCGACGCCCGCCACCAGCGACACGCGGGCACCGTAGAGGATGCGGCTGAACACGTCGCGGGCGTTGCCGTCGAGGCCCATGAGGTGCTGGGGCTGGTCGGACGGGCACGAGAACCCGTTCGACTCGAGGAAGCTCTCGGCCTGGCTGAGCACCGGCACGTCGGGGATCCACGCCACGCTGAGGTGGATGCACGGCTCGGCCCGGGGGCGCAGGCCCTCGCTGGCGATCAGCACCTCGCGCTCGCCGTAGGGGGCGAGCACCGGGGCGAACACGGCGATGAAGACCAGCAGCCCGAGGATCGCCACCCCGACCTTGGCCGACCGCTTGCGCAGCGTCTCGCGGAACGCGTCGCGCCACAGCCCCCGCTCGCGCCGGGTGGGCAGCGGAGCCTCGGCCGCCTGCTGCTCGGATAGGGGGATCTCCTCGATCGCCATGTCAGCTCACCCGCACCCGGGGGTCGAGGAACGTGTAGACGATGTCGGTGATCAGGTTGATCACCACGAACCCGACCGCAACCACCAGCGTGAACCCCTGCACCACGAAGTAGTCGCGGCCCGAGATGGCGTCGAAGAGCGTCTTGCCCATGCCCGTCAGGTTGAAGATCGTCTCGGTGAGGATCGCCCCGCCGATCAAGGTGCCCAGCGACAGGCTGATGACCGTCACGACGGGCAGCAGCGAGTTGCGCAGCGCGTGGCGGGCGATCACGACCCGCTCGCGCAGGCCCTTGGCCCGGGCGGTGCGCACGTAGTCGAGCCCCAGCACGTCGAGCAGGCTCGACCGGGTCATGCGGGCGATGACGGCCATGGGGATGGTCGACAGCGCCACCGCCGGCAGGATCAGGTGCTGCAGGGCGTCGACGAAGATGTCCCACCGCCAGATGAGTACGGCGTTGAGCAGGTCGATGTTGGAGATGAACTCGAACACGGGGTTCTCGCCGATGCCCCAGACCTCGTAGAAGGGCTCGGGGATGGTGCCGGCCGTCAGCTGCCCCGACGTCGGCAGGTCGAGGGGCGTGTCGTTGAGCTGCACGGCGAACACGTACTGCAGGATGAGCCCGAGCACGAAGACGGGGATCGACACGCCCAGGTTGGCGCCGACGATCGTGGCGACGTCGGTCTTGGAGTTGTGCCGGGTGCCCGCCACCACGCCGAGCGGCACGCCGACGAGAACGGCCAGGATCAGCGCTGCGACCGACAGCTGCAGGGTCACCGGCAGGCGCTCGACGAGGAGGTCGGTCACCGGCTGGCGCAGCCGGACCGACTCGCCCAGGTCGCCGGTGAACACGTCGCCGACGTACTCGCCGAACTGGACGATGATCGGCTGGTCGAACCCGTAGCGGTGGTTGAAGTCCTCGCACGCCTGGGGCGTCGCCCGCTCCTGCAGCACGGCCTGGCAGGGGTCGCCGGGCAGCAGCCGGCCGATGACGAACGTGGCCAGCAGGATGCCGAACAGGACGGGGATCGAGCTGAGCAGCCGCCGGAGGATGAATCGCAGCATGGGTCGGGCACAGGGGGCCCGGCGCGGCGTGCGCCGGGCCCCCGCTCACACAGTGTGGCTCAGCCCTCGGCCGGCGGCGGGTTGAGGAACCCGCCCATCAGGGCCTCGAAGTAGGTGAACAGGCCGTCGCGACCCACGTGCAGCGGATCCTCGGCGTCCCACTGCACCCGGTAGCTGGCGACGACGTCGCCCGC
>DASTFE010000223.1:0-9162 GCA_035708905.1 Acidimicrobiales bacterium | reverse complement strand
TGAGACACGGCGCGGAGGGCGCCGAGCCGCGGCGGCGTCGGTACCGTCGCCGCCATGCCCGAGCCACCGACCTCGTACCACATGACCCCCGACGAGCTGCGGCGGTGGGGGCACGAGATCGTCGATTGGGTGGCCGACTACCTCGCCACCGTCGAGCAGCACCCGGTGGTGCCGGACGTCGCGCCCGGCGACGTGCGGTCGTGGCTGCCGCCCGCCCCGCCCGAGCGGCCCGAGCCGTTCGCCGACGTGCTGGCCGACCTCGACCGCGTCGTGCTGCCCGGCACCACCCACTGGCAGCACCCGGGCTTCCACGCCTACTTCCCGGCCAACACCTCGGGGCCCGGCATCCTGGCCGACATCGTGTCGAGCGGCCTCGGCACCCAGGGCATGCTCTGGCAGACGGGACCGGCGCTCACCGAGGTCGAGTCCCACGTGCTCGACTGGGCCGTCGACCTGCTCGGCCTGCCCGACCGGTTCCGCTCGACCGGGGCCGGCGGGGGCGTGATCCAGGACTCGGCCTCGTCGGCCACCCTGTGCGCGCTGCTCGCCGCCCGCCAGCGGGCGTGCCAGCGCGGGGCATCCCTCGGCGACCTGGTCGTCTACGCCTCGACCCAGGCGCACTCGTCGCTCGAGAAGGGGGCCCGGGTCGCCGGGCTCCGGCCCGACCAGCTGCGGCTGGTCGACGTCGACGACGCCTTCGCCCTGCGCCCCGACCTGCTGGCGGCCGCCGTCGACGAGGACCGGGCCGCCGGCCGGGTGCCGTGCCTGGTCATGGCTACGATCGGCACCACCAGCTCGCTGGCCGTCGATCCGGTCGACCGGATCGCGCCCGTGGCCGAGGCCGCGGGCATGTGGCTGCACGTGGACGGGGCGATGGCCGGGTCGGCCGCGGTCTGCCCCGAGCACCGCCACCAGCAGGCCGGGCTCGAACGGGCCGACAGCTACGTGTTCAACCCGCACAAGTGGCTGTTCACCACGTTCGACTGCTCGTGCTTCTTCGTGGCCGACCGGGCGCCGCTGATCGACGCGCTGTCGATCCTGCCCGAGTACCTACGCAACGCCGCGTCGCAGTCGGGTGCGGTCGTCGACTACCGCGACTGGCAGGTGCCGCTCGGCCGGCGGTTCCGGGCCCTGAAGCTGTGGTTCGTGCTGCGGTGGTACGGGGCCGAGGGCCTGCGCCACCATGTGCGCGAGCACGTCCGCCTGGCCGGCGAGCTGGCCGCCAGGATCGAGGCCGACCCCCGCCTGGCGCTGGCCGCGCCCGCGCGCCTCAACCTGGTGTGCTTCCGGCACGTCGACGGCGACGACGCCACCGAGGCGCTGCACCACGAGCTCAACGCCACCGGCCGGGTGTACCTCACCCACACCCGGCTGGCCGACCGCTACGTGATCCGGGCCAGCATCGGGGCCTGGACCACCGAGCGCCGCCACGTCGACGCCCTGTGGGCGCTCGTCGACGACCTGGCGTGACGGCCCGTCCAGGGATCATCGGCCCCGGCAGGCTCGTCGGTAGACTTCGGGCTTTCCCCCGGGAGGGCCCCGGCGGGCTGCGAGGTGGTGGCCACCATGGCCGACGTCGAGATCGGGATGGGCAAGACGGCGAAGCGGGCCTACCGGCTCGAGGACGTCGCCATCGTGCCCAACCGGCGCACGCGCGACCCCGAGGACGTCGACATCTCGTGCGAGATCGACGCCTACCGGTTCGAGGTGCCGGTGCTGGCCGCCCCGACCGACAGCGTCACCTCGCCAGCCACCGCCATCGAGCTGGGACGCCTGGGCTCGGCCGGGGTGCTGCACCTCGAGGGCCTGTGGACCCGCTACGAGCACCCCGAGGCGGTGCTCGACGAGATCGCCGAGCTGCCCGAGGCCAAAGCCACCCCCCGGCTGCAGGAGCTCTACGCCGAGCCGGTCAAGCCCGAGCTGATCGGCGAGCGCATCGCCCAGATCAAGGACGCCGGCGTCACCTGCGCCGTCGCCGTCACGCCCCACCGCACGCTCGAGCTGGCCGAGGCCGTGCTGCGGGCCGAGCCAGACCTGCTGGTGGTCCAGGCGGCGATCGTGTCGGCCGAGCACGTGGCGCGCACGGTCGAGCCGCTCAACCTCAAGGCGTTCATCCGCCACTACGAGATCCCCGTGCTGGTCGGCGGGTGCACCTCGTACCAGGCGGCGCTGCACCTCATGCGCACCGGCGCGGCGGGCGTGCTCGTCGGCGCCGGGTCGGGCGCTGCCGGGGTCACCCGCGAGGTCCTCGGCCTGGGCGTGCCCCTCGCCACGGCGCTGGCCGACGCCCGGGCTGCCCGCATGCGCCACCTCGACGAGACGGGTGTCTACTGCCACGTCGTCGCGGACGGCGGCATCACCACCGGCGGCGACGTCGCCCGGGCGGTGGCCTGCGGCGCCGACGCGGTGATGGCCGGCACGCCCTTCGCCGCCGCCACCGAGGCACCCGGCCGGGGGTGGCACTGGAGCATGCCCGCCGTGCACGCCACCCTGCCGCGCGGCGAGCGGGTGCGGGTCGAGGCCCGGGGCACGCTCCAGCAGATCCTGCACGGGCCGGCCCACGACGCCTCCGGTGCGGTCAACCTCACGGGCGCCCTGCGGCGGGCGATGGCCCTGTGCGGCTTCGAGTCGCTCAAGGACCTGCAGAAGGCCGACCTCGTGGTGGTCGGGGGCCCCCGGTGACGGGCGGCACCGCCCACGCCGGCGAGGTCGTGCCCACGGGCGGCACCACGCCCCTGTCCGAAGAGTTCGCCACCTGCCTGGTCGTCGACTTCGGGGCCCAGTACGCCCAGCTCATCGCCCGGCGGGTCCGCGAGGCCCACGTCTACTCCGAGATCGTGCCCCACACGATCACGGCGGCCGAGGTGCGCGAGCGCCGCCCCGCCGCGCTGATCCTGTCGGGCGGGCCAAAGTCGGTCCACGTCGAGGGCGCCCCCCTGCTCGATCCCGAGATCTTCGACCTCGGCGTGCCGATCCTCGGCATCTGCTACGGCGCCCAGCTCGTCGCCCAGCAGCTGGGCGGCGAGGTGGGCAAGGGGTCCAAGGGCGAGTACGGGCGCACGACGCTGCGGGTCGTCGACGGCGGTGGCGGGCTGCTCGCCGACCAGCCGGTCGAGCAGCTCGTGTGGATGAGCCACTTCAACGCCGTCACACGGGCGCCCGAGGGCTTCGCGGTCACGGCCAGCACGGCCGACGCACCGGTGGCGGCCCTCGAGTCGCCCGCCCGCAAGATCTGGGGCGTCCAGTACCACCCCGAGGTGTCGCACACCCCGCAGGGCCAGCAGGTGCTCGCCCGGTTCCTGCACCACCTGGCCGGGATCCCGCCCAGCTGGACGATGACGTCGATCATCGAGCAGCAGGTGGCCGCCGTGCGGGCCCAGGTCGGCGACGCCCGGGTGATCTGCGCGCTGTCGGGCGGGGTCGACTCGGCGGTGGCCGCCGCGCTGGTGCACAAGGCCGTCGGTCCCCAGCTCACCTGCGTGTTCGTCGACACCGGCCTGCTGCGCCAGGGCGAGGGCGAGCAGGTGGTCGAGACGTTCCGCCGCCACCAGCACATCGAGCTCGTCCACGTGCGGGCCGCCGACCGCTACTTCGAGCGGCTGGCCGGGGTGACCGATCCCGAGGACAAGCGCAAGATCGTCGGCGAGCTGTTCATCCGCATCTTCGAGGAGGCGGCGGGTGGGCTCGAGGACGCCCGATTCCTGGTGCAGGGCACGCTGTACCCCGACGTCATCGAGTCGGGCGGCGGCGAGGGAGCCGCCACCATCAAGAGCCACCACAACGTGGGCGGGCTGCCCGAGGACATGACCTTCGAGCTGGTCGAGCCGTTGCGGGCCCTGTTCAAGGACGAGGTCCGCCGGGTTGGTGAAGAGCTCGGCCTGCCCGAAGAGATCGTGTGGCGCCAGCCGTTCCCCGGCCCGGGGCTGGCCGTGCGGATCATCGGCGAGGTCACGCCCGACCGGGTGGCCACGCTCCAGCAGGCCGACGCCATCGTGCGCGAAGAGCTGCGCAAGGCGGGCCTCGAGCGGCAGATCTGGCAGTCGTTCGCCGTGCTGCCCGACATCCGGTCGGTGGGGGTGATGGGCGACGAGCGCACGTACGCCCACCCGGTCATCATCCGGGCCGTCACCAGCGAGGACGCCATGACCGCCGACTGGGCCCGCCTGCCCTACGACGTCATGGAGACGATGTCGAGCCGCATCATCAACGAGGTGGCCGGCGTCAACCGGGTGGCCTACGACATCACGTCCAAGCCGCCCGGCACCATCGAGTGGGAGTGAGCCCGGGCCCTGCCGCCTCCCGGCGCCGCGGTCGGCGCTGAGAGACGGCAGAGCCGCGGGTCGCCCGGTCGCGCCGTCGTACGACCGAGCCGCCCCCGGGCCGGCTCAGTCGGCTGACACCGGCACGGGCGCGGCGGGCCCCGTGCCGACGGCCACGTCGCCGTCCCCCTCTCGATCCCCGGCGCGCCCGCCCGGACCGTCGACGTCGGCCGGCGCCGTGAGCTGCCTGCGGCCGGCGAGGAACGCCGCGCCGTACAGCAGGCCGACGACGATCAGCAGCGCCCGGTACCCGATGACGAGCGACGCGTACTCGAGGATGCCGCCGAACATGGCGCCCAGCAGGTTGGCGCCGAACGCCGTGGCCGAGGCGCTGGTCGACTTGAAGCGCTGCGCGAACACGAGGTTGGCGGTGAAGATCGGCAGGAACGCCAGCGTGACCGCCGCCGCGAACCGGGGCACGAACGACAGGCCCAGCAGCGCGCTCGGCGGTACCGACCAGGCCAGCACGAGGCCGGCCAGCAGCACGACGTACAGGCGCGCCGGGTGCTTGAACGTGACCCGCTGCGACAGCAGCACCGCCGCCAGCACGCTGAGCATCACCCCGAGGAACACCAGCGCGTTGACGAACCAGGTGGTGCCGAACAGCAGCGCGAACTGCACCACGCTCTTGGTCTCGAGCAGCATGAACGCCGCGCCCATGCAGAACAGGTCGGTGAAGCGCAGCATCGGGCGCACCGGGCCGGCCACGCCCCGGATGGCGAGCAGCGACACCAGCAGGATGAGCCCGATGGTGACGAGGTAGAAGCCGGGCAGCGCCCGCTCGATCAGGTACGGGAACGGGTGGTCGTCGTGCGAGGGCGCCGGGGTGGCAGCGCTGCGCTGCCACAGCTCCTGGCGCTCGCCGTCGCAGGGGATGGCGTCGGGGTCCTCGGACACCGCCAGCACCGCCAGGTGGGAGATGTCGTCCTCGGTGCCCGAGCTCAGCGTCTCGATGCACGGCGCCCGGCCGAACACCTCCTCGAGCGTGCCTGCGTAGCGGTCGACCAGCCACGCCTCGCGGTAGTAGTTGTACATCGAGAAGACGCCACCCTCGGTGAGGTGGTCGCGGGCCGACTCGATCGCCTCGACGGTGAACAGGTAGCTCTCCAGCCGCACCGACGCCTGGCCCGTCACCAGCGTGAGCGAGTCGGGCAGGGCCAGCAGGATGCGGTCCCACCGCTGGTCGCTGCGCTCGAGGAAGGCCCGTCCGTCGTCGATGTGGACGTCGACCCGGGGGTCGTCGTAGGGGCGGTCGGGGTGGGCGTCGCGGCCCAGCTCGTAGAGCTTGCGGTCGATCTCGACGGCGTCGACGTGCTCGGCGCCGTTCTGCAGGGCGGCCGCCACGTCGTTGCCCCCACCGGCGCCGATGATCAGCACGTCACCGGGGTTGACGCCGGAGGCCTGCGAGTAGTTCGACCCGTACAGCGGGTTGTCGATCACGGGCAGGGTCGACTGGTGGGGCACCTCGTTGACCTTGACCATGTAGCCGCCGTAGGGGGCGTCGCCCTGCTCGATCTTGTAGTAGGGCGACCACCAGGTCCGCTCGGCCGACGACTCGATGCCCAGCATCACGACCACCGCGAGCACGGCGGCGACGGTGACGACCTGCACCCGGGGCAGCGACACCAGGATGAGCACCAGGCCGGCCACGGCACCCCACGTCACGGGCGGCAACCCGAGGAACGACAGCAGGGCCACGCCGGCGATGCCCAGGGTGCTGCCGATCAGGTCGAGCTTGTAGGCCTCGAGCGGCTCGAACGTCTTGAAGGTGCGGGCCACGCCGTCGGTGATGAACATCAGCAGCACGGCGACGGTGACGAAGATGACCGGCAGGACGACCTCGCGGGGCGGGCCCGAGATGGTCGGCTCGTTGAAGAAGATGAGCTGGCCGCCGGACACGTCGATGTCGATCGGTGCCATCCGGATGAAGGCGACGAACAGCGCCAGCACCACCGGCGAGTACGGGAACAGCGGCCGCCCGCCCCGTCCCGCCCACAGGAAGCCGAGGCCGATGCCGAGGAAGCTGCCCAGCAGCACCCGGTTGGAGAAGTAGGCGAGGTAGACGACGTTGGCGCCGGACCAGCGGATCACCGCCAGCTCGACGAACAGCATCAGGAAGCTCAGCAGGATCAGCCGCGGCCGGTTGCCGATCAGGCGCGCCGGCTCTTCGCTGGTCGTGTTGTCGGTCAACATCCCCCCCGACTGGCCTCGCCCCCGTGCGGTACGGCCTGACAAGGTAGACCCTGGCCCCGCCCCGCGCCCAGGGCAGCGGTGGGCCGGCGACCGCGCGTCGCGGTCGCCGCGGGCGGGCTCACGCCAGCGGGCGGCCGAACGGCTTCTCGCCGGTCCACGTGGCGAGGTGCTCCTCGGCCCGCTTGGCCGCCGCCAGCCACAGGCCCGGGCCGGCCTCGGCCAGGTCGGTGACCGCCGTGTGGACCCGGCGGACGGGGTCGCCGCCCCCGGCGTCGTACGTGGCGAGCAGGGGCGCGGCCGTCGACAGGAAGTCGGGGATCACGACCCGGTCGGCCCGGCCGAGCACGGCCAGCGCCCGGGCTGTCACCGGTACCGGGGTCAGCGGCACGATCGTGCGGGCCTGGACCGCGGCCGCGGTCGGGTGGTCGAGCACGCCCGCCCTACCGGCCACGAACAGCACGTCGCACGCCGCGTCGTAGCGTCCGTCGGCGAGCGTGGCGCCCGCCTCGGTGAGCTGGGCCACCGCGGCGTCGACGACGGCCCCGGACCCGACGACCGCCGCGGAGCGCCAGTCGTGCGGCCCGGCCACCCGGCCCGCGGCCAGGGCCCCGGCCGCGGTCAGGCCGGCGTCGAGGTCGCCCCACCCCAGCGGCGCCAGGTCGGCGGCGGACAGGCCCGTGCCGGGCCAGAAGGCGAGCGCCCCGCTCTCGGCCCGCGGGCGGATCTCGTCGACGAACGCGGCGACCGCGCCGTCGCGGGCGTCGGGCCGGGCGTTGATGCCGGCGGAGGCGCCGCCGTGGCCCCTGATGCCGAACGAGGCGAAGGCGTAGGTCACCGACCGGGCCAGCAGCTGGGCGCCGTCGCGCAGCACCTTGGGCGCCAGCCGGACGACCCCGACCGAGGTCGTCGCATCGTCGAGATCGGTGACGACGAAGCCGTCGGTGCCGGTCAGCTTGTCCACCTTCACGGGCGCCGATCCTTGCAAGCCCGGTGGGGCCCCCGCCACCCGGGGGTGCCCGGTGGGCCGGTGGGGTCGACCGCTCTCCCGCGCGAGGAACGTACAAGACGCCGGCCGGCCCGGTGGCGGACAGTGGGGTGATGGACATGGCCTCCCCCGTGAACCTGACCGACGCCCTCGCCTCGTTCGGCGACGTCTACAGCCCGCGCATCGTGGCCCGGGTCAACGACTACGACGTCCGCATCGCCCACGTCGCCGGCGAGCACGTCTGGCACGTCCACGACGACACCGACGAGTTCTTCCTCGTGCTCGCCGGCCGGTTCGACGTCGCCGTGCGCGACGCCGACGGCCGCGAGCGCACCGTCGTGCTCACCGAGGGCGACACCTTCGTGGTGCCGAGGGGCACCGAGCACAAGCCGTCGTCGCCCGGCGGGTCGATCCTCATGTTCGAGCCGGCCGGCACGCCGTCGACCGGGGACCGCCACGAGGGCGAGCTGCCCGCCCACGTCGACAGCACCACCGGCCACGCGCTCTGATCACGGGCCTTCGGCCGTGAAGTCCGCGATCAGCCGGGCGAGCTCGACGGGGGTGTCGCCCTGCACGCTGTGGCCGGCGTCCTGGACGTGCTCGACCCGGGCGTCGGGGCGCCGGCGCAGCAGCTCGGCCTCGTCGGCGTCGTCCACGACCGACTGGTCGCGCATCCCCCGCACGAGCATGAGCGGGCCGGTGTAGGCCGACACGGCATCCCACAGCGAGCCGAAGTCGGGGTGCTCGATCCCCTCCGGGCGAGCGGCCCGGTGGCGGGCGTAGCGCCACACCCAGGTGCCGTCCTCGCGCTGCAGCGCGTTGTGCAGGATGCCCCGGCGCAGCGACGACTCCGACCGGGTGGGGTTGAACGCGATCGTGCGGGCGAGCAGGTCGTCGAAGCTGTCGAAGCTGGCCGGGCCGTCGATGAAGGCGGTGATCGCCGACGCCTTGCCGGCGGTGACACCGGGCGTGATGTCGACCAGCACCAGCGACGGCACCAGGTCGGGGGCCTGGTGGGCGAGGGCCAGCGCGGTCATGCCGCCGAGCGACATCCCGACGACGGCCCGGGCCCGCGGGGCGAGCGCCCGCACGACCGTGGCCACGTCCTCGGCATTGGTCTGCGGGGCGACCCAGCCGTCCCGACCCGCATCCGAGTGCCCGTGGCCGGGCAGGTCGACGGCCACGAGCGGCCGGCCGAGGGCCAGCGCCACGGTGTCCCACGTGTGGGCGTTCTGCGCGCCGCCGTGCAGCAGCACGACCTCGGGCTCGTCCTCGCCCCACACCAGGGCACTGAGCCGGCGGCCGGGGTCGACCTCCACGAACTCGCGCCGCACCGTCGGCGGGCCGTCGTAAGGGATGCCGAACTCCTCCGCGTTCTCGTGGAACATCGAGAACTCGTCGTAGGGGACGCGCTCCACCGTCATGGCCGCCAGCATGGCCGACCGGCCCGCGGACCGCATCGCCGGCGTGGCCGCCAGCCGACGGCTGGGCGGGCCTTGGGCCGCCGCCACAGGCGGGCGTCGCTGCCAGGGCTACCACCACGCCTGCCACGACCACGCGTCCCATACCGGACCGCACGGGGAGCCCCCCGTCCGCGTCGATCCGGTCTGCGAGGGTGAGATGCGCACCCCAGGTGCGCACCTCACCCACGCCGAGCCGGCGACG
>DASTFE010000222.1:0-7563 GCA_035708905.1 Acidimicrobiales bacterium | reverse complement strand
CGATGGCGGTGACCGTGCCCGACGACGCGCCCGACTTCGTCCAGCGGGTCACGTCGGTGCTGATGGCCGGCGACGGCGACCTGCTGCCCGTCAGCGCGCTGCCGGTCGACGGCACCTTCCCCACCGGCACCACGCGGTACGAGAAGCGCGCCATCGCCCGCGAGATCCCGATCTGGGACCCGGACATCTGCATCGACTGCGGCAAGTGCGCCATCGTCTGCCCGCACGCCACCATCCGGATGAAGGTGTTCGCCCCGGACGCCGTCCCCGACCCGCCCGACGAGTTCCTCAGCAAGCCGTTCCGGTCGCGCGAGCTCGCCGACCACCACCTGACCATCCAGGTCGCCCCGGACGACTGCACCGGCTGCGGCGTGTGCGTCGACGTGTGCCCGGCCAAGAGCAAGACCGAGATCGGGCACAAGGCCATCAACATGGAGCCGGCGCTCGTGCACCGCGACGTCGAGCGGCGGCGGTGGGACCACTTCCTGACCATCCCGCAGCTCGACCGCTCGCTGCTCGCCCACGACTCGGTCAAGGGCTCGCAGGTGCTCGAACCGCTGTTCGAGTTCTCGGGCGCCTGCGCCGGCTGCGGCGAGACGCCCTACATCCGGCTGGCCACCCAGCTCTTCGGCGACCGCATGGTCGTCGCCAACGCCACCGGGTGCTCGTCGATCTACGGCGCCAACCTGCCCACCACGCCGTGGGCGGCGAACGCCGAGGGGCGCGGGCCGGCCTGGAACAACTCGCTGTTCGAGGACAACGCCGAGTTCGGCCTGGGCCTGCGGCTGGGGGTGGACGCCCAGGCCGACCACGCCCGCACGCTGCTGGTGGGGCTGGTGGCCGAGCTGGGCGACGACCTCGTCGGCCAGCTGCTCGCCAACCCCCAGGAGAGCGAGGCCGAGGTGGCCGAGCAGCGCCAGCTCGTGGCGGCGCTCCGCGGCCGGCTCGGCGAGCTGGCGGGCCCCGGCAGCGGCGCCGGCAGCGGCACGGCGGCCGACGCCGCCCGGCTGGCGTCGGTGGCCGACAACCTGGTTCGCCAGAGCGTGTGGCTCATCGGCGGCGACGGCTGGGCCTACGACATCGGCTTCGGCGGCCTCGACCACGTGCTCTCGTCGGGGCGCAACGTCAACATCCTGGTGCTCGACACCGAGGTGTACTCCAACACCGGCGGCCAGGCGTCCAAGGCCACCCCCCGCAGCGCGGTGGCGAAGTTCGCGGCGGCGGGCAAGGCCACCGGCAAGAAGGACCTGGGAGCCATCGCCCGGGCCTACGGCAACGTCTACGTGGCCCAGGTGTCGATGGGGGCCAACGAGCTGCAGACCACCAGGGCGCTGCTCGAGGCCGACGCCTGGCCGGGACCGTCGTTGGTGATCGCCTACAGCACCTGCATCGCCCACGGCATCGACATGTCCAAGTCGATGTCGCACCAGAAGGACGCGGTCCGCAGCGGCTACTGGCCGCTGTACCGGTTCCGTCCCAGCGAGTCGGGCGACGTCCAGCCGTTCTCGCTCGACTCGCACCGCCCGTCGATCCCCGTGCGCGACTTCGCCGGCACCGAGACCCGCTTCGCCATCCTCGAGCGCACCGATCCCGAGCGGGCCCGCCACCTGGCGGCGCTGCTGCAGGCCGACGCCGACGAGCGCTGGCGCTACTACGAGCAGCTCGCGGCCATGCACCGCACCGTCCCCCACGCCGGGGCGCCCGACCCGGGCGTGCAGCCCGCGGTCGAGAGCGATGCCGGCCACCGCCATCCCGACGAGGAGCGATGATGCCCGACCTCACGACCCGCTACCTCGGCCTCGAGCTGCGGTCGCCGCTGGTGGCCTCGGCGTCGCCGCTGAACGGCGCGCCGGGGTCGGCCCGCCAGGTCGAGGAGGCGGGGGCCGCCGCCATCGTGCTGCCGTCACTGTTCGAGGAGGAGATCCTCCACGAGGAGGTCGAGCTCAACCGGGCGCTCGAGGCCGGCACCGAGCACTTCGCCGAGGCGCTCGACTACTTCCCGGCGGTCGACTCGTTCGCCACGGCCGGCGATCGCTACCTGGCCCTGGTCGAGACGCTCAAGGCGCAGGCGTCGGTGCCGATCATCGCCAGCCTGAACGCGTCGTCGGCGGGCGGGTGGGCCCGGTACGCCGCCCTGATCGAGGCGGCGGGCGCCGACGCCCTCGAGCTGAACCTCTACCACGTCGCTGCCGACCCCGACCGCACCGCCGACGACGTCGAGGCCGGGGACCTGGCGATCGTGCACGCGGTGCGCGCCGCGCTGGCGATCCCCCTCGCGGTCAAGTTGAGCCCCTACTACTCGTCGATGGCGAGCTTCGCCCGTCGGGTGGTCGCCGCCGAGGCCGACGGGCTGGTGCTGTTCAACCGCTTCTACCAGCCGGACCTCGACCTCGACTCGCTCGAGGTGGTCAACCGCATCGAGCTGAGCCGCCCGTGGGAGCTGCGGCTGCCGCTGCGGTGGATCGCCATCCTGCGGCCCCAACTCGGCCCGGCGGTGTCGCTGGCCGCCACGTCGGGCGTCCACAACGGCACCGACGTGGTCAAGGCGCTGATGGTCGGCGCGGACGTCGCCATGCTCACCTCCGCGCTGCTGCAGCGCGGCCCCGACCACCTGCGCCAGGTCGAGCGCGACCTGGTGACCTGGATGACCGAGCACGAGTACGAGTCGGTGGCCCAGCTCCGCGGCAGCGCCACCCAGGCCACCTCGGGCGACCCGTCGGCGTTCGAGCGCGCCAACTACCTGGCGACCCTGCACTCGTGGGCCGCACCCCACGAGATGACGCCGTCGTCGCCGTCCTCCTGAAGCAACCGGGCCCGCCGGCCCGGCGACCTCGGCGAGCCGCCCGAGGAGCCCAGGGTCACCAACCCGCCCGACGCCGCGGCCGAGGTGACGATCGACCGGTCCTAGAGTGCCCGGCATGGGGTCGGTGGCGGTGCGGCAGGCGACGGCAGACGACGTCGAGGCGATCACGGCGATCCAGAACGCGCTGATCGCGACGACCACCGTCGAGTGGACGTCGACGCCGCGCACCGTCGCGTCGCGCGCGGCGTGGCTGCGCCGCCAGCAGGCCGCGGGCCACCCGGTCCTCGTCGCCACCGACGACGCCGGTGACGTCGTCGGCTGGGCCAGCTACGGCGAGTTCCGCGACGTGGACAAGTGGCCCGGCTACCGGTTCACCGTCGAGCACACCGTCCACGTGCGCGACGACCACCGCGGCGCCGGCGTCGGTCGCCTGTTGATGGACGAGCTCGTCGACCGGGCCCGCCGGGCGGGCAAGCACGTCATGGTGGCGGCGGTGACGGGCGAGAACACGGCGTCGATCCGCTTCCACGAGCGGCTCGGCTTCGTGGAGGTGGCGCGCCTGCCCGAGGTGGGCGTCAAGTTCGGCCGCTGGCTCGACCTCGTGCTGCTCCAGCGGCGCCTGCACGACGGGCCGCCGCCACCGTCGTAGCGCCGGCTCACCGTCAGCCGCCCGGCTGGATGTCGACGACGTCGACGTCGAAGGCCAGCGGCGAGTTGGGCGGGATGGCGCCCTGGTCGGCTTCTCCGTAGGCGTTGTCGGCGCCGATGAGCAGGTGGCGCCGCTCGCCGATCGTGGCGCCGATCAGCCCCTCGTCCCAGCCCGGGATGACCGCGCCCTGGCCCACCGGCACCTGGAAGGGCTCGCCCCGGCTCCACGACTCGTCGAACGTCGTGCCGTCCGACAGCACGCCGACGTAGTGCACGGTGACGATGTCGCCGGCCTGGGCGCCCTCGCCCTCGCCCTCGATCAGGGTGGTGGTCTCGAGGGCGTCGCCCGCCGTGTCCTCGGGCGGCGGGGTGGGCTCGGGCGGCTCGCGGCCCAGCACCTCCTCGGCCAGCTCGGGGTTGGTGTACTCGGGCGGAGGGGGCTCGGTGGTCGGCACGGTGGTGGTGGCCTCGGTGTCGGCCGCGGTCGTGGCGTCGTCGCCGTCGTCCGCGTCGTCGCCCATGAGCTGCGACACGCCGAACAGGACGGCGAGCACGACGGCCGCCGCCAGCACGACGCGTATGGCCGTCCGCTTGGTCTTCTCACGCTTCGCGGCCGTCGCCTCGGCCACGTTCTTCTCGAGCCGGGCCGCCCGCTGACGCTCTCGCTTGTCGGTTGCCACGAGCGTCGGAGGGTAGCCGCGGCGCCGGGCACGACGGCATTCGGGCAGGTCGCGCCCACCACGCGGGCGGCTCCGGACTGCACTCTTCGGGGTCGATCGTGCGAGAATGCGGGTCTGAGGCGGTTCGACGTGCTCCCATCACCACGAGAACCAGATGACAAACGACCACCAAGAAGATGAAGTCACCACGCCGACGAGTGTGACCCTCGAGGTCGGGCGCCGGCTCCGGTCGCTCCGCAAAGCCCGCCACATGTCGCTCGACGACGTCGAGCGCCAGTCGCAGGGCCGCTGGAGCGCATCGGCCATCGGCGCCTACGAACGCGGCTTCCGCACGCTCAGCCTTCCCCGGCTGCACGAGCTGGCCGAGTTCTACGACGTCTCCGTGTCGGTGCTGCTCGGCGAGCAGACACCGCCGTCGGAGGGTCCACCCAAGCTCGTCCTCGATCTCGAGGCCCTCGGCAACGTGCCCGAGGCGGCCCCGGTGCAACGCTTCGTCCGCTCGATCATCGTCGAGCGCGGCGACTACAACGGCCGTGTGCTGACCATCCGCCGGGACGACCTGCGGGCGATCTGCGCACTGCTCCAGACCGACGTCCCGGACGCTGTCGCCAGGCTCGAGGCCTGGGGGGCTCTCGTCGAGAGCCCGTCGACCCTGTCCTAGATCTCTCCTCGGGCGGACTCCGGCGGGCGGACCCCGGCGGGCATGCACGGCGGGCGATCGACGTTCTCACCACCGGGAAGGGGTTCGTCCGTCGCGCCCGCCCACCGGTAGCGTGGTGCGCCGTGCCTCTGGTGATCCAGAAGTTCGGCGGCACCTCCGTCGCCGACCCCGACCGCATCCGCGAGGTCGCCGACCACGTCGCCCGCACGGTGCGCCACGGCAGCGACGTGCTCGTGGTGGTCAGCGCCATGGGCAAGGAGACCGACGACCTGATCCGCTTGGCCGGCGACGTGTCCGAGGTGCGCCCCGGCCGCGAGATGGACATGCTCATCACCGCCGGCGAGCGCAAGGCGATGGCCCTGCTGTGCATGGCGCTGCACTCGGTCGGGGTGCCCGCCGACAGCTTCACCGGCAGCCAGGCCGGCTTCATCACCGACACCAACCACACCAACGCCAAGATCGTCGAGCTGCGCCCCGACCGGCTGCGCAAGGCGATCGACGCCGGCCGGGTGCCGGTCGTCGGCGGCGCCCAGGGCGTGTCGACCGACCACGACGTCACGTTCCTCGGCCGGGGCGGCTCAGACACGACCGCCGTCGCCATCTGCCACGCCCTCGACGGCGACGCCTGCGAGCTCTACACCGACGTGCCCGGCGTGTTCACCGCCGATCCCCGGCTGGTCCCCCGGGCCCGCCGCCTGGGCGCGGTGTCGTTCGACGAGCTGCTCGAGATGACCGCCACCGGCTGCCCCAAGCCGGCCATGCGCTCGGTCGAGTACGCCCGCCGGTGGGGCGTCAAGCTGCACGTCCGGTCCGCCTTCACGTGGGAGCCGGGCACCTGGGTACTCGAGGAGGATCCCACGATGGAACAGGCGGTGGTCTCGGCGGTCACCCACGACACCAGCGAGGCCAAGGTCACGGTGTCCGGCGTGCCCGACCAGCCCGGCATCGCGGCCCGGCTGTTCCGCGAGCTGGCCGAGGTGGACGTCAACGTCGACATGATCGTGCAGAACGTGTCCGACCATGGGGTCACCGACATCTCGTTCACCGTGCCGCGCTCCGACCTGGTCACCGGCACCGAGGTGTGCCAGCGCCTGGCCGCCGAGATCGGCGCCACGGGCGTGTCGTCCGACCGCGACATCGCCCGGGTCAGCATCATCGGCGCCGGCATGAAGTCCAACCCCGGCGTGGCCGCCACCATGTTCGAGGTGCTGGCCGGCGAGGGCATCAACATCGAGATGATCTCCACCTCGGCCATCCGCACGTCGTGCGTGGTGCGCGAGGGGCAGATCGAGCGGGCCGTCGAGAGCCTGCACACGGCGTTCGGCCTCGACGCCGAGACCCAGCCGTAGCCCACGCCGGAATCCGGGATCCGTGTGCAGGAATGGTTGCCTGGCAACCACATCTGCACAGAGAACGCGGGGCGGCAGGCAGGCGGGCGGCCGTGCGGACGTGGTGGCGCCTGAGTGGCCCGGCGCCCGCAACCCGTTGGGCCGCCGGGCGGCGGCGGCCGTAGCCTCTCCCCCATGTCTTCCGTGCGAGTGGGCGTCGTCGGCGCCACCGGCCAGGTCGGCGGGGTGATGCGCGAGGTGCTGGCCGAGCGCGCCTTCCCGGTCGCCGACATCAGGTTCTTCGCCTCGGCCCGGTCGGCCGGCCGCACGCTGCCGTGGCAGGGCGCGGACGTGCCCGTCGAGGACGCCCAGGCCGCCGACTGGTCCGGCCTCGACATCGTGCTGTTCTCGGCGGGCGGCAAGACGTCGCGGGCGCTCGCCCCCCGGGTGGCCGCGGCGGGCGCCACGGTCATCGACAACTCGTCGGCCTGGCGCATGGACCCCGACGTCCCGCTCGTCGTGTCCGAGGTCAACCCCGACGACCTCGACCGGGTGCCCAAGGGCATCGTCGCCAACCCCAACTGCACCACCATGGCGGCCATGCCGGTGCTGGCGCCCCTGCACCGCGCCGCCGGGCTGGAACGGCTGATCATCAGCACCTACCAGGCCACCTCGGGTGCCGGCCTGTCGGGCGCCGCCGAGCTCGACGAGCAGGTGCGCAAGGTGGCCGACGAGGCGGCGGCGCTCACCTTCGACGGCGACGCCGTCGAGTTCCCCGAGCCCGACAACTTCGCCGCGCCCATCGCCTTCAACGTGCTGCCGCTGGCCGGCTCCCTCGTCGACGACGGCTCGGGCGAGACCGACGAGGAGCAGAAGCTGCGCAACGAGAGCCGCAAGATCCTCGGCATCCCCGACCTGCGGGTGGCCGGCACCTGCGTGCGGGTGCCGGTGTTCACGGGCCACTCGCTGTCGATCACCGCCGAGTTCGCCCGCGACCTGAGCCCCGAGCAGGCCACCGAGGTGCTCGCGTCGGCGCCCGGCGTGGCGCTGGCCGACGTGCCCACGCCGCTCATGGCCGCCGGCAGCGACCCCGCCTACGTGGGACGTATCCGGCGCGATCCCACCGTCGACCGCGGCCTCACCCTGTTCGTGTCGAACGACAACCTGCGCAAGGGCGCGGCGCTCAACGCCGTGCAGATCGCCGAGCTGCTGCTCGAGCGCCGCAGCTGACGGCAGGCCGCCGGCGGCCTCCTACGGGCAGGCGCACGGCCGCGCCTCGCACCGGGGGCAGCCGTGGGCGTAGCGAGCGGCGGCCTCGTCGAGGTCGACGCCGAGCGGGCCGGCCAGCGAGGCCAACCACGCCAGCACGTCGCCCAGCTCGTGCACCTGGTCGGCCCTGTCGCCCTTGCGCACCGCCTGGGCCAGCTCGCCCAGCTCCTCGGT
>DASTFE010000221.1:0-10403 GCA_035708905.1 Acidimicrobiales bacterium | reverse complement strand
CTACGATGGCGCGCCCGACGAGCTGACGAGCCGGCTGACGCTCACCCCCGACGCCGAGCTGGGCGCGGTGAGGATGGTCGTCGAGGCCAACGACGAGCAGGACGCCGTGCGGTTGGTGAACGCGTTCGCCAACCAGACGCTCCGCTACATCCAAGAGCTCGATACCAAGCGCCTCGAAGAGGAGGAAGCGGCCAAGGATCTGCGGGTGGGCGAGTTGCAGGAGGCGATCGCCGCGGTCCAGGGTCGCATCGACGCCGCTGGGGGTGACGGCGCCCCGGGCACCGCGTCAGACATGGCTGAGCGAGACCGGCTCACCGGCGAACTGACGGCCATCGGCGCGGACATCGACACCGCCAGTACCCGGTGGGTCAGCGTCGAGGAGACCACCGTCGCCACCGAGCAGGAGACGTCGGCGGTGGCGTTCGCCCGGGGCCAGTGGATGCTGCTGGCCGCTCTCGTCTCGGTGCTGCTGGCCTTCGGCGTGGCCATCATGCTCGACCGGTCCGACTCGCGGCTGCACACCAAGGAGGCCGTCGAGCGCCACTTCGGGCTGCCCGTGCTGGCCGAGGTGCCGCTGCTGCCCATCCGGCTCCGCAACCGGGCGGCGGTGCACGGCTACGAGCACGACCACCGGGTGGCCGAGGCCTACCGGTCGCTGCGCACGGCGCTGCTGCTGTTCCGTGACCGCCTGCCGCTCGAGGTCGAGGCCGCCGAGCTGTCGGCGCGCCAGGGGCGCTCGGGGCAGCCGGCCGCCAGCCCGCGCCAGGTCATCCTCGTGACCTCGCCCGAGGCGGGCGACGGCAAGAGCTCGACCGCCGCCAACCTGGCGATGGCCTACGCCGAGGCGGGCCAGTCGGTGCTGCTGGTCAACTGGGACCTGTGGCGCCCCATGGCCGCCCGGGTGCTCGAGGCCGAGGACGCCCCCGGCGTGTCCGAGTTCCTCGAGGCGGGCAACGCGTCGCTGGTCCACTTCGTGCAGTCGACGTCGGTGCCCGGCCTGCACCTCGTGCCCGCCGGCAAGGTCGGCCACCAGCCGGGCGCCCAGCTCGACGCCGAGCTGCGGCTGCTCGAGGAGGCCCGGGCGCTCGCCGACGTGGTCATCATCGACACGGCCCCGATCCTGGCCGCCAGCGTCACCCGGGCGCTGGTCACGATGGCCGACGTGGTCGTGCTCGCCTGCCGCGCCGGCCGCACCACCAGCCCCGCCGCCGACCGCACGTCCGAGCTGCTCGAGCGGCTCGGGGCGCCCACGCTGGGCGTCGTGCTGGTGGGCGTGGCCACCGGCCTGTTCAACGACTACTACGGCAACCAGCCGTCGCGGGCCGACCGCCTGCGCAGCACGGTGATGGGCCGCGGCGAGCCGGCGCACGAGCCGAGCCACGAGCCGCGGGTCGAGCCTCCCGCCGAGCCGCGGGCCGAGACGCGGTACAGCGCCCTGCGCCGCAACGGCGCCGACACCAACGACATCTTCGTGCCACCCCACGACCCCCCACGGCGGGGACCGACGCCGTGATGCCGGCACCAGGGCGGGCGGCCCGGGTGCCGGCGCGGTGATGCCCGAGTCCAACCGCCTCGTGGCCGTCGCGGCGCACGGGCTGGCCGGCAGCCGCACCGACCTGCCCGGGGCGCCGCTGAGCGACCTCGAGTGGTTCGACCTCGTGCAGGGTTGCGTGGCCGCCGACCTCGTCGGCTTCCTGGCCGCCGCCGCCGGGGCCGGCCGCCTGCCGGTGACGCCCGGCCAGGCCGACGAGCTGGCCGCCCTCGACGCCGAGCGGGCGGGGTCGACGCGCCTGGTCGAGCGGCGGGCGGTCACCGTGGCCGCCGTCCTCGCCGCCGCCGGCATCGACCACCGCATCGTCGACGGGCCGGCCCGCCGCCTGGCCTACGGCGACGCGGACGTGCGCCACGTCCGGAGCGTGCAGGTGCTGGTGCCCCGCGACCGGCTCCCCGAGGCCGAGGCGCTCCAGGGACCGCCACCCGCCGGCCGCGCCGGCGGGCCCGCCCACCGGCGCGAGCGGCTTGTCCTGCGGGCGGCTCTCGTCGCCACGGACGGGTCCGGCGAGCAACCCGCCGGCGCCCAGCCGTCCTCCGGGCTCGCCGGTGGCACCGGGCCCGACCTGAACCGCCTGGGCTCGCCGGCCCGGCTGGCGGTGGACGGCCGCGAGGTGGCCGTGCTCGACCTCGAACAGCAGCTCGTCGTGGCCTGCGCCGACGTCGCCACCAGCCCCGCTCCCACCCTCGCCCTGCTGCGCGACGTCGCCCAGATCGCCCTGTCGCCCGCCCTCGACGGGGGCTGGGCCCGGCGTCTCGCGGAGTCCAACCAGCTCGCGCCGGCGCTCGCGCAGGGCGTCGCCCGGGCGTGGAGCACCTTCGACTTGGCCGACAAGACCGAGCTGTCGGTGTGGGCGGTGCGCATGGGCGGCGCTCGCCGCGACCGCGCCGCGCCCCGCCCGACCCCGGCGGCGTCCCGCCCGGGCCTGGCCCAGCGGGTGCTCGGTCGCCGCCAGACCGGCGCCACGGGCCCGCCCTCCGTCCCACCGTCCATGACCGATGCCGTGGGGGCCAGCCCGGCCCGACCCCACCGGTCGTCCAGGAGATGACGATGACAGCCCCTGCCCTTCTGGGCGGGCAGCCTGCGTTCCCCGACGGGCTGCCCTTCTTCCGCCCGGCCACCCCGCCGCTCGAGCGGGTGACCGCGCGGCTCGCGCCGTCGTACGAGCGCGGCATGCTGACCAACGGCGCGCTCGTCCGGCAGTTCGAGGCCGAGGCCGCCGACCGCCTCGGCGTGCCCCACGTGGTGGCGGTGGCGTCGTGCACCGCGGGGCTGATGCTCGTGTACCAGGCGCTGTCCCGGCCGGGCGCCACGGCCGTGATGCCGAGCTTCACGTTCTCGGCCACCGCCCACGCGGCCCGCTGGGCCGGGGCCGTGCCGCGCTTCGCCGACTGCGACACGGCGACGTGCCAGCTCGACGTGGCCGACGCCGCGACCCGGATGGCGGGGGCCTCGGTGCTGGTCGGCACCCACGTCTTCGGGGCGCCGTGCACCCCCGAGGCGGTCGAGGAGCTCGGGCGGTCGGCGGGCGTGCCCGTCGTGTTCGACGCCGCCCACGGCTTCGGCGCCACCCGCGACGGTCGCCCGCTCGGCAGCTTCGGCGACGCGGAGGTCTTCAGCCTCAGCCCCACCAAGCCGATGACCTCCGGCGAGGGCGGGCTGGTGGCGATGCGCGACCCGGCGCTGGCCGAGCAGGTGCGGCTCGGCGTCGACTACGGCAACCCGGGCGATTACGACACCCGCTTCGCGGGCCTGAACGCCCGCATGTCCGAGCTGCACGCCGCCGTGGGCCTCGAGTCGCTGGTCGAGCTGGACGAGCACCTCGCCGTCCGGCGCGAGCTGGCCGACCGCTACCGGGTGGCCCTGGCCGGCATCCCGGGCATCACCCCCCAGGTGATCGACTCCCGTGACGCCTCCACCTACAAGGACTTCACGGTGATCGTCGACGAGGCCGCGTTCGGGCTCGACCGCGACACCGTGGCGCGCGCGCTCAAGGCCGAGGGCGTCGACACCCGCCCCTACTTCTACCCCGCCGTCCACCGCCAGCAGGCCTACGCCGACCTGCCCCCGGTCGACCTGCCGCGCACCGACTGGCTGGCCGGCCGCGTGATCAGCCTGCCACTCTGGCGGGCCATGCCCCCCGCCGCGGTGACCACCATCGCCGAGGTGCTCGGCCGCCTGGGCGAGCACGCCGAGCAGGTCGACGACGCCGTGCAGAGCGCGAGCCCGGAGGGAGCCGGCGAGTGCGTGCCCTCGTGACCGGCGGGGCCGGGTTCATCGGCTCGCACCTGGTCGACGCGCTGGTGGCGCGGGGCGACGAGGTCGTGGTGCTCGACAACCTGGCCACCGGCCGCCTCGAGAACGTGTCCGACGCCGCCGAGTTCGTCGAGGGCGACGTGGCCGACGAGGCGGCCGTGGCGGCCGCCGTCGAGGGCTGCGAGGTGGTGTTCCACCAGGCCGCGCTCGGGTCGGTGGCGCGGTCGGTCGAGCGGCCGCTCGACACCGACCGCGCCAACGTGCACGGCACGCTGGCGGTGCTGCAGGCCGCGCACCGCACCGGCGCACGCCGGGTCGTGCTGGCGTCGTCGTCGTCGGTGTACGGCGGCGCGTCGCAGGTGCCGACCGCCGAGTCGGCGCTGCTCGTCCCCCGGTCGCCGTACGCGGTCACCAAGCTCACGGGCGAGCACTACGCCCGCGTCTTCCACGAGCTGCACGGCCTCGAGACGGTGTGCCTGCGCTACTTCAACGTGTTCGGCCCCCGCCAGCGGCCCGACAGCCAGTACGCGGCGGTGATCCCCCTGTTCATCGACGCGCTGCTCACCGGGCGCGACCCGGTGGTGCACGGCGACGGGCTGCAGAGCCGCGACTTCACGTTCATCGCCGACACCGTGGCGGCCAACCTGTGCGCCGCGAGCGCGCCCGGCGAGCGGTGCGCCGGGCGGGTGTTCAACATCGCCCGGGGCAGGCCGGCCACCCTGCTCGACCTGCTCGACATCCTGGCCACCGAGCTGGGCGTGACGGTCGCGCCCAGCCACACCGATCCCCGGCCCGGCGACGTGCGCAACTCGCACGCCGACATCGGCGCGGCGCGCCGCGACCTCGGCTACGAGCCCGGCGTGTCGTTCCGCGACGGCCTCGCCCGCACCCTCGCCTGGTTCGGCGAGCGGGCCCAGCGAACCTAGGAGCGGACGATGACCGAGACCACCTCTCCCTCTCCCGTGCCGGCGGACGGCCAGGCGCCCGCCACCGCCAACCAGCTTGCCGACGACCTGCTGGCGCGCATCGAGGCCCGCACGGCCAGGGTGCTCATCGTGGGCCAGGGCTACGTGGGCCTGCCGGTGGCGATGCGGGCCGTCGACGTCGGCTTCGGCGTGGTCGGTCTCGAGGTGGCGCCCGAGCGGGCCGCCGCGCTGCAGTCGGGCCGGTCGTACGTGGCCGACGTGCCCGACGCCCAGCTGCGGGCTGCGCTCGACGCCGGCTACCGGGCGGTGAGCGACCCCGCCGGGGCGGGGCCGTTCGACGTGGCGGTCATCACGGTGCCCACGCCGCTGCGCGACGGCGCCCCGGACCTGTCCTACGTCGAGGACGCGGCCACCACCCTGGCCCGCCGGCTGCGGGCGGGCGCGCTGGTCGTGCTCGAGTCGACGACCTACCCCGGCACGACCGACGAGCTGGTGCGGCCGCTGCTCGAGCAGTCGGGCCTGCGGGCCGGCGACGAGTTCTTCCTCGGCTACTCGCCCGAGCGCATCGACCCCGGCAACGCCCGCTGGGGCTTCGTCAACACGCCCAAGGTGGTGTCGGGCGTCGACGAGGGCTCGCGCCGCTGCGTCGAGGCGTTCTACGGCGCGCTGGTCGACAAGGTGGTGCCGGTCGCCTCCACCGCCGAGGCCGAGCTGGTCAAGCTGCTCGAGAACACCTTCCGCCACGTGAACATCGCCCTCGTCAACGAGCTGGCGGTGTTCGCCGACGCCCTGGGCATCGACATCTGGGGCGCGATCGACGCGGCCAGCTCCAAGCCGTTCGGCTACATGCGCTTCACGCCCGGGCCGGGCGTCGGCGGCCACTGCCTGCCGATCGATCCGTCGTACCTGTCGTGGCGCGTCAAGCGCCGGCTGGGCCAGACGTTCCGCTTCGTCGAGCTGGCCAACGAGGTCAACGAGCACATGCCCGACTACGTGGTCACCCGGGCCATGACGCTGCTCAACCGCCACAAGCGCGCCCTCAACGGCAGCCGGGTGCTGGCGCTGGGGCTCAGCTACAAGGCGGCGACGTCCGACTGGCGCGAGTCGCCGTCGATCGCCGTGGTCGAGCGCCTGCAGGCGCTGGGCGCGGACGTGCGGGCCTGCGAGCCCTACCTGCCCGACGCCGGCGGGCCGGCGCTGCCGGCCCCGGTGGTCGACTGCACGCCCGACGAGCTGGCTGCGGCCGACCTGGTGGTGCTGCTGGTCGACCACCCCGACTTCGACCTCGACGAGATCGCCACGCACGCCCGGCTGGTGCTCGACACCAAGGGCGTCATGCGGCCCCGGTCGTTCGCGGGCGAGACGCTCTGAGCCCGGCGGGCCCCGGCTCTCGCCCGCGCCCCGCCTCAGGATTTCGGCGCGGGTCGCACCGTCTGCCCCATGCGGCCCCGGTAGGCGTCGACCACGGCGCGCCCGTTGAGCGCCAGGTGTCGCAGGGCCAGGCGGGGCCCGCGGGGCAGGTTGTAGATCGGCTTCACGAGGCCCCGGGCGGCCAGCCGGGCGGCGCCGCCCCGCTCGCCCTGCCTGCGCAGGATGTGGACGAGGTTGCGCAGGCTGTAGTAGCGGCGCCAGGTGGGCTCGTCGAGCGTGCGGGACGGGCTGCGGTCGATGCCCAGGCGCCCGTGGGCGGCGCGCTCGCGGCGCCACAGGTCGCCGTGGGCGTAGACGCCGAACCCGGCGCCCACCAGGCGCAGGCCGTACTCGAGGTCGTCGAAGCCGAAGAACAGCCGGTCGTCGAACACGCCGACGGCGCGGACCGCCTGCACGGCGTAGAGCGGGAAGTTGTTCCCGCCGATCCAGTCGACGGCCACCGGGCCGGCCAGCTGGTCGTCGGGGACGGGCACCGACCGGCCCCGGCTCGCCTCGAACCGGGCGCCGCACAGCCCGACGCCGGCCACCGTCGGGTCGCCGGCGCGCAGGCTGTCGCCCAGCTCGGCGAGCTCGGCGAGCAGCGACGGCGAGGTGGGGTGATCGTCGTCGTCGAGCAGCACCACCCAGTCGGCGTCCGCGGCGTGGCCGAGCACGTGGCGCATGCCGAGGGCGATGCCGCCCGCGGGGCCGAGGTTGGCGCCGGACGGCAGGTAGGTCACTGCGGTGCCGCTGCGGTCGCCGGCGGCCGCCGTCACCGCGGCGCGCGCCGACTCGGCCGGGTCGTTGTCGACCACGACCAGCGTGTCGGGTGGCCGCTGCTGCTCGGCGAGCCGCGCCAGCATCGTCGCCAGGTCGTCGGGCCGCCGGTAGGTGACGAGCACGGCGTGGAGCGCCGGCCGCCCCGCAGGTGCCGGCGGGGGCGCCTCGCCCGCGAGACCGGCGCGCTGCACCGTGGGTGGGTCGCTCCGCCTGGCCGCCACCGGGCCAGCGTAGCCGCGCCGCCGGACGAGCGATCACGGCCGGTCGACGCCGGCGGCGCCTTCGGTGCGGCGTCGCCGGTGCCGTTAACCTTGTGGCGCACGGGGTCGGTCACCGGCCCGCGGCGGACGACACAGCGCCACGAAGGAGCCCGGCGATCCTGCCCACATGTCGCGGATCCTCGCCTGCGCGCAGGGGGGACCCATGAGCAGCATCCGTGAGGAGCAGCACGTCGAGCCCACTGCCGCCACCGCCGGCCCGCCCTCCGGTCCCGCGACCCTGATCACGGTCGTCCTGTGCACCTACAACCGGTGCGACCGGGTGGTGGGGGCCGTCCAGGCGATCCTGGCCCAGGAGGGGTGCGCCTTCGAGCTGGTGGTGGTCGACGACGGGTCGACCGACGACACGCAAGCCGTGCTGGCGGCGATCGACGACGACCGGCTCCGCGTGCTCCGGCGGCCCAACGGCGGGCTGTCGCGGGCCCGCAACAGCGGCCTGGCCGCCGCGGCCGGCGACTGGGTCACGTTCATCGACGACGACGACCTGGCCGAGCCGGGCTGGCTCGCCACCTTCCACGAGCAGACGGGTGACCCGACGGTGGGCATCGTGTGCTGCGGCGCCACCTTCGTCACCGCGGCCGGCGACGAGCTCTTCCCGCACCACCCGAAGCCGCTGGGCCAGCCCTACGGCAACGACGAGGGGTCGTGGCTGGCGGGCACCTTCGCGGTGCGCACCGATCTGATCCGGCGGGCGGGCGGCTACCTCGACGGCCTCGGCAACCGCCACCAGAGCGAGCTGTTCCTGCGCCTGCTCGCCACCGCCCGGGACGAGGGCCTGCGCATGACGAGCGCCGACGTGCTCAAGGTCCGCATCGAGGGCCAGCCGGCCACCGAGCGGCGCGACGTCAACCCCCAGCGGCTCTACGACACCACCCGCTGGATCCTGGCCCGCCACGTCGACGCCTTCGCCGGGCAGCGGGGAGCGATCGGCCGCTGGGAGAGCATCGCCGGCATCAACGCCGCCTGGCTGGGCGAGTGGGCGGCGGCCCGCCGCCACCTCGGGCGGGCGGTGCGGGCCTCGCCCCGGTCGCCCGTCACGTGGGGGCGGCTGGCGCTGGCGTGCGTGCCCGCGGTCGGGCGACGGGTCTGGCACCGGCACGGCAGCTGGGACGCGGGCATCGCCGGCCGGCCCGGCGTGCCCGCCCAGGGGCCGGGCGACGAGCCGGACGGTGGGCGCGAGCTGTTCCTCGCGTGGGGCTACCGCGAGAACCCGGCCGCCGAGCCGGGCGGCGCCGGGGGCACGGCGCCCGACGCCGCGCCCGCCGATCGCCGGCCCGCGGCGGCACCGGCGCGGCGCCTCGCCGAGCGGCTGGCCCGCCGGCGGGGGTGGTCCCCGGTCGTCGACGCGGGCGCCGATCCCGCCGTCGGCGGCGACGAGGGCGATGGCGCCGGGCTGGGCGACAGCCGCGGCCCCGCCGGCGGCGGTGGGGCATCGCCGGGCCTGCTGGTGTGCCTCGACGAGATCCAGCGGGTGGACGACCCGGTCGGCCTGCTGCACGGCCTGGACCGGCGGGCCGCCGGCGCGCCGATCCTGGTGTCGACCCCGGACGCCGCGGCGGTCGCGCCCGACCGTCCGCTCGGCCCCCCGGCCGACCCGGGCCACCGCCGCGAGTGGACCGTCGACCAGTTCGAGCTGCTGCTGTACTCCACCGGCTTCGCCGTCGAGCGGATCTGGCACCTGCCGGCCGGCGTGCGGCGCCACCGGCCGGTCATGGCCTTCCTCGTCCGCGCCCGGGCGGGCTGAGGGCCTGCGGCCGCCGGACCAGCTCTCTACGGCGCCGCGTAGCGCGGTCGGCGCGGCGTGCCCGCGAGCTGGCGCGCCCGTTCCTCGACCGTCGGTGTGGGGTCGGCCGCGAGCGGTTGCTCGTAGGGCAGCACGAGCAGCACCACCACCAGCGGGAGCACCTGGGTGCGCTGGCGGGTGAGGATGCCGAAGTTGCCGATCGACGAGAACGCGATCACGAACATGATCGTGTACGAGACGACGTAGGCCACGTACGGCACCTGGAAGATGTACTTGGGCAGCCGCATCAGCCGGGTGACGGCGGCGGCGCCGAGGATGAGCAGCATGGTGCCCTCGGCCGACGCGATGAGCGCCTGGGCGCTGCTGGCCTCCCACGGGTAGGGCCGGAACAGCACGGCGAGCACCGCCGCGGGGAACTCGGTGGGCGACTTCACCCGCACGGCCTCGAACTCGGAGCCGCCCTGGCCCGACTGCTGGTCGGTGTAGTCGAGCACCTCGGTGACCGAGCCGGTGCTGACGCCGTCGACCTCGAAGAACGAGGCGGCCTTGGCCACCACCACGGCGCCCACGCCCATCAGCACGACGATGCCGACCACCTTGCCGACCGGTCCCAGCTTGGACTCGCGCCACGACTTGCGGCGCAGCATGTAGGCGATCATCAGCGACACGACGCACAGCACGGTGATGTGCGGGCGCGGGCCGGCGGTGGCCAGCAGTCCCAGGGTGGCGACCGGGTAGCCGAGCGCCTGGTGGCGGGTGATCAGCGCGATGCCGTAGCTGGCCAGGCCGAGCCCGAACGAGATCCAGGCCTCCTTGCCGATGCTCGACGGCCAGTAGAGCATCGAGGGCAGGAAGAAGATGAGGTAGGCGTACCGGCGGTGGTTGGCCTCGGGGAACCCGACGACCACCGCCTTGTAGAAGAAGAACAGCCCCAGGAAGCTCAGCCACGAGAACACGATGAAGCCGCCGAGCTTGGTGGGGCCGGTCAGGATGTAGAGCACGCCGGTGGCCAGCTTGATGAAGGGGGTGCCCGTCATCTCGGGCACCTCGATCTCCATCACCTGGGCGAACCGGTTGCTCCAGAACCCCTCGGCCAGGGCGGTCCCGGACAGGTGGTAGGCCTCGGCGTCCGCCCGCTCGTAGAGCCCGTAGGTCAGCACGTAGCGGGCGATCGCCCCCAGCATCTTGGCGATGAAGGCGATCACGACGATCCGCCCGATGCGGGGGTCGGGGTTCTTGCGCAGCCCCCGCTTGAGCAGCGGGATGGTGACGGCGAACAGGATCGGCGCGAAAACGAGCGCGGCCCAGAAGTCCCACGAGAGGTAGTAGGCGCTGACCGTCATCACGAACACGTACGCCGCCGCGGCCGCGAACCATGAGTAGCGGGCGACGTCGTCGACCGTGGGCGCGCGGACGCGGCCGGACAGCGCCGTCACGCCCGCCTCCTGCGTGTCGCC
>DASTFE010000220.1:0-18452 GCA_035708905.1 Acidimicrobiales bacterium | reverse complement strand
AATGGAACGAGTGGCCTCGTCAGAGAGACCTGATGCAGAGGCAACCGCCGTGGTCCCGGCTCTTGCTCTCGAAGGCGTACTCGTCAGGCGCTGCCGTCAGTAGCTGATCGTCGTGGGCCCGAAGGTCCAATCGGCAGGCCTCGGGCCCGGAAGCGGTCTGCCGTCCTCGCCGAAGCCCGGGAAGACGATGTCGAAGGTGTAGTTGTAGGTAGAGAAGTCGGAGTCGAGCTGACCGCCAGTCGCGCCGGCGAAGCGCCCGGTACCGCCGGTGATCTCGAAGTCTCCGGTACCATGGATGACGGTGGTAGGCGGCGGGAACGGCGCGAAGGCGTTGTACTCGATCTCCAGTTGATCGCCGTTGGCGGCGACCAGAGTCATGGCGCCACCCGTGATGAAGTCCCCCGTGGGCGTGCAGTGCTCGGAGTGCATCGTGGTCCTACCCAGGTGCGCGAACGTGCCCTCGGCGTCGGAGACCGTCTTGAGGCCGACTGGGCATTGCGGCGCGGGTGCGAAGTTCACCTGCCCAGCGACGGTGCCCTTGAACGGTCGGGCGGCGGGGTCGGCGCCGACCGTGACGCCCAGGCCGACGATCGCGACCATGACGACCGCGGGGAAGAGCAGGAGCTTCGGGTTCCTTGTGATCGAACCTCCTAGCGCCTAAGGATCCCAAGCGACGCGACACAGCGACGTCGCTACTGGCATTAACGACCTCCGAGAACATTCTCAACAGAGCCAACGGTCCCATTCGCCCTCCTCGGAGATGCCCCGACGTTTTCTGATGGGCAGGTCGGGCGTGACCGCCGGGCGGCTCAAGGACGCCGTGACGGTCCGCGGATTCCGCGTTGAGGGCTCGGCGGGCTCGGCCGAGCAACCCGGTGGCTCAGTCCGCCCGACACCGGCTCACCCGGCCAGGGGCTCGCGGAACGCCCGTTGTCAGCTATGTCGAGCGAGGCGCCACGCTGGGACGGCCCACCAGTACCCAAGGGCCGAGGAGAACGCCAGGGAGGTTCCACCACTCGCCGCGGATGGCGAATCGAGCGATGCCGGTCACAAGGCCTACGGTCGAGTGACGCTACGGCGCGGCCGCTCCTTGACGATAGTCAGGTTACCGATATATACACGCAAGATGACACTGCGGGAACCGACGTTCCTGATCCTGACGTCGCTGGCGAGCGGACCTCGGCACGGCTACGGCATCATCCAGGACGTCTCCGAGCTGTCCGACGGGCGGGTGAGGATCCGAGCGGGGACGCTGTACGGATCGCTGGACCGCCTGGTCGACGAGGGCCTGGTCGTGCCGGACCGCGAGGAGATCGAAAACGGGCGGCTGCGACGCTACTACCGCATCACCGGCGAGGGCCGCAGCGTCCTAGCCGCGGAGGCGGAACGGATGGTCGCCAACGCTCGCGCGGCCACCGCGCGACTGAATATGAGAGGCCGGATGGTATGACCGCGGAGGACCATGACGCCCGGCTCGAACTGGCCTACCGCCGGCTACTGCTCGCCTATCCGACGGCCTATGGCCAGGCCCGGGGAGAGGAGCTCCTCTCGACGCTGCTCGCAGCGGCACCACCGGGGCGGCGGAGGCCGACCATCGCCGAGGCCTTCGACCTCGTGTACCACGGCATCCGCACCCGGGCCCGCACCACCCGTCGCACCCTGGCCGGCCCAGATGCTACCGATGCGCTGGCGCTCGCCGCAGTCGTCTCGCTCACCGTGGCGGCGGCCGTCGCCGTCGCCGTGATCGTCGGCGTGGGCCTGCTCGGGCAGCCGGTGTTCTATCGCTATCCCGAGCGCGGCTATCCGCCCCTCATCCGTGTCGGCGTCGGCCTCGTCCTCGCAACCTTCCCTGTGGCCCTGGCGTGTATCTGGGCGGGTCGCCCGCGCGTGGCGCGCTGGCTGGCCGTGATCGGGGCGCTGGGGACGATCGGACTAGCCACGTGGCTCGCCGTCCACGCGCTCCACATCCAGAACACTCGCCGTGCCGCCTTCGACGCCGAGCCGCAGACCTGGCTCAGCATTCCCGACGAGACCCTGGAGCCGTCGAATCTCTTCGGTCTGGTCACTTTGCTGTGCGTACCCGGCCTGCTGCTCGTCGCCACACGGTCGACCTCCGGCGATCGGCGACGAGCCGGATGGAGCACCGCGCTCGCAGGTCTGCTCGGCACCGCATTGGTCCTCCTCACGACAACGGATCTCCTCCAGCGAGCGCGCCTGGCGGTGCTGGGGCCGGAAGGCACGAGCACCGGTCCGGCCCCGTCGCTGCACGACACCGGCCTCACCCAGGGCGTCGTGCTCGCACTGGTCGCCGCCGCTGCCTGGGGGCTGTCCCGCCGACCCCGATCTCAACGTCTGACGGTCATGTGCGCACTGCTGCTGCCAGCGCTGGGCTACACCATCGGAACCCTCGTCACCCCGATGGCCTTTCGCCCCGGCTGGTCCAGGACCGAAGGCCTGGCGCTGAACCTGCTGGAGGTCGTGCTTGCTTCGGCGATCGTCGCGACGCTCGCGAGCAGGGCCATCTCGTCATGCCGCCCGCGGGACGCGCTCTAAGGGGTCTGGACGATGTGATGGCCGCCGGCCGAAGAGCCGAATTCGGCAGCGCAGAGCTGTGCGGCCTGTTCGGTCTTGGGACACGGTCGACAGTTCGGTCTCAGGACACGGTTGGCGCTTCGGTGACCTGCCACTCGTCGGTCGAGCAGTACCGACTGGTACGCCGCTGCGCTCGGATCGGCATTGGAGGGCAACTTCCAGCGAGCGGTGGCACGCGCGTTCTGTGACAGGCGCCCGCCCGACCCGGTCACGAGCAGATCGCCGATTCCGGGGCGACTGTCGACCGGTCTCTGGCCCGAACGCCGATCATGTCGGAGGATTGGCGGGATGACTGAGCGGATTTCGCTGGAGGGGAAAGTGGCGGCCGTGACCGGCGCAGGTCGCGGGCTGGGGCGCGCATACGTCGAACTTCTCGCTGAACGCGGTGCCCGGGTCGTGGTGAACGACCTGGGGACCGACGTATCGGGGTTCGGGAAGGACTCAACGATTGCGGAGCAGGTGGCCGACCTCATTCGGACACGTGGAGGCGAGGCAATCGCGCATGACAGCGACGTTGCCACCCCTGAAGGCGGCAGTGAGCTGATCGCGACGACCATCGAGCACTTCGGGAGAGTCGACCTCCTCGTGAACAACGCTGGCATTCTCGGAAGCCAGCTGTTCGAGGACGCGACCCTTGACGATTTCGATCGCTACTGGCGCGTGCACGTCGGCGGGCCCGTCAACACGGTGAAGGCCGCCTGGCCACACATGGTCGCCCAGCGCCACGGGAAGATCATCCTGACGACCTCCGTCAGCGGCCTGTTCGGACTCCGGGGCCAAGCCACCTATGCGGCTGCCAAGTGCGCCGTCGTCGGGTTGATGCGCATCCTTGCGATCGAAGGTGCGGAGCACGGGATTCTCGTGAACACGATCTCGCCTGTCGCGCACACGAGGATGCACCCCGCCGCGGGCTCCCGCACGCCCGAAGCAGAGGGACGGCGCACCATGCCGGTCGAGGCTGTTGCGCCAGCGATCGTCTGGCTGGCAAGCGATCGTTGTTCGGTGACGAACCGCATCTACAACGTGACAGCCGGAGCAATCCAACGCATCGCCATCGTCATGGGACCGGGCTTCTACGATCCACATCTGAGCCCTGAGAGCATCGCCGAGAACTATGCGAAGGTCGAAGGGATCGAGGGCTTCTCGGAACCGGGTCCGTTCGAGCCCGGTACGTAGATATCGGTACCTGCTACCGACTGAGCCTTGGTGGCTCGTGTGCCGCTCTCAGCTCGGGAGCCATCGGGTGCCCGGAAGCGCGACCGGATCCACGGTGTTCGAGCCGATGCGGTCAGGGGCGTTACGGTCGGTGAAGATCGGTGCAGCCCGTCGTGTTTCGGCGACTGCGCTGGCGGAGTTCGTCGCTGCGTTGGAGCCTGCGTGAGCGCTGGTGCTCGGCGTGGGAAGGGCGAGGGGTCGGTCCTCTACGAGGCCAACCGTGGGCGGTGGGTCGGTGTGCTCGACCTGGGTCGGTCTGTCGATGGTCGCCGTGTGCGGCGAAAGGTGACGGGCGGATCGGCCAAGGAGGTACGTGGGAAGCTTCGGCAACTGCGAGATGAGGTCGACGGCGGCGCGCTGCAGCTCGACGGGAGCGTGACGGTCCCTTCGTTTCTCACAGACTGCTGGTGGAGACGATGGGATTCGAACCCACGACCCCCTGCTTGCAAAGCAGGTGCTCTAGCCAGCTGAGCTACGTCCCCGGGGTCGGACCAGCGTACCGGCCACGCCGAGCGGGTCGCGACCGGCATCGCAGCACCCAGAGTGGCGCGCCGAGCGAATGGGGTGGCGCGCATACCGGGGGCCGAGACGACCGCCTATGTTGGCCGGCGCGATGAAGGGATGGCTCGTCGGGCTCGCGCTCACCGCCGTGATCGTGGCATCCGGCGTCGGCTTGTGGATCACGTGGGACTCCACGCAACCCACTCCCGCCGACAGCGTGACCGCCAGCGCCGAGCGGCTGGTCACCCCCACCACCGCCACGCTGGCGCCGGTCACGACCACGACCACGGTGCCGCTGCCCGACTGCACGGCGGGGGACGGGACCGTCACCGGCGACCCGGAGGCGGACTGGGCGACGATCGTCGTCGACACCGCGCACCGCCTGCCCGAGGACTACGTCCCTCCGGACTTGGTCGAGGTCGTCGAGGCCGGCTTCGAGACCCGCGACCAGGTCCGCCGGATCGTGATCGACGACCTGGCGGCGCTGCGCACCGCCGCCGAGGCCAACGGCACCCCGCTCGTCGTCATCTCCGGGTACCGCAGCTTCTCGTACCAGCGCCAGCTCTTCGACGAGCGGGTCGACCAGGTCGGCGAGGAGGCCGCCGCCGCCAGCATCGCCCGGCCCGGCCACAGCGAGCACCAGCTCGGCACCGCCGTCGACGTCCTCGGCCCGGAGGGGGGCGAGCTGACGACCGAGTTCGGGGCCACCCCGGCCGGCGAGTGGCTCGACGCCCACGCCCACGAGTTCGGGTTCATCATCAGCTACCCCGACGGCGGCAGCGAGCTGACCTGCTTCGACTACGAGCCCTGGCACCTGCGCTACGTCGGCCGCGACATCGCCGCCGAGATCGTCGAGTCGGAGCTGGCACCCCGCGAGTGGATGCTCGCCCGGCGCGCCGCCGAGGGCGGCTGACGCGTCTACCGTCGCCGCCGTGCTCCGCCGCCCGCCCCGTCCTGCCGCCCTCCTCGCCGCGCTCGCGCTCGCCGGCGCCGCCGCGTGCGCCACCGAGGCCGACCCCGACGGCTTCGCCGCCAGGTCAGAGACGAGGGGGCCCGGCGAGGGCGCCGGCGACAGCGACGACACCGACGGCGACGACGCCCCCGCCGGCGACCTGGTCTGGACGCCCTGTGGCAGCGCCACCGAGTGCGCCGAGCTCGACGTGCCGGTCGACTACGACGACCCCGAGGGCGACACGCTGACGCTCAGCATCACCCGCGTGCCCGCCGGCGGAGACCGCCTCGGGGCGCTGTTCGTCAACCCCGGCGGACCCGGCGCCACCGCCAGCGACTTCGCCGCGCTCCTCCGCTTCTCGCTGCCCTCAGACGTCACCGAGCGCTTCGACATCGTCGGCGTCGACCCCCGGGGGCTGGGGGCGAGCGCCATCGACTGTGGCGGCGACATGGTCGAGCTCTACGGCGCCGATCCCACCATCGACTCGCCCGACGACACCACCGAGCTGCTCGACGTCAGCCAGGACTACGTCGACGGGTGCGAGGCCGCGGCCGGCGACCTGCTCCCCCACCTCGGCACCGCCAACGTCGCCCGCGACATCGACGCCGTGCGCGCCGCCATGGGCGACGAGCAGCTCAACTACCTCGGCTACAGCTACGGCAGCGCCATCGGGCAGGTGCTCGCCGACCTGTTCCCCGACCGGGTGCGGGCCATGGTCATCGACGGGATCCTCGACCTGGGGCCCACCGGGGTCGAGACGGCCGTCGACCAGGCCGCCGGATTCGAGACGGCGCTGCAGGCCTTCGCCGACGACTGCGACGCAGACAGCTCGTGCCCCGTCGCCCCTGACGCGATCGGTGCCGTCGAGGACCTCATCGCCCAGGTCGAGGACGAGCCGGTGCCGGCCTCGCCCCGCGACCTCGGGCCGGGCGAGCTCGCCTTCGGCCTCGCCATGCCGCTCTACAGCGAGTCGCTGTGGCCCCAGCTCGCCGATGCCCTGACCGACGCGCTCGACGGCGACGGCACCGGCATGGTGGCGCTGGCCGACGAGTACATCGGCTTGGCCGACTTCGACATCTACTTCGCGGTGAACTGCGTCGACTTCGCCTGGCCCGGCACGCCCGAAGAGCTGCTCGCCGCCGGAGCCGAGGCGGCCGACGAGTCACCGCACTTCGGCGAGGCCATCGTCAACGACTACGTGCGCTGCGCCATGTGGCCGGCCCAGGCCGACCCGATGCCCGCGGTGACGGCCGCCGGCGCGCCACCCATCCTCGTCGTGTCGACCACCAACGACCCGGCCACGCCCTACGAGTCGGGTGTGCGCACCGCCGATCGGCTCGAGTCGGGTGTGCTCGTCACCTACGAGGGCGACGGCCACACGGTGGTGGGCACCGGCGTGCCCTGCATCGACGACATCGTGGCCGCCTACCTCGTCGACCTCGAGGTCCCCGAGGACGGCGTGACCTGCCCTTAGTGGCGCGGCGCTCGGTCGGGCGACCCGGCTATCCCGCGGTGCCCTCGGCGACCAGCCGGTCGAGGGTGAGATCGGGGTGCTCGGACTCGACGCGGGCCAGCCAGTACGGGCTCTCGAACAGCGCGTACAGCGTGCCGTCGGCCCTGGCGAGCACCCGCACCCCGGGCATGCCCCGCAGCGCCGGCGCCGACGCCTCGTCGGTGCGCCGGGCGATCGTGTAGGCGGTGGGCGCCATCTCGGTGGCCGCACCGAACTCGTTCTCGAGCCGCCACGTCGCCACCTCGAGCTGCATCGGGCCGACGGCCGCCAGCACGGGCGCCTGGTCGCCCAGGTCGGGGTCGCGCAGCACCTGCACGACACCCTCCTCGTCGAGCTGGGCGACCCCCTTGCGGAACTGCTTGAACCGCCCCGTGTCGCGGGCGCGGGCGGTGACGAAGTGCTCGGGGGCGAACTCGGGCAGCCGGGGGAACTCGACGGGGGCGTCGACGTAGAGCGTGTCGCCCACCCGCACGTCGGTGGCGTTGACGAGGGCGACGATGTCGCCGGGGAAGGCCTCGTCGAGGGTCTCGCGCTCCTCGCCGAACACCGAGTGGGCGTACTTCGTGGCGAACGGCCGGCCGGTCGGCTCGTGAGTCACGACCATGCCCCGCTCGAAGCGCCCCGAGCACACGCGCACGAAGGCCACCCGATCGCGATGGGCCTTGTCCATGTTGGCCTGCACCTTGAACACGAACGCCGAGAACGGGTCGTCGAGCTTGCGGGCCGCGCCGTCGACGTCGAACCGGGGCGACGGCGCCGGAGCCAGGTCGACGATGCCGTCGAGCAGCAGGCCGACGCCGAAGTTGGTGATGGCCGAGCCCACGAACACCGGCGACTGCTCGCCGGCCAGGAACAGCTCGTCGTCGACCGAGCCGGCCAGCTCGTCGAGCAGCGCCACCTCGTCGCTCGCGGCCCGCCAGGCGTCACCCTCCTCGGCGGCCGCCCGCGCGGGGTCGACCACCTCCTCGGTGGCCTCGGCGGCGCCGTGGGCCGTGCGGCCGAACCGCACGAAGCTGCCCGTGCGCCGGTCGATCAGCCCCCGGAAGTCGCCGGCGTAGCCGACCGGCCAGGTCACCGGCACGGGCTGCAGGTCGAGCCGCGACTCGATCTCGTCGAGCAGCTCGAGGCCGTCGCGTCCCGGCCGGTCCCACTTGTTCACGAAGGTGAGCAGCGGCACGTTGCGGGCCCGGCACACCTCGAACAGCTTGAGCGTCTGGGCCTCGATGCCCTTGGCGGCGTCGAGCACCATGACCGCGGCGTCGACGGCCGCCAACACCCGGTAGGTGTCCTCGGAGAAGTCGCGGTGGCCCGGCGTGTCGAGCAGGGTGAGCACCGCGCCCCGGTAGGGGAACTGCAGGACCGCGGACGTGATCGAGATGCCGCGCTTCTGCTCGAGCTCCATCCAGTCGGACCGGGCGCGCCGGCGCTCGCCCCGCGCCTTGACGTGACCGGCCTCCTGCACCGCCCCGCCGTAGAGCAGGAACTTCTCGGTGAGGGTGGTCTTGCCCGCGTCGGGGTGGCTGATGATCGCGAAGGTGCGTCGGTGCGCAGCGAGGTCGGCGACGGAAGACATGGCGGCCTCCCAGGCTACGGCGTCCCGCGGCGATCACCCGGCATCGGAACCCGGGGGGCGTCCCGGTCGACGGGCGTGCGGGCCACGGAGGCAGGCCCGAGCGCGCCGCCCGTCGACCGGTCGCCAGGGGGAGGTCAACCGGGAAGGCGACGTGCCGCCGTGACCGAGCCGCCTGGGGGTCGAGGGTCCGCCACCCCACAGCGCCGCCGGTTCCCGCCGTGCTCGCTGTGCGACTGCCGTCGTCGACCTGTCGGTCCGTTCACATCGCCTTCCCGGTGTGACACGACTGACGGTACGACGGCGCCGTGACGGGGCCATCGGGGCGACCCCCCGGGGGCCGGCAGGGCCGGCGGGGTCTTCCCCTGAGATGTCGGCGGCGGGGCGGGGCTCGACGGCGAGCGCCGGGCCCGTGGCGTGGCCGGCTCAGACGAAGGCGGGCTCGACGCCGATGGCCTCGTACACGGCGGAGACCAGCCCCCGGCTGCGGGGGTCGCCCGACAGGTTGGTCATCATGCGGTTCATGACGTAGCCGAAGCCGATGCCGTGCTCGGGGTCGGCGAAGCCCACGGACCCGCCCGCACCGGCGTGGCCGAACGAGCACGGGCCGCCGTAGGGGGAGAACGGGGACGACGTCATGAAGCCGAGACCGAACGTCGTCTCGAAGAACAGCACCCGGTCGCTGCCGTTGGTCTGCGTCGACGATGCCGCCGCGACCTGCTCGGCGGTCAGCAGCGGGCCGCGGTCGCACCCCTCGACCGGGCCGACGGCAGCGGCGTACATGCGGGCCAGCGAGCGGGCGTTGGTCACGCCGTTGGCCGCCGGGAGCTCCGCGGCCCGCACCTCGGGCCGGTTGAACACGCCCTCAGCCGTGAGCGGGTGCGTGGTCGAGCCGCCCAGCGCCTTGAGCAGCAGGGCGTCGGGGCCGAGCAGCCGGGCGATCGTCTCGGCCAGGCCGCCGCCCTCGCCTTCACCGGCGGCCTCCGCCAGCTCGGCCTGCTCGACCGCCTCCACCAGCGGGTTCTCGGCCGCCATCCCCGGCGCGGTGCCGGCGCGCTGCCGTCGGTGCAGGCCCGCGTTCGTCAGCGGCGCGACCCGGCCCTGCTGGTCGTCGGGCAGGCCGATCCAGAACTCGAGGCCGAGGGGTCCGGCGACCTCGTCGGCGAAGAACGAGCCCAGGCTCTTGCCGGTCACGCGCCGGACCACCTCGCCGACCAGCCAGCCGTAGGTGACGGCGTGGTAGCCGTGCGCAGCGCCCGGCTCCCACACCGGGGTCATGGCGGCCAGCGAGTCGACGGCCGGGTCCCAGGCGAGGAGCTGGTCGAGGTCGAGCGGCGCGTCCACGAACGGCAGGCCGCCCTTGTGGCACAGCAGCCAGCGCACCGGGATGTCGCCCTTGCCGGCCTGCGCGAACTCGGGCCAGTAGCTGGCGACCGGGGCGTCGACGTCGAGCTCGCCCCGCTGGGCCAGCAGGTTGGCGCAGATGGCGGTGGCGCCCTTGGTCGACGAGAACACGAGCTGAAGGGTGTCGCGCGTGTACGGGGCACCGGTAGCGGCATCGGCCACCCCGCCCCACAGGTCGACCACCGTGCGGCCGTCGACCACCAGCGAGACGGCGGCGCCGACCTCGCCGTGCTCGACGAAGTTGGCGGCGAACGCGGCGCGGACGCCCTCGAACCCGGGCTCGACCGTGCCGCCGATCGCGACCTCGTCAGCGGCGGCCACGCCGTCCCCCGTCACGTCGACCATCGTGCGCTCTCCCCTGCGAGGCCACGCGAGCCGGTGGCAGCGGGCCCGGGCCCTGGCCGGCGGCTCGGACCGGTCGGGTGACCGGTGCCACAGGCTGCCAAGCCTGCACGCCGCGTGCAACAACAGCGAGGGTCAGCGGGCGCCGAGCGAGCGGGCGAGAGCGGCGCGCTCGGCGTCGGTGCCCTCGGCCTCGATCTCGGCCCGGGCCGCGTCGAGCACCGCCCGCTCGACCCGGTAGGCGACCAGCTGTCCCACGATCGCCGCCAGCGCCCGCACCGAGGCCGCCACCCGGGCGGCCTGGTCGAGGCCCTCGTGGCCGCCGCGCCGATTGCGCCGCAGCCGGGCACCCACGAGCTGCGACCAGGCATCCATGACGTCGCGGCCCAGCGCGTCGGCCATCTCGAGCGGCTGGCGGGCGATGCGGAGGAGGTCGTCGAGCGACAGCCCCACCCCCAGCAGCGTCAGCACGTTGCGGACGAAGCGCACGTCGGCGTCGCTGTAGCGGTCGCCGTCGTCGAGGTGGTGCGGGCGCAGCAGGCCCGACGCCTCGAGCGCGCGCAGCACCTCGACCGGCACACCGCTGCGCTCGGCCACCTCGGTCAGCCGCAGCACCTCGCGCTCGTCGACCAGGGCCACCGACGCCTCGGGCCCCTCGGCGAGCGCCTCGGCGATCATGCGGAGCGAGAAGCCGCGCTGCTTGAGGTGGCGGATGTGCAGCAGCCGCTCGCGGTGGTGCGGCCCGTACCAGGCGACCCGCCCCTCGTGCCGGGGCGGCGGCACCAGACCCTTGGACTGGTACGACCGCAGGAGCTGCACGCTGATGCCCACCTCGGCCGCCAGCTCGGCGGCCCGGTAGCGGCGGGCGCCGGCGTCGGCAGGCGCGGCCGGATCGGACGGGCCCGTGGTGCCCGTCGCCCCCGTCACGTCGCCCCCGCCGTCACGTCGCCCCCGCCGTCACGGGCGCCGGCGCTGCCGGCCCGGTGCGCAGGCCGGTCGTCCCCGTGCTGGCGCCGCCGTGATGTGCCCACGTCTCGCTCCCCTGGTCCCGTCGGTCGGCCCGGCTCAGATCGGCTCGCGCGCGGCGCGCTCCGAGACGGGGCCGTTAAATTTGACGCACACATAGAAGGATTCCACGGATCCGTGTAACCATCGGGAGCCACGCGGGTCAGAACCCTCCGTTCCCGCTCCCCCAGACGGACCCGCTGGAGGCCCCCAACTCGTGTCGTATGCCGCGATCTTCCCCGGCCAAGGGGCTGCCACGCCAGGCGCCGGCCAGCCCTGGGTCGACCACCCGGCCTGGCAGGTCGTCGCCGACGCCGAGGCGGCGACCGGTCGACCCCTGGCCCGGCTGCTGCTCGACGCCGACGCCGACGAGCTGTCCACCACCGGCGCCAGCCAGCTCGCCGTGCTGCTCACGTCGCTCGTCGCCTGGCGGGCCGTGGCCGGCACGCTCGCCGAGGCGCCGGTCGCGTTCGCGGGCCACTCGCTGGGCCAGATCACCGCGCTGATCGCGAGCGGGGCCGTCGCCCCCGACGACGGCTACCGGCTGGCCGCCCGGCGCGCCGACCTCAGCCAGCTCTCGGCCGACGCCCGGCCCGGTCGCATGGTCGCCCTGATGGGCACCGACCTCGACACGGCGACCGAGGTCTGCCGGGGTGGCCGCGACGTGTGGATCGCCAACGACAATGCCCCGGGCCAGATCGTCGTCGCGGGCACGCCCCAGGGCGTCGAGGCCGCCGCGGAGCGGGCCCGGGCGGCCGGCGTGCGCCGGGTCATGCCGCTCGACGTGGGCCACGCCTTCCACACCCCGCTGCTGCGCGAGGCCGCCGACGAGCTGCGCCACCTCCTCGACACCGTCGACTACCGCAGCCCGTCGGCCCCGATCGTGACCAACACCGACGCCATCGCCCACGGCGACCGGGACGGCTGGCCTGACCGCCTCACCCGCCACCTCACCGACCCGGTGCTGTGGCGGGCCTCGCAGCAGGCCCTGGTCGACCTGGGCGCCACCACGTTCGTCGAGGTCGGGCCCGGCCGGGTGCTCGCCGGGCTCGCCAAGCGCACCGTGCCCGAGGTGACCGTGCACAACGTCGCCACGCCCGCCGACCTCGACCGCCTCACCGAGGCGTTGGCCCCGACGGGAGCCCCGCGATGAGCGCGCTCGAGACCGACCTCGACCGCCGGCTCAGGGCCGTCCCTGCCGATCCCGCGGGCGACCTCGCCGACATCTCCGACATCTGCGCCGAGGAGGTGCACGTGCCCGAGCGACTCATCGCCGCCCCCACCGCCGGGGTGTTCCACGCGGCCCCGCCCGAGGTGGTCACCGCCGAGGGCGAGATCGTGCACGCCGGCCAGGTCGTCGGCTCGATCGAGGTCACCGACGGCAGCGTCACCGTGACCAGCGCCCACACCGGCTTCCTCATGGGCCTGCTCGCCCTGCCCGGCGAGCGGGTGCGGGCCGACCAGCCCCTGGCCTGGGTGCGGGTCCTGGCGTGAGGCTGCTGACCGCCGCCAGCGACACCAGCCCGCACACCGCCACCGCGCCGGCCGAGGGTGCCGGCGGTGGTGTCCGGGTCGCCGGCCTGGGCGCGGCGCTGCCCAGGCGCCGGGTCACCAACCACGACCTGGCCCGCTACCTCGACACCTCGGACGAGTGGATCGTCGACCGCTCGGGCATCCGCGAGCGGCGCTGGGCCGGGCCGGGCGAGTCGACCCTGCCGCTGTCCCTGACCGCCGCCCGCGCCGCCCTGGCCCGGGCCGGCGTCGAGCCTGCGGACCTCGACATCGTCGTGGTGGCGACCACCACGCCCGAGGCCCCCCTGCCGTCGACCGCGTCCCAGCTCGCCGCCGCCCTCGGCACCACGGCCGGTGCCTTCGACATGAACGCCGCGTGCGCGGGGTTCGTGTACGCGCTGACCGCCGCGTCCGGGATGATGGCGGCCGGCGTCGCCCGCACCGCCCTCGTGATCGGTGCCGACACGATGACCAGCATCCTCGACCCCGACGACCGGGCGACCGCCGTGCTCTTCGGCGACGGCGCCGGCGCCGCGGTGCTCGCCGGTGGCGCCGGCGGCCCGGTCCTGCCCGACCCGGGGGCTCCCGGGCTGGTGGCGTCCGACCTGGTCGGCGACCCCGCCGGCGTCGACCTGCTGGTGGTGCCCGCGGGCGGCGCCGCTCGCCCGGCGTCGGCGGCCACGGTGGCGGCGGGCGAGCACCACCTGCGCATGGACGGGCGCGAGGTGTTCCGGCGGGCCGTGCGCGCCGTCGAGGCGTCGATCGGGCGCACGCTCGACCGGGCCGGCTGCACGCCCGACGAGATCGCGCTCTTCGTCCCCCACCAGGCCAACGCCCGCATCGTCGACGCCGTGCTGGCGCGCACGGGGCTGGCGGCCGAGCGCACCTCGTCGACGATCGACCGGTTCGGCAACACGTCCGCGGCGTCGATCCCCCTGGCCCTCACCGAGGCGGCCGCGGCCGGTACGGTGGCGGACGGCGATCTCGTGCTGATGTGCGGGTTCGGGGCCGGCCTGACGGTCGGCACCGCGCTCTGGCGCTGGGGCACCCCGTCCCCGCTGGCGAAGGATGCGACCACATGACCTCACGAGTTGCGTTCGTGACCGGTGCCTCCGGCGGCATCGGCTCGGCGTGCGCCCGCGCCCTCGCCGCGGCCGGCCACCGGGTCGCGGTCGGCTACGGCGCCTCGGCCGGCGCGGCCGACAAGGTCCGCGACGCCATCGAGCAGGCCGGCGGCACGGCCATGACCGTGCACGCCGACGTCACCCAGGTCGACGTCGTCGACGCGGCCTTCAGCGCGGTCGAGCAGGCGTGGGGGCCCGTCGAGGTGTTGGTCAACGCCGCCGGCGCCAACCGCGACAAGCTGGCGGTGCAGCTGCGCGACGACGACTGGGCGCACACGCTCGACACCGACCTGTCGGGCCCGTTCCTCGCCATGCGGCGGGCGCTGCGCCCGATGATCAAGGCCCGGTTCGGGCGCATCGTCAGCGTGTCGTCGATCGTCGCGGCCACCGGGTCGCCCGGCCAGGCCAACTACGCGGCCGCCAAGGCGGGGCTCGTCGGCCTCAGCCGCTCGATCGCCCGCGAGGTCGCCGCCCGCAACATCACCGTCAACGTCGTCGAACCGGGCCCGGTCACCACCGCGATGACCGACGCGCTGCCCGAGGCCCGCCGCGAGGCCCTCGCCGCGGCCGTGCCCATGGCACGATTTGGCACACCCGACGAGGTGGCGGCGGTCGTCGCCTTCCTGTGCAGCGATGCAGCGTCGTTCGTGACCGGCACGGTGGTGCCGGTCGACGGCGGCATCGGCATGGGCCGCTGACGACCCCGACCACCAGCCCACCACCCCGAACAGGAGACCTCCCCATGGACCGTGCAACCGCCCTCGACGCTCTCACCAAGGCCGCGGTCGACGTGCTGTCGGTCGAGGCCGACCAGGTCACCGAGGCCGCGTCGTTCGCCGACGACCTCGACGCCGACAGCCTCGACCTCGTCGAGCTGGTGATGCAGCTCGAGGACTCGCTCGACGTCACGATCGACGAGGACGACCTGGCGGACGTGCGCACCGTCGGCCAGGCCGTCGACCTGATCCTGGCGGCCAGCGCCGCCAACGCATGACCGAGGCACGCGCCGCCGGTGCGGCGACCGACCACCGCGGGCGTCCCCGTGTCGTGGTCACCGGCATGGGCGTCAAGTCGCCCGCCGGCCTGACGCTCGACGAGCTGTGGGACGGACTGATCGCAGCGCGATCGGCGGCTGCCCCGGTCACGCTGTTCGACGCCTCGGCGCACTCGGTGGGCTTCGCCTGCGAGGTGCGCGACTTCGACCCCGTGGCCTACGTCGGCCCCAAGGAGGTGCGCCGCACCGACCGCGCCGCCCTGCTCGGCCTGGCCGCCGCCGCCGACGCGATCGCCCAGGCCACCGAGGCGGCGCCCTTCGGCGTCGATCCCGTGCGCTGCGGCGTGGTGGCGGGGTCGGGCATCGGCGGCATCCGCACGCTCGAAGACCAGGTCATCGGCTACGCGGAGAAGGGCCCGGGCAAGGTGGGGCCCTTCCTCGTGCCGATGATGATGGCCAACGCCACCGCCGCGCTCGTGGGCATCCGCAACGGCTTCACCGGGCCCAACACCGCGGTCGCCACCGCCTGCGCCACCGGCGCCAACGCCATCGGCGACGGTGCCCGCCTCGTGCGCGACGGCATGGCCGACGTCGTGGTGTGCGGCGGCACCGAGGCGTGCCTGACGCCCGTCACCATGGCCGCCTTCGCCCGCATGGGCGCGCTCAGCAAGCACCCCGATCCGGCGCTCGCCTCGCGCCCGTTCGACGACGACCGCGACGGCTTCGTGATGGGCGAGGGGGCGGCGTTCGTGGTGCTCGAGCCCTACGAGCAGGCGGTGGCCCGGGGCGCCACCGTGCTCGGCGAGGTCGCCGGCTACGGCATGACCTGCGACGCCCACCACATCACCGCCCCCGTCGAGGACGGCTCCGGTGCCGCCGCCGCCATCGAGATGGCGCTCGCCGACGCCGGGCTGGCCCCGTCGGCGATCGGGCACGTCAACGCCCACGGCACCTCGACACCCCACAACGACAGCGCCGAGGCGGCCGCCATCGCCAACGTGTTCGGCCCCGGGGCCGTGCCCGTCACGTCGATCAAGGGCGTCACCGGGCACCTGATCGGGGCGGCGGGCGCGGTCGAGGCCGTGGCCGCGCTGCTCTCGATCGACCGGGGCGTCGTGCCGCCGACCGCGAACCACCAGCGCACCGACCTGCCCGTCGACGTGGTGGCCGGCGAGCCCCGCGCCGTCGGGTCCAGCCCCGCGGTGTCGACGTCGTTCGCGTTCGGCGGCCACAACGTCGCCCTGGTGCTCGCGCCCGCCTGATGGCCACCACCGTGGCCAGCCCGCCGGTGCCGCGGCTGCCCATCGGGCGGGGCCGCCCCGGCACCGTGGCGGCGGGCCTGGGCGTCGCCCCGTGGCTGCCGACCGACGTGCCGGTGGCCTGGTTCCGGGGCAGCCCGTCGGCCCTCCACGCCTCCGACACCGAGGTGATCGCCCGCACGGTGGCCGGCGGCGTCGAGGCCGGGATGCCGGTCGTCGGCGTGCTCGGGCGGATGGGCCTGGGCCCGCAGAGCGGGCTCGCCGCCCTCCACGGCTGGGGTGCGGTCGCCCGGGCGCTGGCGTCGGCGTCGGGGCTCGTGCCGTCGGTGCTGGTGATCGACGGCCCGTGCCTCGGGGGGCCGTCCCTGCTGCTGGGCCTGGCCGACGTCGTGGTCATGACGGCCCGGGCCCAGGCGTTCGTCAACGCGCCGGCCAGCTCGGCCCGCATCACCGGCTCCGCGGTGCTCGACGCCGACCTCGTCGGCGGGTCGTGGGTGCACGGCGCCCGCACCGGGGTCGCCGACCTGGTGGCGACCGACCTCGACGCCGCCCTCGACCTGGTGGCCGACCTGCTCGACCTGCTGCCCGCCAACAACGGCGAGAGCCCGCGCGCGGCGCCGACGTTCGAGCCGGCCGAGCGCCCCAGCCTCGGGGCCGCCCGGGCGGTGCCCCTCGACCCCCGGGCCTCGTACGACGTGCGCGACGTCATCGGCGACGTGGTCGACAGCGGCACCTTCCTCGAGCTGCGAGCCCGGTTCGGCGCCAGCGTGGTCACCGGGCTGGCGCGCATCGCCGGCACGCCGGTCGGCCTGCTCGCCAACCAGCCCAGCCAGCTCGCCGGCGCCCTCGACATCGAGGGCTCGCAGAAGGGCGGCGCCTTCGTGCGCTTCTGCGACGCGTTCAACCTGCCGATCGTCACCCTGGTCGACACGCCCGGGTTCCGGCCGGGGCGCGACCAGGAGTGGCGGGGCATCGTCCGCCACGGCGCCAAGCTGGCGTTCGCCTACGCCGAGGCCACCGTGCCCCGGGTGTGCGTCGTGCTGCGCAAGGCCTACGGCGGGGCGTTCATCGTCATGGACTGCAAGTCGATGGGCAACGATTGCGCGCTGGCGTGGCCGACCGCCGAGATCGCGGTCATGGGCGCCCGGGGCGCGGTCGAGATCCTGGGGCGCCGCGAGCTGGCCGCCGTGCCCGACGGCCCCGAGCGCGAGGCCCGCCGGACGGCGCTCGAGGCCGACTACGAGGCCATCCACCTCTCCCCCGCCACCGCGCTCGAGCGGGGCTACGTCGATGACGTGATCGACCCCGCGGACACCCGGCGGGCGGTCGCCGGGGCGCTGGCGGCGCTCGCCGCCAAGCGCGAGCGGCTGCGTTCCCGGCGCCACGACAACATCCCCCTGTAGGACGACAAGGACGCGACGATGCTGCTCGACGGCAAGAAGCTGGTGATCACCGGAGTGCTGACCAAGGACTCGATCGCCGCGGCCGTGGCCCGCACCGCGCAGGAGCAGGGCGCCGAGCTGGTGCTGACCTCGTTCGGCCGGGGCATGCGCCTGACCCAGCGGGTGGCGAGGACGCTGCCCACACCCCCTGACGTGGTCGAGCTCGACGTCACCGATCCCGAGCAGCACGCCGCGCTGGCCGACGAGCTGGGCACGCGGTGGGGCAAGGTCGACGGCGCGCTGCACGCCATCGGCTTCGCGCCCGAGGCGTGCCTGGGCCAGGACGACGGTGTGCTGGCGGCGGGCTGGGACGACGTGGCCACGGCGCTGCACGTGTCCGCCTACTCGCTCAAGTCGCTGACCGAGACGCTGCTGCCCCTCATGCCGGACGGCGGGTCGGTGGTCGGGCTCGACTTCGACGCCGCCCAGGCATGGCCCGCCTACGACTGGATGGGGGTGGCCAAGGCGGCGCTCGAGGCCACCAGCCGCTACCTGGCCCGCGACGTCGGCCCCCGCCGGGTGCGGGTCAACCTGGTGGCCGCCGGGCCGCTGCGCACCCTGGCCGCCCGGTCGATCCCCCACTTCGCCGCCATGGAGGACACCTGGGCCAAGCGGGCGCCGCTCGGCTGGGACGTGCGCGACCCCGAGCCCGTGGCCCGGGCCTGCGTGGCGCTGCTGTCCGACTGGTTCCCGGCCACCACGGGCGAGATCGTGCACGTCGACGGCGGCGCCCACGCCGTGGCCCTGTCGGCCGACGAGGCCCGCGCCTCGCTGGACGCGCTGGCGGCTGCGGACGCCGCGGCGACCGGCGGCCGGCCTGGTGCCGCCGGCGGGAGGACGGGCGCCGGCACCGCCAAAGCCACGGACGCCGGCGCTGACGCAGGCGGGACGGGCGCCGGATGACGGCGAGCGGTGCCGCTGCCGGCCCGGACGGCACCAGGAGGGCCAGCGGCAACCCGGTCGACCTGCTGCCCCACCGCCCGCCGTTCCGGTTCGTCGACGCGGTCGACGACCTGGTGCCCGGCGA
>DASTFE010000219.1:0-5975 GCA_035708905.1 Acidimicrobiales bacterium | reverse complement strand
GCGAGCTCATCGCCGCCGTGCGCGTCCCGCTCCTGCCCGGTCCGGCCGAGTTCCTCAAGATCGGGGTGCGCAACGCCATGGTCATCGCCGTGGCCAACTGTGCGCTGGTAGCCGACTCGACCCGCCGGGCCCTGGCCCGCGCTGTGGCGCCGGGCGCCGGCACCGGCGCGGAGGCCGCGTGAACGGCGGCGCCGGCGTCTACGAGCTGGTGGTCAACGGGGTCGCCCGCGCCGTCGAGGGCGCGCACCCCGGCGACAGCCTGCTGCACGTGCTGCGCGACCGGCTGGGCCTGCCCGGCGCCAAGAACGCCTGCGAGCAGGGCGAGTGCGGCTCGTGCTCGGTGCTGGTGGACGGCGCGCTCGTGTGCGCCTGCCTCGAGCTGGCCGAGGCCGCCGCCGGCTGCGCGATCACCACGGTCGAGGGCCTCACCCCCGCCGGCAGCGAGCCGGGTGACGCCGCCCTGGCCGGCGACGTCCTCACCGACGTCCAGCAGGCCATGGTCGAGGCCGGTGGCGTGCAGTGCGGGTTCTGCACGCCCGGCGTCGTGGTGGCCGTCCACGACCTGCTGGCGCGGGTGCCCGACCCCGCCCCGCACGAGGTCCGCGAGGCGCTCGCGGGCAACCTGTGCCGCTGCACGGGCTACGGCCGCATCCTCGCCGCCGTCGAGCAGGTCGTCACCGTGCGCTCGTCCGCGACGATGACACCACCAGGAGCGCGGTGATGACCGACCTCCAGGCACCGCCGTCACGGCGGGGCGGATCGGCCGGCGGCCACGTCGGCGACAGCCCGATCCGCCCCGACGGGGTCCCCAAGGTGCAGGGGCGCTTCGCCTTCGCGTCCGACCTGCAGGCCGACGGCATGCTCTGGGGCCGCACGCTGCGCTCGCCGCACCCGCACGCCCGCGTCGGCGCGCTCGACGTCGGCCCGGCGCTGGCGATCCCCGGCGTGAGCTGCGTGGTCACCGCCGACGACGTGCCCGGCGCCGCCACCTACGGCCTGATCGCGTCCGACCAGCCGGTGTTCGCCCGCGATGTGGTGCGGTTCGTGGGCGAGCCGGTGGCCGCGGTCGCCGCCGACCACCCCGACACCGCCCGCCGGGCGCTCGACGCCATCGCCGTCCGCTACGAGGTGCTGCCCCCGCTGGTCGACGCGGCCGCGGCGGCCGACGCCCCATCGATCCACCCCGACGGCAACGTCATCCGCCGCATCGTGATCGACCACGGCGACACCACCGCCACGGGCGACGTCGTGGTCGAGGGCAGCTACGAGGTGGGCATGCAGGACCAGGCCTTCCTCGGACCCGAGTCGGGGCTGGCCGTGCCCGACGGCGAGGGCGGCGTCGACCTGTGGGTCGCCACCCAGTGGCTGCACGAGGATCGCGACCAGGTCGCCGCCTGCCTGGGCCTGGCGCCCGACGCGGTGCGGCTGCACCTCGGCGGCGTGGGCGGCGCCTTCGGCGGCCGCGAGGACGTCAGCATGCAGGTGCACGCCTGCCTGCTGGCGCTGGCGGCGGGCCGGCCGGTGAAGATGAGCTACCTGCGCGACGAGTCGTTCCTCGGCCACGTGCACCGCCACCCCGCCCGCCTCCACTACCGCCACCACGCCACCAAGGCCGGCGACCTGGTCAAGGTCGAGGCCGAGGTCGTGCTCGACGGGGGCGCCTATGCCTCGTCGTCCGCGGCGGTGATCGCCAACGCCGCCCGCTTCGCCTGCGGGCCCTACCGCGTGCCCAACGCTCGCATCGAGGCCGTCGCCGCTCGCACCAACAACCCGCCGTGCGGGGCGATGCGCGGGTTCGGCGCCGTGCAGGTGTGCTTCGCCCACGAGTCGCAGATGGACCGGCTGGCCGCGCGCCTGCGCCTCGACCCGGTCGAGCTGCGGCTGCGCAACGCGCTCGGCACCGGCGACGTGCTGCCGACCGGCCAGCGCATCACCGGCACGGCGCCAGTGGCCGAGTGCATCCGCGCCGCCGCCGCCCACCCCCTGCCGCCGCCCGCCGGGCCGCAGCTGCTCGAGCGGCCCGGGGGCACCGGCCGCACGGACGACCCGGCCCGCACGCGGCGCGGCGTGGGCTTCGCGGTCGGGTTCAAGAACCTGCTCTACTCCGAGGGCTTCGACGACACGTCCGAGGCCCGGGTGCGCCTCGCCGGCGGCGTCGCCACCGTCACCTGCGCCGTCGCCGAGGTGGGGCAGGGCTTCGTGACCGTCGCCGGCCAGATCGCCCGCACGGCGCTGGGCTGCGACGCCGTGGTCATCGAGCCCGCGACGACCGTGACGGCCGGATCGGCCGGGTCGTCGTCGGCGTCCCGCCAGACCTGGATGTCGGGTGGCGCCGTGCTGCAGGCCTGCCGGCTGGTGGCCGACCAGGTGCGGGCCGACCTCGCCCGGCGGCTGGGCGTCGCGCCCGAGTCGCTGGCGCTCGGCGACGACGGCCGCATCCGCTCGCTCTCCGCCGGGCGCGGCGGCGACGGCGGCGCACAGGGGCCGGTCGACGTCACCGTGGCCGAGGCCGCCGGCGATCGCGTGTTCACGGCCTCCGCCGTCCACCGCCACCGGCCCACCGTGCCGCTCGACGACCACGGCCAGGGCGATGCGGACGTCAGCTACGCCTTCGCCGCCCACCGGGCGGTCGTCGACGTCGACCCCGATCTCGGCCTGGTGCGGGTGGTGCAGGTCGCCACCGGCCAGGACGTCGGCAAGGTGCTGCACCCGGTGCAGGTCATCGGTCAGATCGAGGGCGGCATCGCCCAGGGGGTGGGCCTGGCCGTGATGGAGGAGATCGTGCTCGACCGGGGACTGGTGCGGAACCCCAGCTTCACCGACTACCTCGTCCCCACCGCAGCCGACGCCCCCGAGGTGCTCGCCACCTGCATCGAGCAGCCCGAACCCGGGGCGCCGTTCGGCGCCAAGGGCGTGGGCGAGCCCCCGACGATCTCGTCGACCCCCGCGGTGGTGGCGGCCATCCGGGACGCGACCGGCGTCGACGTCACCCGCGTGCCCGTGCGGCCGTGGGATCTCGTGTAGGAGGCACCGCCCGTCGGCGCTCGTGGCGCTTCCTGCCGCGGGATCGGGGGTTCCGGCCCCGGATCCCGCGGCAGGAAGCGACGGTGCCGGTGGCACGGCCGCCCGGTCCCGTCCCGGGGGTGTTCAACGAGCCGTCGAGGCGACACCATGGGCGGGTGGACCGCCAGCCCGCCCCCCGCCCCCTCGTCCGCCCCGAGCGGCTGCTCGCCGACCTCGAGGCCCTGGCCCGCGTGGGCGACACCGGCGACGGCGGCAACTGCCGGCTGGCCCTCACCGACGACGACGCCGGCGGGCGCGAGCTGGTGGTGGGGTGGATGCGCGACCTGGGCCTCGACGTGCGGGTCGACCGCATCGGCAACGTCGTCGCCACGCGCCCCGGCACCGACCCGGGCCTCGACCCGGTGATGACCGGCAGCCACATCGACACCGTCCGCACCGGCGGCCGCTACGACGGCACGCTCGGGGTGCTGGCCGGGCTCGAGGTGGTGCGCGCCCTCGACGACGCCGGGCTGCGCACCCGCCGGCCGCTGTCGGTCGCCTTCTTCACCGACGAGGAGGGCAGCCGCTTCGCGCCCGACATGCTGGGCAGCCTGGTCTACGTCGGGGGCATGGCCCTCGAGGACGCCCTCGGGATCGTGGGGATCGACGGCGCCGTGCTCGGCGACGAATTGGCGCGCATCGACTGGGCCGGCGACGCCGCGGTGCCCGGCCCGGTGCCCCACGCCTTCGTCGAGCTGCACATCGAGCAGGGCCCGCTGCTCGAGGAGCAGGGCGTGACGATCGGTGCCGTCACCGGCGTGCAGGGCATCTCGTGGCACGAGCTGACGCTCACCGGCCAGTCCAACCACGCCGGCACCACCCCGATGCACCTGCGGCACGACGCCGCCTACGCCGCCGCCGAGATCACCACCTTCGTCCGCCGGCTCGCCGCCGAGCTGGGCGGGCACCAGGTGGGCACCGTCGGGCGGCTCGACCTGCACCCCGACCTGGTGAACGTCGTGGCCGCCCGGGCCGCGATGACGGTCGACCTGCGCAACACCGACGACGCGGTGCTCGCCGAGGCCGAGCGGCGACTCCGGGCCCACGTCGCCGAGGCGGCCGACGCCGAGGGGGTCGAGGCGGCGTGGCGGCGCCTGGCCCGGTTCGCGCCCGTGGCGTTCGATCCCGGGGTCGTCGACCTGGTCGAGCGCACGGCCGACAAGCTCGGCCACAGCGTGATGCGGCTGCCGTCCGGCGCCGGCCACGATGCCCAGATGCTCGCCCGCACCTGCCCCACCGGCATGGTGTTCGTCCCCAGCCGGGGCGGCATCAGCCACAACCCCGCCGAGCACACCGAGCCCGAGCAGCTGGCCGCCGGGGCGCAGGTGCTGGCCGACGTGCTCGTCGACCTGGCCTCGTGAGGAGCCGTCCGTGAGTCGCACCGTCACCGTCGCCGCCGCCCAGCTCGGGCCCATCCAGCGGGACGACACCCGCGCCGACGTCGTCGAGCGGCTGCTCGCGCTGCTGCGGGGCGCCGCCGGGCGGGGCGCCGACCTCGTCGTGTTCCCCGAGCTGGCGCTCACGACCTTCTTCCCCCGGTGGTGGTACGAGGACGGCGACCCGGCCCTCGACGCCTGGTACGAGACCGAGGTGCCCGGGCCGCACACCAAGCCCCTCTGGGACGAGGCCGCCCGCCTGGGCGTGGGGTTCTGCCTCGGGTTCGCCGAGCTGACCCCCGACGGGCACCGGTTCAACACGGCGGTGCTGGTCGGGCCCCACGGTCACGAGATCGGCCGGTACCGCAAGATCCACCTGCCCGGCCATCGCGACCACGAGCCCTGGCGACCGTTCCAGCACCTCGAGAAGCGGTACTTCGAGCGGGGCGACCTCGGCTTCCCCGTCCACGACGCCTTCGGCGGGCGGGTCGGCATGCTGATCTGCAACGACCGCCGCTGGCCCGAGTCGTACCGCATGCTCGGCCTGCAGGGGGTCGAGCTCGTGTGCATCGGCTACAACACGCCGGTCCACAACCCGCCGGCGCCCGAGCACGACCGCTTCGGCGACTTCCACAACCACCTGGTCATGCAGTCCGGCGCCTACCAGAACGGCACCTTCGTGGTGGGGGTGGCCAAGGCGGGCGTCGAGGCCGGCGTCGACCACATCGGCGGTTCGTGCGTCGTCCACCCGTCGGGCACGATCGTCGCCGCGTGCACCGGCCTGGGCGACGAGCTGGCGGTGGCCGCCTGCGACCTCGACGACACCGTGTCGTACAAGACGACGCTGTTCGACTTCGCCCGGCACCGCCAGCCCGACCAGTACCGCGCCCTGGTCGAGCCCGACTGACCCACCCGACGAGGCCCCACCGGCGTGCTCGCGGGCGCTGGGAGCGTCACCGGGGAGGACGGCCGACGATGCGCTCGAAGTTGGCGGGATCGGTGACGCCCTCCGTCACCAGCAGCAGCACCGTCGCGTCCTCGGGGATCGGCACCTCGGCCCGGTGCTCGTCGACGACGGCGGTGAGGCCGGCGAGGGCGGCGGCGCCGGTCTCGCCGACGTCGAGGCCCGCGTCGGCCAGCACGCGGACGGCCCGGCGGCAGCGCTCGTCGTCGACCGCCACGAACGCGTCGAAGGTCGCGGTGACCATCGGCAGGGCCAGGATCGACGCCAGGCCGCAGTTGAGGCCCGCCATGATCGAGCGGTGCGGGCCGGGCACCTCGACCACGTGCCCGGCCCGGACGGCGGCGGCGACGCACGCGGCCGTCTCGGGCTCGACCCCGATCAGCAGCGGCCCGCCGCCGGGCTCGCGCCCTGCCCGCAGGCACGCGCCCGCCGACGAGCCGAGCGCGCCCACGCCCATGGGCACCACGGCCACGTCGACCACCGGAGCGCCGGGCACCTCGACGCCCGTCTCGGTGACCTCGAGGCCCCGGGCGTCGAGCCCCATCTCGACGGGCTGGGCCGCGATCTCGGCG
>DASTFE010000218.1:0-9492 GCA_035708905.1 Acidimicrobiales bacterium | reverse complement strand
GTCGTCGCTGTGGCCCTGCGCCGCTGCGGTCAGCCGGTCGTCGACCCGCAGGGCGCCACAGCCCGCGTCGGCCCGGGCGCCGTTGACCAGCGACACGACCTGGTCGGTGGCCGAGGGCGGGGGCGGGGCGGCGGTGGTGGGCGGCGCCGTCGCCGGTGGGTCGGTCGTCGGTGGCTCGGTGGTGGGAGGCTCGGTCGGTGCCGGCGTGGTGGGCGGCGCCGTGGTCGTGGTGCTGGTGGAGGCGGTCGAGGTGGTGGACGACCGGCCGGTGGTCGAGCTGGACCGCCCGGTCGTGCCCGACCGCTCGGACAGGCCCCGGGGGTCGGTGCGCCCGGACCCTGCCGCCGCGGTCTCGGTGCTGTCGGCGGCCGGGCTGCCGGTCAGGTCGGTGGCCGCGAGGGCGCCCACGGGCGCCAGGCAGGCGAGGACGAGCACCAGCAGCAGGCGGGGCAGGGACGGGCGTCGCACCGGGCGGCTTCTTTCCCTAACCACTCACCGCGTTCGCGAGGCCGCGGATCGACATGGAACTGTCGCACAGTTGTCGCGGCGACCTGGGTAATGATCGGAGGACTTCGCTTCGCCCTCCCCGGCGGGGCGGACGAGCCCGGTGGCCCTGCCGGGTTCCCATCGCCCGTGGCGGGCCAGGAGCAAGGTGGCGAAGCGAGATGGCAGAGATCCTCTTGATCGGGTTGGTGGCGATCGCCGTGGTGATCGTCATGGCAGGGTTGCTCGGCCGGCTGGTCGAACGCGACGACGTGTCGACGTACGTGGAAGGGTGACCAGCACCCCAGCGAGCTGATCGCACCCCGACTGTCTAGTCGACGGCGGGCCGCTCGTCAGGCGCTGGGCCGCCGACGCCGATCGGCCGCCCCTGGCCGCGCCCCTCGCACCCGCCCGGTTCTCGCCTCCGCGGGAGCGGTCGTCCCGGTGGCCGCTCCTGCGGAGAGAGCCTGCACCTCGCGCTCCGTCCCGCCGCCCCTCACTCCGCCAGCAGACGCCGGGCAGCGGCCGCGATGCCGTCGACCTGGGGCAGGATCGCCGTCTCGAGCTCGGGGGCGTAGGCCACGTGGCACTCCTGGGCGCCCACCCGGCCGATGGGGGCGTCGAGCTGCCAGAACGACTGCTCCGCGGCCCAGGCGGCGATCTCGCCGCCGAACCCGCCCCGCACGATGTCCTCGTGCACGACCAGCAGGCGTGACGTCCTGGCCAGCGACTCGGCCACCATCTCCTGGTCCCAGGGAACGATCGTGCGCAGGTCGACGATCTCGACCGAGGCGCCGTCCTCGGCCGCCAGGCGCTCGGCCGCCAGGCGCGAGCGCTCGACCGTGGCCCCCCACGTGACGATCGTCAGGTCGTCGCCCCGGCGCACGTAGCGACCCCGGCCGAAGGGCACCACGAAGCCGGCGTCGGGGAACGGGTCCTTGGTGTAGCCCTGGCGCAGCAGGTGCTTGTGCTCGAGGAACAGCACCGGGTCCTCGCATCGGAACGCCGCCCGCAGCAGCCCGACGGCGTCGCTGGCGCGGGACGGGAAGGCGATCAGCAGCCCGGGGATGTGGGCGAAGATCGACTCGCCCGACTGGCTGTGCCAGATCGAGCCGCCCTGCAGGTAGCCGCCGATCGGCACCCGGATGACGGTCGGGCACGTGAACGCGCCGTTCGACCGCCAGCGGATCGTCGCCGCCTCGCTGCGGATCTGCTGCATGGCCGGCCAGATGTAGTCGAAGAACTGGATCTCGGGAACCGGACGGAGACCCCGGACGGCCTGCCCCACCGCCCGGCCGATGATGTTGGCCTCGGCCAGCGGCGTGTTGTAGCACCGGGCCCGACCGAAGCTGCGTTGCAGGCCGTGGGTGGTGCCGAACACCCCGCCCTTGCCCTCGACGTCGGCCAGGATGGCCTCGCGGGCGTCGGCCACGTCCTCGCCGAACACGCGCACCCGCTCGTCCGCCTCCATCACCTCGTGGAGGGTGCGCCGGATCGCCTCGCCGAGCGCCACGACGTCGTCGCCCTCGGGGCCGGTGGCCACCTCGCCCGGGTCGGGGATGTCGGGCAGCGCCACCACGTGGTCGAGCACGCTGTCGACGTCGGGCCGGGCCGCGGCCAGCGCGGCCTTGGCCGCGTCGGCCACCACCCGGCGGGCCTCGTCCCTGATCTCCGCCGCCTCGTCGGCGGTCAGCACGCCCGCCTCGACCAGGTCGCGCTCGAGCCGGTCGATCGGATCGTGCTCGGTCTCCCAGGCCAGCTCCTTGGGCAGGCGGTACTTGCTCTGCGTGTCGGCGGCCGAGTGCGAGTACGGCCGGGTCACCTTGGCGTGGACGAGCGCGGGCCCGACCCCGGCCCGGATGTGGGTGACGACCTCGCGGGCCGTGCGGCGGACCTCGAAGTAGTCGGTGCCGTCGATCGACCGCACCTGCAGGCCGGCGAACCCGCTGACCAGCTCGTCGATCGGGGCCGGCGACTGCTCGGACGACGGCACCGAGATGGCGTAGCCGTTGTCGGCCACCACGAACAGCACGGGCAGGTGCTCGGTGCAGGCCGTGTTCAGGCTCTCCCAGAACTCGCCCTCGGATGTCGCGCCCTCGCCCAGGCTGACGTAGGTCAGCTCGTCGCCTTGGGCCGGCAGGCCGAGGTCGGGGCGCCGCACGATGTAGCGGCCGGCCTCGGCGCAGCCGACGGCGGGGATGCACTGGCTGCCCGTGGGGCTCGACTGGGTGACGACGTTGCGCTCGGGGTCGCCCCAGTGGGCGGGCATCTGCCGGCCACCCGAGGCGGGATCGTCGGCCGACCCGACCGCCTGCAGCAGCACCTGCTCGGCCGACACGCCGAGGCCCAGCATCAACGCCAGGTCGCGGTAGTAGGGGAAGAACCAGTCGTAGCCGGGGCGCAGCTCGTGGGCGAGCCCGAGCAGCAGGGCCTCGTGCCCCGCGCCGGAGATCTGGAAGAACACGCGGCTCTGCTTCTGGAGGGCGATCTCGCGATCGTCGATCGCCCGCGACACGCGGGCCAGTAGCAGGTCGCGCCGCAGCTCGTCGGCGGGGTAGGCAGCCACGTCGCCTGCCCTGCCGGCCTCACCGCCGGCGGGCACGAGCGGCACCGCCGCCCCGGCGATCGCCGCCGCTCTCGCGGCCAGCACCGCCTCGGCCTCGGCGGCCTCCCGCGCCTCACGCGCCTGCCGCCGATCGGCCTTCGCCGCCTTCTTGGCGGCCTTGCCCGCCTTCACCGGGTTGTGGGCGGCGTTGCCCGCCTTCGCCGCCGCCTTCCGATCGGCCTTCGCCGCCTTCCGGTCGGCGTCGGGCGCGGCCGCGGCCTTCCCGTCCGCCTTCGCCGCGTTGTTGGCGGCCTCGGCGTTCCTCGCCGCCTTCCGGTCCGCCTTCGCCGCCTTGTTGGCGGCCTTGGCGTTCGCCGCCGCCTTCCGGTCCGCCTTCGCCGACTTCGCCTTCGCCGACTTCCCGCCCTTGGCCTTCGCCGCGGCCTTCCCGTCGGCCTTCGCCTTCGCCGACCTGCCGCCCCTCGCCTTCGCAGCCTTCGCCGCCTTGGCCGCGGCCCTCGCCGCCTGCCGTGCCGCCTTGGCCGCCGCCTTCCCGGCCTTCTTCCCCGCCTTGCCCATCCGGTCGGTGGCCGCCGTTGCCGTTACCTGGTCGTCCGACGCCGCCGTACCCGACGCGCCGACCGCGGCCGCCGGCCGCGCCTCGTCGACCTGGCCGTCCGGCCCGGCCGCGCGGTCCACGACGTGGAGGTCGGGTCGGTCGCGCCTGGCGTACCCGTTGCTCGCGGCGTGGCTGCGCTCCACCCGTTCGGTCGGCTTGTGCGGCCTGGCCCCCATCTCGACCCCCTGGGCGATCAGTCGGGTGATTACGTCCGATGGTCTCACATCTGCACAGCTGCTGTGCAGATCCGAGCGCAATGTGACATGGATTCGACGTGAGGTCGGCCGGGCCCCGAGCGTAGGGGCCGGTGCCCGTCCCACGACCTCCCCCCTACCCTGTCAGGGGTCGGCGTCACCCTGCGATCGTGCGCCGCCTGCGACCAGAGACGAGGAGCCGTCCCCTGGAGAGCAGCTACTGCGAGACGCCACCGCCCGCGGGGCTCGAGGGCCTGCTCGACTGCGTGTGGACCCGCCGGGCCGGCGTCGGGGCGCCGCCCACGCGCGTCGTCCCCGACGGCTGCGTCGATCTCATGTGGATGACCGACGGGACGTCCCGCCTCGTCGTCGCCGGGCCCGACACGCACGCCCACGTGTCGGATCTCGGGCCCGGGGGCACGATCGCCGGGGTCCGCTTCGCCCCGGGCCGCGCGGCCGCCCTGTTCGGCGTGCCGCTCGACGCGCTGCGCGACGCCCGCCCCGAGCTGGGCGACCTGTGGCGGCGCGACGTCGTGGGCCCGCTCACCGAGGCGGCCGCCGGGGCCGACCGGCCCGAGGCCGTGCTGGCGGCCGCCGTGGCCTCCCGCCCGGCACCACCACCGGACCCCGCCATGCGTCACGTCGTGCGCTCGCTCGCCGCCGCCTCTCATCCCACCCCCGTGCGGGGCCTGGCCGACGAGTTGGGCATGTCCGAGCGCCAGCTCCACCGGCGCTGCACGGCGGCCTTCGGGTACGGGCCGAAGACGCTGCACCGCGTGCTGCGGTTCCAGTCAGCGCTCAGGATGGCCCGCACCGGCCACGACCTGGCCCGGGTGGCCCACGAGTGCGGCTACGCCGACCAGCCCCACCTGGCGCGCGACGTGGCCGATCTCGCAGGCGTCCCGTTGTCGGCGCTGCTCGCCGGCTGAGCAGCGGCGGCGACGCCGGGCCCGCGGCCGGGCCCGGGCTGGGCCCACGCGGCCGGCTACACCGTCCAGCGCCCGTAGGCGCGCAGGGTCTTCAGGCGCTCGATGGTGAGGTGTCCGCGCCACTCGGGCACGGTGGCGGCGGCCCACGGCTCCCAGAAGAGGTCCCAGCTCCCGTCGTCGCGCTGGGCAGCGGCGAGCAGGTCGAGGTGGTGGTCGATCACCTCGTCGCTGAAGAGGCGCCGGCCGAAGCCGTCCGGGGTCGCCGCCATGTCGGTCGGCCGGTGCACGTGACCGGTCACCGCCGGGTCGGTCGTGACCGTGGCGAGCAGTGCCTCGCAGGCCCCGGCGAAGACGTGCTCGGCCCAGTCACGGTCGGGCACGCCGTCGAGGAAGTCGAGGATCGCCAGCGTGTCGTAGGCGCCGATCTCGAGCTTGCCGTCGGCGACGGCCTCGATGCGCTCGCGGCAGAAGCGGGCCCCGGGGCGACCGGGTGACGCTGGGCAGTACCCAGGGGACGCCGCCGTCCGGCGTGGTCGCCGTCGCGAGCCAGTCGCACGCCTGGCGCACCAGCGCCCCGCCCGGCGCTGCGTCGCCATCGAGCCCGCCGCCCGTCTCGTGCAGGATGCGCAGCGCGAACGCCACCGGCTCGGGCTGGCTGCCGGCGCCTCGCAGGTCGGGCTCGAGCCCGTTCCCGAACCCGCCGTCGGGGTTGCCGTAGAGCCGCAACGCCGCCACCACCGCCTCGGCGGGGCCGTCGCGGAACAGGCGGGCGAACCGGTGCCGCTCGATCAGCCGGGCGTTCAGCAGGACGTACCGCTCGGCGGCGTCGAGAGCGGCCGCATCGACCGCAGCGGTGTCGGTGGGTGCCATGCGGTCACGGTACGACCGCCATCCCCGGCGGGTCTTGGACGGATCGGACAACCCGACGTCCCCCGCCCGCGCCGCCCGACCGCACCTGGTCGGCACCCGGTCGCCGGAACCGGCGGGCACCCACCCGCGCGGCCTGTGCGCCCGCCTGGACGTGTCCGTGGCCGACGGCGTGCTGGCCGGCGGGAACGCGGTGGGCCGGCACCCGGCCGTCCCGTAGCGTGCCGGGCATGGGCAGCAGGGGCTCGGTGTCGTTCGACCGCATCGCCGACCGCTACGACGAGCCCCGGGGTGGGCTCGAGCGCGGTGGCAACGTCGCCGCGGCGATCGCGCCCCACCTGGCGGCGGGCGTGGTGGTCGAGGTCGGGGTCGGCACCGGCGCCGTGGCGCTGCCGCTCGTGCGGCGCGGCCACCCGGTGATCGGGTTCGACCTCTCTCTGCCGATGCTCCGCCGGGCGCACGACCGGCTGGGCCCGCGGGTGGCGCGCGCCGACGCCCACCACCTGCCGGTGGCCGGCGCAGCTGCGCCCAACGTGGTCATGGTGTGGGTGCTGCACCTGGTGGCCGACCTCCCCGCGGTGGTGGCCGAGGCGACCCGCATCCTCGCACCCGGTGGCCGCCTGGCCGTGGTGCCGGCCGGCGGCCAGTGGGACGACGACGACATCGGCGCGGTCGTGCGGGTCATGCACGGGGCCCTGCAGGATGTGCGGCCGCACCGCGACGCGCCGCCCGAGGTCGTCGCCGCCGCCGAGGACCTCGGCCTCTCCCTCGTCGCCGAGGTGGACACCCGCAGCGAGGTCTGGCACCAGTCGCCCGAGGACCAGGCCCGCGCGATCGAGTCGAGGACCTGGTCGTCGCTGTGGGACCTGCCCGACGACCGGTGGGCTGCCGTCGTCGAGCCGGCCATCGCCGCCCTGCGGGCGTTGCCCGACCCGGCGCGCCCCCGCGCCCGCCGCACCCACTACCGGGTGCTCGTCTTCGAGCGCCCCTGACGACCCGGCGCCGCCGACGAGTCCACGGTTCTTGGACGCAGGTGGTTGCCCAGCAACGAGCCACGTCCAAGGAAGCCAGTGGCGTCCAAGGAACCGCTCACCCACACCCGGCGCCGCCCGTCGACCCTCGGCTGTCGCACCCTCGCCGTAGGATCGCCCGGCTGGGGCTGACGGGCTGGCGGGTCGTCCAGTTCACCTACGAGGACGTCGTCGAGCGCCCGCAGCACGTCGTCGACGTCGTCCGCGCCTACCTGGCGCAGGCGTGGCCACGGTTCTTGGACGCCGACGGTTGCCAGGCAACCCGTGACGTCCAAGGAAGCCATCGACGTCCAAGGAATCGGGGGACGGGCCGATGGGTGGCGCCCGGCCGCGGTCAGGACGTCTGCGTGGCCGGGCCCGGGGGGAGTCGGACCCGGCCAGGTCAGACGTTGCGCCGGTAGCGCCCGCCGACCTCGAACAGCGCGTCGGTGATCTCGCCGAGCGTGCACACGCGCACGGCGTCCATCAGGACGGCGAACAGGTTGTCGCCCGACAGCGCGGCCCGGCGCAGCCGGTCGAGGGCCGCGGGGCGCTCGGCCGCGTGGCGGGCCTGGAACGCCCGCCGGTTGTCGAGGCAGCGCCGCTTCTCGTCGTCGGTCGAGCGGGCCAGCGCCAGCGGGCGGCCGCCGCCGCCCGCTGACGCTGGGCCGGGGTCGACGAAGGTGTTGACCCCGACGATCGGCAACGAGCCGTCGTGCTTGCGCTGCTCGTAGAGCAGCGACTCGTCCTGGATGCGGGCCCGCTGGTAACCGGTCTCCATCGCGCCCAGCACCCCGCCGCGCTCGGTCAGCCGGTCGAACTCGTCGAGCACGGCCTGCTCGACCAGGTCGGTGAGCTGCTCGACCACGAAGCTGCCCTGGTTGGGGTTGTGGTTGCGGGCCGGTCCCCACTCGTGGTTGATGATCTGCTGGATCGCCATCGCCCGGCGCACGGACTCGGCCGTGGGCGTGGTGACGGCCTCGTCGTAGGCGTTGGTGTGCAGGCTGTTGCAGTTGTCGTAGACGGCGATGAGCGCCTGCAGGGTCGTGCGTATGTCGTTGAACGCCATCTCCTGGGCGTGCAGCGACCGGCCCGAGGTCTGCACGTGGTACTTCAGCTTCTGCGACCGCTCGTCGGCGCCGTAGCGGTCGCGCATGGCGACGGCCCAGATGCGCCGGGCCACCCGGCCCAGCACCGAGTACTCGGGGTCCATCCCGTTGGAGAAGAAGAACGACAGGTTGGGGGCGAAGTCGTCGACCTGCATGCCCCGCGCCAGGTAGGCCTCGACGTAGGTGAACGCGTTGGCCAGCGTGAACGCGAGCTGGGTGACGGGGTTCGCGCCGGCCTCGGCGATGTGGTAGCCGGAGATCGACACCGAGTAGAAGTTCCGGACCTGCTCGGCGATGAACCACTGCTGGATGTCGGCCATCATCCGCAGGGCGAACTCGGTGGAGAAGATGCAGGTGTTCTGCCCCTGGTCTTCCTTGAGGATGTCGGCCTGGACCGTGCCCCGGACGGTGCGCAGCACGTAGGCCCGGATCTCGGCGGCCTCGTGCGGTGAGGGCGGCCGGCCGTTGTCGGCCTCGAAGGCGGCGAGGCGCTGGTCGATCGCCGTGCAGAAGAACATCGCAAGGATGGCGGGTGCCGGGCCGTTGATGGTCATCGACACCGACGTCGCCGGGTCGCACAGGTCGAACCCGTCGTAGAGCACCTTCATGTCGTCGAGCGTCGCGACGGACACCCCGGCGTTGCCGACCTTGCCGTAGATGTCGGGCCGCTCGTCGGGGTCGAAGCCGTACAGCGTCACCGAGTCGAACGCCGTCGACAGACGGGTGGCCGGCTGGCCCTCGGCGAGCAGGTGGAACCGGCGGTTGGTGCGGGCGGCCTCGCCCTCGCCGGCGAACATGCGCGTGGGGTCTTCGCCCTCCCGCCGGAAGGCGAAGACCCCACCGGTGAACGGGAACCGTCCGGGAAGGTTCTCGTTGCGCAGGAAGCGCAGCAGCTCGCCGTCGTCGCCGAACCGGGGTAGCGCGACCTTGGGGATCCGGGTGCCCGCCAGCGTCTCGGTGGTCAGGGCCGTGCGGACCTCGTGGTCGCGCACCACGCTGACGTGCTCGTCGCCGCTGTAGTCGGCGACGGTGGCCGGCCAGCCGTCGAGCAGGGCGTGGGCGGCGGGGTCGAGGTCGCTCTCGGCGGCGGCGAGCAGCGACTCGACGTCGGCGGTGGGCAGGTCGGCGGCCGCGAGCAGGTCGCTGGTGGTGCGCAGCGCCTGGTGCCGGCGGGCGAGCTCGACCTGGGTGGCCGTGTGCGTGTGGTAGGCGCGCACCGTGTCGGCGACCTCGGACAGGTAGCGCGTCCGGTCGGGGGGCACGATGGTGGTGAGGCCCGTCGGCACCCGGGTGTCGACGGGGGCCAGGGTGCCGCCCCCGGCCCGCAGGCCGTGGCCCCGCAGCTCGGACCGCAGGTGCTGGTAGAGGGCGGTGACCCCGTCGTCGTTGAACCGGGCGGCGACGGTGCCGAACACCGGCATGGCCTCGGGCGGCGTGTCGAACGCCTCGCGGTTGCGCAGGAGCTGGCGGCGCACGTCGCGCAGGGCGTCGGCGGCGCCGCGCCGGTCGAACTTGTTGATGGCGACGGCGTCGGCGAAGTCGAGCATGTCGATCTTCTCGAGCTGGCTGGCGGCGCCGAACTCGGGCGTCATCACGTAGAGCGCCACGTCGACCAGGTCGACGATGCCGGTGTCGCCCTGGCCGATGCCGGGCGTCTCGAGGATCACGAGGTCGGCGCCGGCGGCCTTGCAGGCCTCCACCATCGCCGGCACGCAGTCGGGCACCTCGGTGCTCGC
>DASTFE010000217.1:0-4621 GCA_035708905.1 Acidimicrobiales bacterium | reverse complement strand
CCCGTGGGCCGGCAGGTCGGGGGCCACCACGCCGTGGGTGCGCGCCAGGTCAGGGAGCACCCACCGCCACTTCACCGCCGACTCACCGGGCCCGTGTAGCAGCACGACCGGCGGGCCGTCCCCTCCCTCCAGGACCGTCGTGGGGATGCCGGCGGCCTCGATCCGCCGCTCGGTGGCGGGCACGCCGGCCAGCAGGCGGGCTCGATGGTCCGCCACTCCCGGGACGGCCTCGCCGTCGTGGGACGCACGTCCTGTCGTCATCTCTGCCTTCTCCGCGCTCATCGACCAGGCCGGTGGTCGGGGCGGGCCGTGGCCACAAGCGAGCCGACGTCCAGGCCGAGCGACCCGGCGTCGGTGAAGGGTCGCCACCGCGCCACAACCTCTCGCTCCAGCGCCGCCCGGGCGTCGCCGTCGAGATGCGCCGCCATCGCCGACAGCGGTGTGCCCAGCACGTACTGCCACAGGAAGTCCGCGGGCGGCGGTAGGCGCAGGTGAAGGGTCGTCGACTCGACGTCGACGGCGCCGAAGCCGGCGGTGCGGAGCAGATCGCGGACCTCGGCGGGATCGTGGACCGAGAACACGGCGGTGACGAACACCGAGGCCCCCGGCCCGAGGCGGTCGGACAGCACCGTGTCGAGCACCTGGAAGAGCGGCGGGGTCGGTCCGGGAGTGCCCAGCACGACCCGCCCGCCCGGGGCGAGCACGCGACGCATCTCCCGCAGCGCCCCGACCTTGTCCGTGAAGAACTGGAAGCCGAGCGAGCACAGCACGGCGTCGACGGACGCGTCGGGCAGCGGCAGATGCTCGGCGGGGGCCTCGTGCCACGCGACGGTCGCCCCGGCCGGGGTGGCAGCGCGAGCGGTCGCCAGCATCCCCGGGTTCACGTCGACCCCGGTCACGCTGCCGGTGGGGCCGACCGCCTCCGCCGCCAGGCGGGCCACGACGCCGGTGCCGCAGGCCACGTCGAGCACCCTCTCGCCCTCGCCGAGCCCGGCGGTCGCCAGGAGCGGCCGGGCGAACGGCAGCCCGATGGCCGGCACGAAGTGCCGTTCGTAGATCTCCGCGGGGTTGCCCGTGTACCGCTCGTCGGTCGCCGACGTCTGGGTGGTGCGCTGGTCGGTCATGACGCCTCCTCGGTCGATGTCGACCGTACGGACGTGCCACGGGCCGGCGCTTCGGGGAAAGCATCCATCGCGCCCGGCAGCGGGCGTGGGGGAAAACCCGCAGGCGCGGCCATCAGCCGTCTACGTCGAGCTGGCTGCGGGAGGCGTTCGCCCTGGTATCCGGCCTCGGCGGGCTCGGCGCCGGCGGGGCCCGCCGCGGCATGGCGCCGCGGCGGCCACCGTCCGGTGTTATGTCCAGGCCCGGGGGATGAAAGGCTCGTCGAGCTCGACGCGGTCGGCGAGATTGTCGACCACGCCCACCAGCCCGGCGAAGGTGCACTCGGCCACGATCTCCAGGACCAACGCCGGCGTGAGGCCTGCGGCGATCGCCCGGGCGATCGTGGCCGGATCGGCCTTGCCGCGGCTGACCACGATCTCCCGCGCGAGCGCGTAGACGGCGGCGCCGTGCGGATCGGACGGCTCGGACCCCGAGCGCATCCGCTCGATCTCGGCGTCGTCGACGCCCAGCCCGGCCAGCACCGTCGAGTGGAAGGCGACGCCGTACGCGTTGTCGACGGCCACGCCGACGGCGACGCCGGCGATCTCGCGGTCGGCGGCGGGCAGCTCGCCCGAGTGCACGGCCCGGCGCAGCCCGTCGAACCCGGCGAGCAGGGCGGGCGACTCGGCGACCGACGCCGCCAGGTTGGGGACGAAGCCCAGCTCGCCCTTGATGCCCTCCAGCAGCTCGCGCGAGCCGGTGGGCGCCGTGTCGAGGGTGTGGATCTTCAGGTCCATCGTCGATGGTGTCCTCTCATGGGGGTGACGCCGGCGGGTGCCGGCGCCAGATCACGATGCGGCCGCAGGCGCCCCGGGGCGATTCCCCCGGAGGGAAGTGAGCTGATGCCCGGGCCGCCCTAGCGTGACCGCATGTCGAGCCAGCGATCGGAGGCCGAGCCGTCCGCGGGGCTCGGCGACCTGTTGCGGTACTGGCGGGGCGTGCGGCGCATGAGCCAGCTCGACCTGGCCTCCGAGGCCGGCACCACGCCCCGCTACGTCAGCTTCGTCGAGACCGGCCGCTCGCAGCCCAGCCGTCAGATGGTCGTGCGCCTGGCCCGGGCCCTCGACGTCCCCTTGCGTGAGCGGAACGGCCTGCTGGTCGCCGCCGGCTACGCGCCCATGTACGCCCTCGAGCCGCTGGGCAGCCCCCAGCTCGACCGGGTCGACGCCGCCCTGACGACGATGCTCGACCAGCATGAGCCCTTCCCCGCCGTGGTGATGGACCGGGGCTGGTACCTCCTGCGCGCCAACCGCGGCGCCCGGCTGCTGTTCGGGGGGCTGTTCGGCGCGGAGCGGATGCCCGAGCCGGCCAACGTGCTGCGGCTGATCATCGAGCCGGGGCCGGTCCGGCGCAGCGTCCGCAACTGGTCGTCGGTGGTGCCGGCGCTGCTCGACCGCGCCCGCCGCGAGGCGGTCGGGGGCGTGCTCGACCGGGCGACGGCCGACCTGGTGGCCCGGCTCGGCGAGCGGCCGGACGTGGTCGCCCTGCTGGCGGTGACCGACGCGTCGCCGCCGACGGTGCCGGTGGTCGACGTTTCGTTCGGGCTGGCGGGCGAGACTCTCGACTTCTTCTCGGTGGTGTCGACCATCGGGACCCCCGTCGACGTGACGGCGCAGGAGCTGCGGGTCGAGGCGTTCTTCCCCTCGGACGAGGCGACCCGCGCCACCTGGCGCCGCATGGCGTCGGGCGCTGTCGCCCCCGGCCGGTCGTAGCGGGCGCGACGGTCGCAGCCGGGGCGCCGCCCGGGCTGTGCCACCGGTCGTGGGCCGCAGTACCGAGGAGGTCTGGTCAGACGAGGTCGTGGTCGTACGCGTAGGCGGTGGCCGCCGCCCGGTTCGCCACCCCGAGCTTGATGAAGATGTTGCTGAGGTGGCGCTCCACGGTCTTCGCGCTGATGCCCAGCTCGGTGGCGATCTGCCGGTTGGTCCGTCCCCCCGCCACGAGGCGCAGCACCTCGCGCTCGCGCTTGGTGACGTCGTGGGCGGCGTCGTCGTCGCCGGCCGCGACGAGCGCGTCGAGGCGGGCGAGGGCCGGGGCGGCGCCCAGCTCCTCGAACGCCCGGCGCGCCGCGTCGCACTCGAGGTCGGCGCCGTCGTGGTCGCCGACCGCCCGGCACGCCGCGGCGACGAGCAGGCGGGCCTGGGCCGCCTCGTACGGTGCGTCCAGTTCCCGCCACGCCCGCCACGCCGCCCGCAGCGGCTCCAGGGCGGCCTTGGGCTCGCCCCCCGCGAGCGACACCGCACCCCGCGCCTGGGCGGCGGCGGCGTGGAGGTACGGCGCGCCGGCACCGTCGGCCAGGAGGGCCAGTTCGTCGGCGGCCGCCCGGGCCTCGGGCACCCGCTCCGCCGCCAGCATGATCTCGACGTACGCCGGCAGCACCCTCGCCCTGGACACGTTGTCGGCCGCGTCGTCGACCGCCCGCTCGATCGCCGCGACGGCGGCGTCGACGCGGCCCTGTCCGAGGCGCACGAGCGAGAGGCCGGGCTGGGGCGACCGGCCGCAGTCGTTGGCCCGCCGGTAGGCCTGCTCGGCCTCGTCCAGCTCGCCGCGCAGCCGGAGCAGCTCGCCGAGTTGGTAGTGGGCCATGCCGATGGCCGGGTGGGGCGGCTCGGCGAGGCGCTGGCGGGCGCGGTGCGCCTCGTCGAGGGCCTCGGCCCAGGCACCGTTGAGCTGCATGACCTGGGAGCGGTGCACGAGGCATTGGCCCCGGTAGGCGACGAGGCCCGGCTGGGCCTCGCACCAGCGGCTCAACCCGTAGGTCCACTCGCGGGCCCGGCGCACGTCGAAGGCCTCGTGGCAGGCGTCGATCACCGCGCAGTACACGATCCCCGCCACCACGGCGGACAGCTCACCGGCGGTCACCGCCACCATGGCCTCGTCGAAGAGGTCGCCGGCCTCCGCGACGCGCCCGGTCCCCAGCAGCGACTGGCCCCGCCCGATCCGGCCGAGCGCGGCCAGGTCGGCGTCCCCGAACCGGCGTGCGGCGGCCCCGGCCTCGTCGCAGAGCCGGCCGGCGGTGTCGTGGTCGCCCCGGTCGAGCGCCATGAGCGCGGCGGGCAGCAGGAGGTAGGCGGATTCCACGCAGTCGAGCCGGTGCTCGTCCACCAGGCTGCGGGCCCGTGCCAACCAGCCGCCGCCCTGCGCCACCTCGCCCCGCTGGACGAAGCCGAACCCCAGCCAGAACGCGCACCGCACCGCTCCCTCGGGATCGCCGGCGTCGAGGCGGGCCTGGTGGGCGCGGGTCCACGCGTCGCTGCTCGTCGCGTCGTGCCCGGTCAGGTAGGCGGCGGTGGCCAGCCGCTCGAGGTCGTCGGCGCCGAGCGCCACCCGGCGGTCGGCGGCGGACAGGCGGTCGTACGCCTCGGCCCAGGCGCGCCGGCCGTAGGCGCCCCGCCCTTCGTCGAGCACGTCGCCCTCGCTCATCGGCTCGCGCGCACCTCCCGTCCCGCGTCGTGCGCGA
>DASTFE010000216.1:0-9400 GCA_035708905.1 Acidimicrobiales bacterium | reverse complement strand
CCGACACCGTCCTGCTCGATCGCGAGGTCGGTGACCTCGCGGCCCACCAGCGCCCCGTGGGCCGTGCGCTGCCACACCGCGTGCTCGCCCTCGCCGGGCACGAGGTCGGCGCCCAGCACCCGGTCGAGTCCGGCACGGCCGTCGATCGGCACGAAGGCGCCGCCGTCCTCCGGCTCGATCTCGTGGAAATCGCTGTCCAGCACCTGCTTGGCACCGGGGTCGCGGGTCGTCGCCGCCGCCGGCGGGGCGACGCCGTCGACCTCCCAGGGCAGCTCGACCCCCATCTCGGCCGCGATCGTGGGCAGCAGGTCGACGTTCCACAGGTTGGTGTCGTCGACCGTGCCGCCACCGCCGCCCGGCGGCTTCACCAGCAGTGGCGTCCAGGCGACGTGCTCGTACTGCTCGGCCGTCAGGCCCCGCCGGGGGCGGCTGGGAACGAAGGACTCGCCGTGGTCGCCGGCGACGACGACAAGTGTGTCGTCGTAGGAGCCCGCGGTGCGCAGCCGGTCGAGGAGCCGGCCGACGAGGGCGTCGACCGCCTGGGTCTGCAGGATCTGGCGCTGGCGGGCGACGTCGGTCCCCACCTCGCCCCAGAAGGCACCCAGGAACAGCCCGTAGATCTCGTCCTGGGTGGTCGCGTACTGCGAGAGGTCGTCGAGCACGTGCCACGGGTCGTGCGGCATGACCAGGTGGTAGAACCACATGCCGGGACGGCCGCCCAGGGTGAAGTCCTGGTCGTCGATCCACCGGCGGAAGTCGTCGCCCCGCTCGGGCTCGAGCACCCCGGGCAGGATCTGCGCCCCTTCCGGCTGCCGGGGGTCGAGGGCGCCGCGCCACCAGGCGGCCGCGTCCCCGAGCAGCGCCGACAGGCCACCGCCGCCCGACTGCGGGCACACCTCGTCCGGGCAGAGGCGGGTGAGCTGCTCGACGCCCTCGACGTCGTGCGTGCCGGCGAAGAGCGTGAACAGGTTGTGGGGGTAGGCGGCCAGATCGGGCAGCGGGCTGGGGGTGCGGGGGAGCTGGCCGGAGAGCATGGCGGGCATGGCCTGGAAGGTCCACCCGCTCGTCGTCGTGTGGTTGCGGTACCAGGTGGCGTCGTCGGCCAGGCCGGCGAGGTGCGGGTACAGCTCGCGGTCGATGTGGCCGGTGCCGTCGAGCAGGCTGGTCGTGGGCAGCGCGTCGACGACGACCACGACGACCGGCGGCGGCTCGCCACCGGTGCCCGCCAGCACCGCCTCGGTGGCGGCCTCGTCGGCCGGCAGGCGGACGCCGCCGGTCGCCAGGGACGACGCCGGCGAGAACACGAGGAACTGGACGACGAAGACGAGCGAGGCCGCACCCACGAAGCGCAGGTAGGTCGCCACCGGCCGGACGCGCCAGCGGAGCACGAGCAGCACGAGGCCCCCGGCGACCGCGGCGGCCACCAGTGGCCCCGACCCCCACGTCGTGGCGTCGGTGCCGAACCGCCACAGGACCAGCCCGCCGAGGAGGCCGACGACGACGAGGTGCGCCCACCGCCGCACCCGCCGGCCGGCCAGCCCGGTGGCCGCCCCGGCGACGGCGACCACGACGGCAGGGACGATGGCGACGGCGAGGGCGAAGAGGACGACGTCCCACCGACCGGCGCCGCGGGCCAGGAACGTCTCGGGGGCGCGCCCGAAGCTGTCGAGCACCGGTCGGGTCACGGCCAAGCCGGTGAGCCCGCACACCTCGACGGCGGCGAGCAACTCGGCCCGCAGCCGGCCGCGATCGTCGTCGAACGTGATGTCGGGCTCCGGTACCGGCACGGACTCCGACCCTAGTTGCAGCGGACGTGCAACTTCTTTGCGCCCCGGCGGGCCGTGGCGGCGGTCGCGGCGCCGCCGTCCTGACCGCCCGAGGGCAGCGCCGAAGGGACGGGCGACCCTCAGCCGACCGGCTCGTCGCCTGGCACCGCCGCCGCGCGGAGCAGCCCCTCGAGGGCGGTGTTGAACTCGTCCGGGCACTCGAGGTTGGGCAGGTGACCCGCGCCCTCGACCACCACGAGGCTGGACCCCGGCAGCAGGTCGTGCATACGCCGGGCCTCGTCGACGGGCGTGTAGTCGTCGTCGGTGCCCACCACGATCAGCGTGGGGACGGTGAGGCCGGTCAGCGTGCCGTCGTGGTCGCGGCGCTCGGCCCGGCCCCGCAGCGCCGCCGCCGCACCATCGGGCGGGGCGGCCCGCATCATGGCGAGCACATGCTCGGCCACGGCCGGCCGCTCGGCGAGCGTGACCGGCGAGACCATCCTGGGCAGCAGCTCGTCGGCGTGGTCGGCCATCCCCTCGGCCACCAGCCGGTCGGCGATGCGGTTGCGCTCGACCTTGCCCTCGGGGGTCTCGGCCCGGGGGCTGGTGTCGGCGAGCAGCAGCCCCCGCACCCGCTCGGGGAACAGGTCGACCAGCTCCATGACGATCTGCCCGCCCATCGACAGCCCCCCGAGCACGAAGCGGTCGATCCCGAGGTGGTCGACCAGATCGACGACGTCGCGGGCGAAGACGTCGAGCGTGGTCGCGCCCGGCACCACCGACGTCTCGCCGTAGCCGCGCAGATCGGGAGCGACGACGCGCCAGCCCAGCCCGCTGGCGTGCTCGACCTGCGGGCGCCACATCGAGCGGTCGAAGGGGTGGCCGTGGACCAGGACGAGCGCGTCGCCCTGGCCGACGTCGTCGTAGCCGACGGTGATGTCGCCGAGGGATGCCGAGACCATGGAGCGATGCTACGGACGTTCGCGCGCCCCGGCACCCCACGGTCTGGCATCCCCCGTGACCGGCATGGCCGGGTCAGCCGGCGGTGCCGCTGCGCATCACCCGGACGCCCACGGTGAGGCCCACGGCGCAGGTCGCCGCACCGGCCCCGATCCCCCGGGCGACGGCGGCGTCGATCAGCTCGCCGTCGAACAGGGCCCGCTCCGCGTCGACCAGGTAGGTCAGCGGGTTGACCTTGGACAGGGCCCGCATCCAGCCGGGCCCACCTTCGAGCGGCAACAGGATGCCCGCCAGCAGCAGCATGGGGAACATCAAGGTCTGCTGCACGGTCCAGAAGATCCAGTCCTGCCCCTTGGACGCCACCGCCAGCGCGTAGGACAGGGCTCCCAGGCCGACGCCGAACACGGCGGCGAGGCCCAGGCCGGCCAGCACACCCGCCGGCTCGAGCCGGAAGCCGAACGGCAGCACGACGGCGACGATCAGCGCCGCCTGGGCGACGACCGGCACGATCTCCTTCAGCGCCCGTCCCACGAGCAGCGACGGCCGGCTCAGCGGGACGGCGAGCAGGCGCTCGTGGGCACCTGTCTGCATCTCGGCCTGCAGGTTGGCGCCGGTCATCGACGTGGCGACGAGCGTCGACATCACGACGATGCCGGGCACGAACCACTGCAGCGACGAGCTGCCGTCGAAGCCGCTGACCTGGGGCAGCAGCGGGCCGAAGAGCCCGAGGAACACCAGGGGCTGGATGAGCGTGAAGCCGACGGAGAACGGGTTGGTGACGAGCGGTCGCAGCTCGCGCTCGAGGACGATGGAGGTGTCGGTGACGATGCTCACGATGCGTGCTCCAGGGTGAGGGTGGTCGGGTCGGGGTCGTCGGCGGACTCGTCGGCCGGGCCGGGCGGTGTGCCGGCCGCGTCGGGCTCGACCGCCTCGCCGCCGTCGCGCAGGCTCCGCCCGGTCAGGGCCAGGAAGACGTCGTCGAGCGTGGGCCGGGCCACCTCGGCGGCGGCGAGGGCGACGCCGGCAGCGTCGAGGTCGCGCACCAACGAGGGCAGCAGCCCGGCGCCGCCCCGCACCCGGCCGGAGACCGTGGCGCCCTGCACCTCGACGTGCTGCGCGGCGGCCGTGCGGTCGACGGCGGCCGCCACCGCCGCGGCGTCGCCGGCGCTGGCCGCGATCAGGACCATGCGGTCGCCGGCCAGGTCGGACTTGAGCCGCTCGGGGGTGTCGTCGGCGATGATGCGGCCGTGGTCGATCACCACCACGCGATCGGCGAGGGCGTCGGCCTCGTCGAGGTAGTGGGTGGTCAGCACGAGGGTGGTGCCGTGCTCGTCCCGCAGGCGCCGCACCTCGTCCTGCAGGTTGGCCCGGTTCTGGGGGTCGAGCCCCGTCGAGGGCTCGTCGAGGAACAGCAGCGCCGGACGGTGCACCATGCCGAGCGCCACGTCGAGGCGGCGGCGCTGCCCGCCCGACAGCGAGCTGACGAGCCGCCCGGCCAGCTCGTCGAGGCCGAGCGCCGCCAGCACCTCGTCGGCGCGGGCAGCGGCCCGGCGCCGGCCGAGGCCGTAGGCCCGGCCCTGGGCCACCACCTCGTCGCGGACCCGCTGGACGTGGGCGGCGCTGTTGCCCTGACCGATGTAGCCGATGCGCCGGCGCACGCCGGCGGGGTCGTCCACGACGTCGCAGCCCACGACGGTGGCCGTGCCCGCGGTGGGCTGCAGCAGCGTGGTGAGCATGCGCAGCGTCGTCGACTTGCCGGCGCCGTTGGGGCCGAGGAACGCCACGAGCTCGCCGGCGGCGACGTGGACGTCGACGCCGCGCACCGCCTCGACGGTGGTGCCATTGGCCCGGAAGTGCCGGGTCAGTCCTCGTGTCTCGATCATGCCTGTGCTCCTCACATCTGCGGTACGAGGGCACGGTAAGGAGGGATGCGGTCAGATCCTGGCCGCAATCAGCGCCAGAATGGCGGCCATGAGCGATCCGACCGCCCGTGTGCTCGAACTGCTCTCGCTCCTCCAGACCCACCGGTTCTGGCCCGGCGGCGAGCTCGCCGAGCGGCTCGGGGTCAGCCACCGCACGCTGCGGCGCGACATCGACCGCCTCCGCCTGCTCGGCTACCCCGTCGACGCCACGCCCGGCGTGGCCGGGGGCTACCGCCTGGCGGCCGGGGCCCACATGCCGCCGCTGCTGCTCGACGACGACGAGGCCGTCGCCATCGCCGTCGGGTTGCGGGCCGCAGCCGGCGCCGCGGTGGCCGGCATCGAGGAGACCTCGGTGCGGGCGCTGGCCAAGCTCGACCAGGTACTGCCCGACCGCCTGCGGCGTCGGGTGGGCGCGGTGCACGCCAACGTCGTGCCACTCCGCTGGCGCGACCACGCCGGCCCCACGGTCGACCCCGAGGCCCTCGCCCTGCTGTCGCTCGCCTGCCGCGACCGCGAGCAGGTCCGCTTCGACTACGAGCGGCGCGACGGCGAAGCGTCGAGCCGGCTGGCCGAGCCCCACCAGCTCGTGTCCGCCGGCCGGCGCTGGTACCTGGTGGCGTGGGACGTGCGCCGCGGGGACTGGCGCACGTTCCGCGTCGACCGCCTGGCCCGGCCCCGCCTGGCCGGCGCCCGCTTCCCGCCCCGGCCGGTCCCCGGCGGCGACGCCGCCGCGTTCGTGGCGCGGTCGCTGGCCTCGATGCCCACCCGCCACCGCGTCGAGCTGGTCGTGCACGGCCCGGCCGACGCGGTGGCGGCGACCGCCCGCTACCTCGGCGGCGACGTCGAGCCGATCGGCGACGGCCGCTGCCGGGTGACCATGCGGGGTGACTCGATCGAGTGGCTGGCGCTCGCCGTGGCCGAGATGGCGATGCTGCACCAGGTCGAGCTCGACGGCCCGCCCGAGCTGGTGGGCGAGATGGCGCGACTGGCGGGGCGCTTGACGACGCTGGTCGCCGCCGCGGGCTGACCGCTCGACCGCCTCGCCTCGCCGGCGGGCGGCCGACTGGCGCCGCGGCATCGCCACGCGACGCGACCAGCCGCACGATCGATGCCGACCGGGTTGCGGACGCCGCGGAACGTGGCATGGTCACGGGGGAAGCTCCCCAGGGAGACCGCATGCCCGAGGCCAGCGCCACCGGCTGGCGGGCCGCCCGCCCGCTGCGCCACCGCCCCGCCTACCGCCGGCTGCTCGCCGGCCAGGCGGCGGGGCAGCTGGCCGACGGCCTGGCCCAGATCGCGTACGCCCAGGTCGTGCTGTTCGAGGTCGGGCAGGGCGCCACGCCGTGGGAGATCGCCAAGCTGCTCGCCGCCACGCTGCTGCCGTACTCGCTGGTGGGGCCCTTCGCCGGGGTGGTGATCGACCGCTACGACCGGCGCCGCGTGATGGTGGCGGTGTCGCTGTTCCGGGCCGTGCTCGTCACGGCCTCGGTGACGGCGCTGGCGGTCGACTCGCAGCCCCTCGCGTACGCCGCCGTGCTGCTGCTGCTGTCGTCGTCGCGGTTCGTGCTGGCGGCCAAGGGGGCAGCGCTGCCCAACACGGTGGGCGGCGCCGATCTCGTCACTGCCAACGCCGTCTCGTCGCTGGCCGGGATGACTGCCGCCTTCGTCGGCGCGGTGGGGGGATCGACGTTCGTGGCCGCCGCCCCGGCCCTGGGGCTGGTGGTGGCCGGCGCCGCCTACCTCGGCGCAGCCCGGGCGTTCCGCGGCCTGCCCCGCGTGGGCGGCGGCGAGGCGACCGAGCAGCTGGCGCACGGGTTCCGCCGGGTCGCCGGCGAACTGGCCGACGGCGTGGCGTTCGCCGCCGGCCACGACGACGTCCGCCGACCGCTGCTCGCCGTGGCCGGCAACCGGCTGCTGCTCGGAGCCGGGTTCATCCTGCTGGTCCTCGTGGCCGACGACCGCTACGACCTCGAGGCGCCGGGCTACGGCCTGGCCCTCGCCGTCACCGGCGTCGGCGCGTTCGCCGGCACGTGGCTGGCACCGCTGCTCGCGGCCCGGTACCGGCGGCAGGCGCTGCTGCCCCTGACGTTCCTGGTGGGGGCGGCCGCCGCGGTGGCGGGGGCGCACTCGACGACCCTGGCCGTGCTCGTCGCCGGGGTGGGGGCGGCGGCGTTCGCGTTCCAGGTGCTGAAGGTGCTGGTCGACGCCCTCGTCCAGCGGGCCTGCCCCGACGAGGTGCGCGGCCGGGTGTTCTCGGTCTACGACCTGCTCTACAACGTCGCGTTCATCGTGGCCGGCCTCGCGCTCGTGCCGCTGTGGTCGCCCGGCCGCGAGCGGGCCCTGCTGTGGCTGCTGGCGCTCGCGTTCGTGGCGACCGGGGCGGCGGTGGCGCAGCGCCAGCGCACCTGGCCGTTCGGGCCGGCACCACTCGCGCGTGCAGCGCCGGGCCGGGCGGACGAACGAGCCGGCGCGGCGACCGGCGGGCACGCCGGCGGCCGGGGGGACGGGACGACGGGGCATGCGGACGAGGCAAACGGCGGGCGCGCCGGCACACCGCGGGCCGCGGTGCCGCGGCGGTGGATGCTGCGGGCGGCGGCCCTCGTCGCCGGGGCGGTGCCGGCCCTGGCCTTCCCCGCCACCGACGTCTGGCCGCTCGGCGCGGTCGGCCTGGTGCCCCTGCTGTCGCTGGTGGTCCGGGCCCCGGTGGGGCGCGAGGCCGTGCTCCGCACGGTGGCGGGCGGGGCCGGGTTCTTCGTGGCCGCGCACCACTGGATGCTGCCCACGGTCGGTCCCTTCGTCCTCGTGCTCGGGCTGGCGATGGGGGCGCTGTGGGCCCCGTGGGGCTGGCTCGCGTTCCGCCTCCTGCGGGGCCGGCCGACACCCGGGGCGCTGGCCGCGGCGACGGTGCTGGCGCCGGCGGCGTGGGTGGTCAGCGAGTACCTGCGGTCATGGGAGCACCTCGGGGGCCCGTGGGCGCTGCTAGGGGCCACCCTGTGGAGCCGGCCGACCCTGGCGGCAGCGGCGTCGCTCGGCGGCGTGTGGCTGCTCAGCCTGGTGCTGGGTGCGGTGAACGTGGCGCTGACCGGCGCCGTGCTGCCCGGCGCCCCCGGCGCCACCCGGCGGGCTGGTGCGGCGATGGCCGCGGGCCTGGCGGTGGCCCTGTGGGCGTACGGCGAGCTGCGCCCGGCGCCGGCGCCCGTGGGAACGGTCACGGTGGCGGGCGTGCAGCCCGGCGTCGTGCACCGCGGGGCCGAGCGCTTCGCCAGCCACGAGGAGCTGACCCGCACACTGGTGGGCGAGCGGGTCGACCTGGTCGTGTGGGCCGAGAGCAGCGTGGGGTTCGACCTCGACGACGAGCCCGCCTACGCCGAGCGGCTGCGGGCGCTCGCCGCCGACGTGGGCGCCCCCATCCTGGTGAACGTCGACGCCCGGCGAGGGGCCGGGGGCATCTACAAGAGCTCGGTGCTGGTCGACGAGGGCGGGCTGGCCGGCAGGTACGACAAGATGCGGCTGGTCCCGTTCGGCGAGTACATCCCCCTGCGGCCCGCGCTCGGCTGGATGTCGTCGATCACCGAGGCGGCGGGCGAGGACCGCCGGCGCGGCGACGACCTGGCGATCCTCGACGTCGACGGCGTCGGCATCGGGCCGCTGGTGTGCTTCGAGTCGGCGTTCCCCGACCTGTCGCGCGAGCTGGCCGAGCGGGGCGCCGAGGTCGTGGTGCTGCAGACCGCGACGACGACGTTCCAGGGCAGCTGGGCGCAGGGCCAGCACGCCAGCCTGGGCGCCATTCGTGCCATCGAGAGCGGGCGGCCGATGGTGCACGCGGCGGTCAGCGGGGTGTCGGCCGTGTTCGACGCCGAGGGTCGCCAGCTCGTCCGGCTCGGCAACCACGACACGGGCGTGTGGGTGGCCGAGGTGCCGGTCGTCACCGGCCGCACGCCCTACGTCCGCGCCGGCGACTGGGTGCCGGTCGTGTGCGTCCTCGCGCTGCTGGCGGCCGCGATGGTCGCCGGGCTGTCGGCGGCCCGCCGCCCGGCGCCGGCCGGTCAGCCCGGGGCCCAGCTGGGGTCGCGGCCGGCCATCCCGACGACGCGGTCGAGCAGCGGCGCATCGTCCGGCACCGCCACCACGGGGCCGAACAACCCCTCGCGGGCCGCCTCCTGGCCCGGTTCGGAGAACGACGCCACGAAGCCCGACACCGCCTCGAGCGACGCCGCGTCGACGTCGTAGGCGCGCCCGGTCGACCGGGCCAGGTCCCACCCGTGGATGACGAGCTCGTCCAGCGCCACCAGACCGGCGACCTCGCCGGGCAGCTCGAGCCCGCCGGCCCGGGTCGTGCCGGTCCAGGCCGCCGGATCACGCCATGCCTCGGCGAGCGCCACCAGGTCGCGGGCGATGCGGGTGCGCCAGTCGTCCGCGAGCCGGGAGGCGTCGCCCGACGGGCCCGCCGCACCCGGGCCGAGGTCGTCCTTTCGCGCCGCGGCCGTGAAGGCGAGAGCCAGGCCGCCGATGTGGTCGATCAGGTCGCCCGCCGTGTAGTCGGGGCACGGGGTGGGCGCCCCGAGGGCGTCGCCGGGCAGGTCGGTCACGAGGCCGGCCAGGCGCCGGGCCGCCGGTTCCAGGTCGAGCATGGTCGTCGCTCCTCCTCGGAGGCTCGCAGGGTCGCGCGGGTGACGACCGGCGCCGCGCCCCGGACTCATCGGTGGCTGCGACGGCCCGGCGGTCCGGCGATGCGGTGCCGAGGTCAGCCCA
>DASTFE010000215.1:0-3488 GCA_035708905.1 Acidimicrobiales bacterium | reverse complement strand
CGCCGCCGAGGTGGCCACCGAGGCCATCGCCGAAGCCCGCCGCCTCGCCGCCTACAGCCCCGACGCCTACGCCCTGACCAAGGAGAGCCTGCGCGCCGCCACGCTGCAGCGCGTGCGCGAGGGCGGCGCCGCCGACCTGGCGCGCTTCGCGGTCGAGCCGCCGGGATGACGGGGACCGCCGGGTAGCGTCGGCCCGGTACCGACACCGACCCGGAGGTGGCCCGGATGGCCGGCGCCTGCACGCATCTCGACATGGTCCGCGACGTGCGCCCCTCGTCGGAGGGGTGCGAGGACTGCCTGCGCACCGGCGACCGCTGGGTCCACCTCCGCATGTGCCAGTCCTGCGGGCACGTGGGCTGCTGCGACAGCTCGCCCAACCGGCACGCCACCGCCCACTTCCACGCCCACGGCGACCACCCGCTGATCCGCTCGTACGAGCCGGGCGAGGACTGGTGGTGGTGCTACAGCGACCAGGTCGCGTTCGAGGTCCCCGGCGCCCCGCCGTCGCCGTCGCATCCCTGAGCCGGCGCCGCCGGGCGCCCGTCGAGCCGGGTCGCGGAGCGTCACGACTCGGCCCCCGGGCGGGCGGGTAGCCCTGCCGGCGTCGACCCGCGAGGGAGGTCCCGCATGGCAGACGGCGGCACGTCCCGGACGGCGCGCCGCGCCCGACTCGAGGCCGTCGCGGCCGAAGCCGCCGGTTGCACGCGCTGCGACCTGTACCGGCGCGCCACCCAGACCGTGTTCGGCGAGGGCGCCGTCGGCGCCCGGCTGCTGCTGGTGGGCGAGCAGCCCGGCGACCGCGAGGACCTCGACGGGCACCCGTTCGTCGGGCCCGCCGGCCGGGTGCTCGAGACGGCGCTGACCGAGGCGGGGGTGGACCCGTCGGACGTGTACGTCACGAACGCGGTCAAGCACTTCAAGTGGGAGCCCCGCGGCAAGCGGCGCATCCACAAGCGGCCGTCGACCAGCGAGATCCAGGCCTGCCACACCTGGCTCGAGCAGGAGGTGGCGCTCGTCCGGCCCCGGGTCGTCGTCTGCCTCGGCGCCACCGCGGCGCGGGCGGTGCTGGGGCGTCCCGCCACGATCTCGTCCGTGCGCGGCCAGGTGCTCGACGGCCCCGGCGACGTGCCGGTGGTGGTCACCATCCACCCGTCGGCCGTGCTGCGGGCACCGGACGACGCCCGGGCGGCAGCGCGCCGCGGCCTGGTGTCGGACCTGGCGCTGGCGCATGGGGCCGCCTGACCGCCACCGGCGGTCAGGTGCCCGGGTCAGGCGCCGGAATGGTAGGTGTCGAGCGCGTCGACGGCGGCGTCCAGCACCTGCTCGGGGGTGAGCCGGTCGAGGCGGGCCCGCTCGACGAGGTCGAGCTCGAGCGGCACCAGCGTCGACCGTTGGAGGTCGAGCAGCTGGGCCGGCGTGCCCGCCCGCGCCAGGAACCGGGCCGCCGCGAACCGCTCGGCCATGGCCCACGGATGCACCGCACCCGAGTACGCGGTGCGCTCGAGGCCGGCGCCCGCCACCAGGCCGGCGATCACGTCGTGGTCGGCGTGGGCCAGGCGGTTGAGCGCCGTCCACGGGGGCACGGGCCGGTGCTGGGCCGCCATGTGGTCGACGAGGCGGCCGGCGAGGAAGGCCTCGACCTCCTCCGCCACCCCGCTGTCGTGCCAGGGACGGGGCGTCTCGACGCGCTCGCCCCCGCCCTCGCTCGGTGCGGAGCGCCGCCAGTACACGGGGCTGAACATCCGCAGGAACCTCATGTCGTCAGCATCCGACGCCGTGCGGTGCGACGACAGGGCCGTTCGTCACGTTCGAGGGCGGCGACGATCCGCTTGCCCACGCAACGACCGGGCCCAAAGACGCGCGCTGGTGGGACCTCCGGCCCTACAGAGCGCAACGAGGCGCTACGTATCGTCCTGGTCGAAGGGGCCGCAGGAGGCCCCGGCACGATGAGAGGACCCGACATGAGTGTCCAGACCGCACCCACCCCCATGTCCACCACCAGCAACGGCAGCCGCGACGACCGCATCGAGCTCCACCGCCGCACCGTCGACAAGCTGCTGATCGCCTTCGGCGTCATCGCCGCCATGGTCCTCGCCGCCGTCGGTGGCCTGCTGACCTGGGGCTCCACCTTCGCCGCCGACTACGTCCAGGACGAGCTCGAGTCGCAGAACATCTTCTTCCCCGACGAGGCCAGCCTGGTCGAGGAGGGCCGAGACGACCTCGTGCAGTACGCCGACGAGCAGGTGACCACCGGCCAGGAGGCCGAGGCCTACGCCAGCTTCATCGACGGCCACCTGCAGGGCATCGCGGACGGCCAGACCTACTCGCAGATCGACGACCGGGGCGCCGCCCAAGCGGTGGTCGACGCCGAGGAGGCCGGGGCCAGCCCCGAGGAGATCGCCGAGCTGCAGGCCACGGCCGACGAGCTCAGGGGCCAGCGTGACTCGCTGTTCCGGGGCGAGACGCTGCGGGGCCTGCTGCTGTCGACCTACGCCTGGTCGACGGTCGGCCGGATCGCCGCCATCGCCGCCTGGGTCGCCTTCGTCGGCGCCGCCGTGATGGTCGCCCTGGTCGTCGCCGGGGTCTTCCACGTGAAGCGCTCGAAGGCCTGACAAACCGACCGCCGCCCGGGGTCGCCCGGGCGGCGGTCGCACACCACCGAGGCGATCGCCGGGCCACCCCCGGCGATCGCTGCGCGCCGGGCCGTCGGCCGACCCGTCAGGCCGGCGGCTCGTCGATGTGGACGGCCTCGTCCTCGGCCGGTGGGGTGACGCGCTCGGTGGCCACGTCGCGGGTGGTCTCGTCGCCGCTGACCTCGTCGTCCTCCGCCAGCGGGCCGAGGGCGCGGTCGGCCGGGTCCGCGAGCTCGCCCACCAGGTCCTTCTCGTCGTCGGGCTCACCCACGTCGTGCTCGCCGACGAGCTCGACGCCGCCCTGGTCGCCCGCCGCGCCCGCCGGCCGCTCCCACACCTCGGGCTCGGTGCGGCCGTCGCGGTCGGCGAACGACTCGCCGCCGAGCTGCTCGACGCCGGTGACGCCCTGGTCGTCGACGGCCAACGGCCGGTCGGGCGGGTACTCGCCCGAGAGCTTCGCGTCGTCGAGGTCCTCGCCCGGCTGGTCGGTGTCGCTCATGCCGGGCGCGTACCCCGGCGGGCCTTCCGGCAACCGGACGGCGGACGGGTGCGTGGACGTCAGCGCTGGGCGCGGCGGGGCCGGCGCGGCCTGGCCCGGCGGCGCGGCGAACCCTCGATCAGGTCGACGACCGCGGTGTCGACCTCGGCCAGCAGCTCGGCAGGCACCGCGTCGACGGCGTCGCCCGCCTCGCCGGCGGCGCCGGTGCCGGCGCGGTCGTCCCCGCCGCCGGGCTCCGCGTCCCGGACCTGCTGCGCGGCCCGGTCGGCCCCGGCCAGCTCGTCGCCCACCGTGCGCCCGTCCTCGTACCGTTCGATCACCCGCGGGTCGACGTAGGCGCTGCGGGCCACGGCCGG
>DASTFE010000214.1:0-9101 GCA_035708905.1 Acidimicrobiales bacterium | reverse complement strand
CCCTTGATGCGGTCGAGGAACGCGGTCCAGCGATCGACCTGGCGCTCGTGGAACCCGTCGGGCCGCCCGAGGTCGCCCAGGCCCTTGGCCCGCCAGTCGACCTTCGACAGCAGCGCGATGCCGTCGACCAGCTCGTAGGCCAGGCCCTTGCGGGCGTCGAGGTCGGTGTCGAAGGGCGCCGGCCACCTTGTCCGCCCCATCGGCGACCAGCCGTCGACGTAACCCATCAGGTAGAAGGTGCGGCCCAGCACCGCCGGGTCGGTGCACACGGCGATCGCCTCGGTGTGCGGCACGTCGGTGCCCCCCAGCGCCTCGATCAGGCGCCACTCGCGGACGATGCCCTGGTCCCGCGCCGCCGGCGCCCTGGGCGGTGGGATGCGCAGGGCGGCGTGCAGGTCGCCGCGCCGGATCTCGTAGATCTCGTTCTGGGTGCCGCCGGAGATGAAGCGTTGCTCGACCGGCTCGCCCTTGGCGAGGCCGGTGCCGTCCATCCAGGTGGCGAGCCGTGCGGCGTCGATCACAGGTTCCCCACCTCGTGCTCGAGGCGCTCGGCGTACTTCTCGCGGGCCGCGGCCAGGCGCTTGGGCAGGTGCTGGGTCGGCCACAGGTCGTCGCTCGGCCGGTGGTCCCGCAGCACCTGGCGGGCCACGGTCACCTTGTGGACCTCGGTGGGGCCGTCGGCGAGCCCCAGCACGCTGGCCCCCAGCAGCATCCGGTGGAAGGGCATCTCGTTGCTGACTCCGAGCGCGCCGTGCACCTGGGTGGCGCGCCAGGCGATGTCGTGCAGCACACCGGGCATCAGCACCTTGACCGCGGCGATGTCCTTGCGGACCTTGCGGTAGTCGTTGTGCTTGTCGATCGACCAGGCGGTGTAGAGCACGAACAGCCGGAACTGCATGAGCTGGGCGTACGAGTCGGCGATGTAGCCCTGCACGAACTGCTTGTCGGCCAGCAGGCTGCCCTGCGTCTCGCGGCTGAGCGCCCGCTCGCACATCATGTCGAAGGCCCTGCCGGCCAGACCGATGGTGCGCATGGCGTGGTGGATGCGCCCGCCGCCGAGCCGGGTCTGGGCGATGGCGAAGGCCTGGCCCTCCCCGCCGAGCAGCGAGTCGGCGGGCACCCGCACGCCGTCGTAGTGGATGAGGGCGTGCGAGCCCTCGTCGGCCGGCTCGCCGGCGAGGCCGACGTTGCGCACGATGTCGATGCCCGGCGTGTCGCTGGGGACCAGGAACATCGACATGCCCTGGTACGGGCTCACGTCGGGGTTCGTCACCGCCATGACGATGAGGAAGGTCGACGTCCTGGCGTTGGACGAGAAGAACTTCCACCCGTCGATCACCCACTCGTCACCGTCTCGGGTCGCCCGGGTGGTGAACATCGTGGGGTCGGACCCGGCGTGGGGCTCGGTCATCGAGTAGCAGGAGAAGATCTCGCCGTCGAGCAGCGGGCGCAGGTAGCGCTGCTTCTGGTCGGGCGTGCCGTAGTGGGCGATGATCTCGGCGTTGCCGGTGTCGGGCGCCTGGCAGCCGAAGACGATCGGCGCCCACGACGACCGGCCCAGGATCTCGTTGAGCAGCGCCAGCTCGAGCTGGCCGTGGCCCTCGCCCCCCAGCTCGGGCCCGAGGTGGGTGGCCCACAGCTTCCGGCGGCGGACCTCGTCCTTCAGCGGCTCGACCACCTTGCGGCGGGCCTCGTCGAGCGGCGTGAACTCCAGGCCCGGCCAGATCAGGTCGAGCGGCTCGACCTCCTCGCGGACGAACTCGTCGGCCCAGTCCAGCTTCGCCTGGAACTCGGGGTCGGTCTCGAAATCCCACGACATGGCGGCATCCCTCCCGGGGAAGAATATGATTCTTCTCGATGCCAAATGCAATTCTGAACGAGACGAACGACGTTGCAGCCCGGATCGCGCAGCGGACGCTGGCTCGACGCGAGTCGCGCTACGCCGGCGAGGTCCGGCGCCTGCTCGACGCCGCGCTCGCCGTCATGCAGGCGTGCGGCACGACCTCCCGTCCCCGGGTCGCCGACATCGTCGCGGCCGCGGGCCTGTCGAACGACGCCTTCTACCGGCATTTCCCGTCCAAGGACGCGCTGGTGGCGGCGCTGCTCGAGGACGGCACCGAGCGACTGCAGAGCTACCTGGCCCACCAGATGGCCAAGGAGGCGACGCCGCAGGGCAAGGTGCGGCGCTGGGTCGAGGGCGTGCTGGCGCAGGCCGCCGACGAGGACATCGCCGCGACGACGCTGGCCGTCCTGTGGAACGGCGGCAGCGTGGGGGAGGGCCTGCCGTCGGAGCGGCCGTCGGCCAGCCGCCCGCTGGCCTCGCTGCTGCGGGCGCCCTTCGCCGAGCTGGGCAGCGCGGCGCCCGACCTCGACGCCGCGCTCGCCGCCCACGCCGTGATCGGCCGGCTGTCCGACTGGCTGTGGGCACGAGAGCGGCCCTCACCCGAGCAGATCGGCCACGTGGCCGGCGTCTGCCTGGCCATCGCCACGGCTGGCCGGATGGCCCGGCCGTGAGGTTCCACCTGTTCCTGCCGCAGATGCGGATGCCGCTCGACGCCATCGTCGAGCGGGCGCGGGCGGCCGAGGCCGCGGGCTTCGAGGGGCTCGCCCTCATGGACCACCTGGCACCGCCGATGGCCGCAGGGCCCGACATGTGGGAGGCGATGACGGCGGCGGCATGGTTGCTGGCCCGCACGGACTCGCTCGTGGTCGGCCACCTGGTTCTGTGCGACGCGCTGCGGCACCCGGCGGTGCTGGCCCGCCAGGCGGCCACGCTCGACCACGCGTCGGGCGGGCGGTTCGAGCTGGGCATCGGGTCGGGGTCGGTGCCCGACGAGCTCGACGTGTTCGGTGTGGGCCGGGCGCCGGCCCGGGAGCGGGTGGCGCGGCTGGGCGAGTCGCTCGACGTGCTGCGGGCGCTGTGGACCGGCGAGCCGGTCACCTACGGCGGCCGGTTCTTCCGGCTGCGCGGCGCGCAGCAGCGGCCGGTGCCGACCCGCCGCATCCCGATCGTGGTGGGGGGCGTGGGCGAACGGACGCTGGCGCTGGTGCGGGCCCACGCCGACTGGTGGAACGTGCCGATCCAGTCGCTCGACCGGCTCGACGACCTGCGTGGCCGCGTGGGCGCCGCCCGCGTGTCGGTGCAGACCATGGTGGGGTTGGTGCCCAGCGAGCGCGACCGGGCCGCCGTGACCGAGGTCGTCGCCCGCCGCTTCGGCGGCTGGACCGTGGGCGACGCCCTGGTCGTCGGCACGGTCGACGAGTTGGCCGCCCACTTCGCGACGCTGGGTGCCCGGGGGGTCGAGCGCTCCTACGTCTGGTTCGCCGACTTCGCTCCGCCCGCGACGCTGGCCCGCTTCGCCGAGGTCATCGACGCCGCCGCGGTCACACCTTCCGCGTGACGCCCCCGTCGACCCGGATGATGGCGCCGGTCGTGTAGCTCGACGCCGCACTGGCCAGGTGCAGCGCCAGGGGTGCCACCTCGGCGGGCTCGCCCAGGCGGCCCAGCGGCACGAACGAGCCGTCGAGCGCCTCCTGTGGCCACGCCTTGGTGATGTCGGTGCGGATCGGGCCGGGGAGGATGGCGTTCACCCGGACGCGGGGCGCGTACGCCTCGGCGAGCCCGACCGTGAGCGCGTTGAGGCCCGCCTTGGCGCACGCGTAGGGCAGCTCGTTGGTGCTGGCCACGAGCGAGCCGGCCGTGCCGACGTTGACGATCGACCCGCCGTCGTGGGCCGCCATGTGGGTGGCGGCCAGCACCGCCAGGCGGAAGGGGCCCTTGAGGTTCACGGCCAGCGTCTTGTCGTAGAGCTCCTCGCTGACGGCGTCGAGGCTGTCGTACAGCGGCGACATGCCGGCGTTGTTCACCAGTACGTCGAGCCGGTCGAGCCGGTCGAGCGTCTCGGCCACGAGGCGGTCGCAGTCGTCCCAGTGGCCGACGTGGCAGGCGATCGCCTCGGCCCGCCGCCCCGTCGACGCCCGCACCTCGGCGGCGGCGGCCTCGCAGGCCGGCAGCTTGCGCGAGGCGATGACCACGGCGGCGCCGGCCTCGGCCAGCGTCTGGACGAGGGCCCGGCCGATGCCCCGGGAGCCGCCGGTGACGACGGCGACCTTGCCCGTGAGGTCGTGGAGCGCAGCTAAGGAGGTCATGCGGCGATGCTGCCACGCGGGCACGACGGGCAGGCGTGCCGCCCTGCGGCGGTCGGTCTGTAGCGTGCGGCGATGGCGCTGGACGAGCGGACCACCCGACTGGCGACGCCGGACGATGCCGACGAGGTCGCCCGGTTGCTGCACGACTTCAACACCGAGTTCGACACGCCGTCGCCGGGGGTGGGCGTGCTGGCGCCCCGCCTGCGCCGGCTGCTGGCGGGGGACGAGACGTTCGCCGTGCTCGCCGGCACGCCGGCGGTGGGGCTGGCCCTGGTGACGGTGCGGCCGAACGTCTGGTACGAGGGGCGGGTCGCGCTGCTCGACGAGCTCTACGTCGTGCCGGCGCGGCGAAGCCGGGGCGTCGGCTCCGCCATCGTCGGCCACCTGCTGTCGCTGGCGCGGGCCAGGGGCATCGACCTGGTCGAGATCAACGTCGACGAGGGCGACGTCGACGCCCGGCGCTTCTACGAGCGCCACGGGTTCTCGGCGATCGAGCCGGACACGGGCGAGCGGGCGCTCTACTACCACCGCGAGCTGACGGCCTGACCAGCGTGCGATAACGCAGTTCGCGCTGGGCGGGAACGTCGTGTGCGGAGGCGGTAGCCTCGCGCCATGCCCCCGTCCCACCCGCCCCGTGCGCCGATCCACCTGCGCAGCGCCCGCCTGCTCGACGTCGACAAGGGCGAGCTCGTCGAGCCCGGCGACCTGCTGATCGCGGGCGAGCGCATCGCCGAGGTCGGGCCCACGTCGGTGCCCGACGGCGCCGAGGTGGTCGATCTCGGCGATCTCACGCTCCTACCCGGCCTCATGGACATGGAGGTCAACCTGCTCATGGGCGGGCCCGACCACGAGAGCCCACTCGTGCCCGTCCAGGACGACCCGGCGGTCAAGACGCTGCGAGCGGTGGCCAACGCCCGCCGGACCCTCCGGGCCGGGTTCACCACCGTGCGCAACCTCGGCCTGTTCGTGCAGACGGGCGGGATCCTGCTCGACGTGGCCCTGAAGACGGCGATCGACCGCGGGTGGGTCGCCGGCCCCCGGGTCGTCCCCGCCGGTCATGCCATCACCCCCACGGGCGGGCACCTCGACCCCACGATGTTCCAGGCGTACGCGCCGCACGTCCTGCCCCTCACTGTCGAGGAGGGCATCGCCGACGGCGTCGACGAGGTGCGCAAGGCGGTCCGCTACCAGATCAAGCACGGGGCCCAGCTCATCAAGGTGTGCGCGTCGGGCGGCGTGATGTCGCACACCGGGCCCGCCGGGGCGCAGCAGTATTCCGGCGATGAACTGCGGGCCATAGCGGACGAGGCCCACCGGGCCGGGCTGCGGGTCGCGGCCCACGCCCACGGCGACGACGGCATCCGGGCGGCGATCGAGGCGGGCATCGACTGCATCGAGCACGGGTCGCTGATGACCGACGAGACGCTCGACCTGATGGTCGAGCGAGGCACCTTCCTCGTGCCCACCACCTACCTGGCCGACGGCATGGACACGTCGCACGCCCCGCCCGAGCTGCAGGCCAAGGCCGCCGAGGTGTTCCCGCGCGCCAAGCGGACGATCAGCAGGGCGATCGAGCGCGGCGCCCGCATCGCCTGCGGCACCGACGCGCCGGCCATCCCCCACGGCCGCAACGCCAAGGAGCTGATCGCCCTCGTCGACCGGGGCATGACGCCCGCCCAGGCGATCCGGGCGGCCACGACCGTGGCGGCCGAGCTGATCGACGTCGAGGACCGGGGCCGGCTCGAGTCCGGCCTGCTGGCCGACGTGATCGCCGTGCCGGGCGACCCCACGGCCGACATCACCGTGACCGAGCAGGTCTCCTTCGTGATGAAGGGCGGCCAGGTGTTCCGCCACGACGCCGCCGGCATCTCGGGCCGCTAGCGCGACGCCGGACGGCGCCGTCAGCCGGGGATGCGGTCGGGGTCGGCCTCGGCGAGGATCTGCTCGCGGTCGTCGGCGAGGGCGAAGCCTGCGTCGATCATCTCGTCGGTGGCCCGCTCGTAGGCCGCGAGGTAGTCGTCCGGCGAATCGTAGAGCTGCGCCAGCTGGTCGGCGTCGACGGGCGTGGTGCTGCCCATGAGCAGGCACAGGATCGAGGAGCCCTCGGGGGCCTGGCCCGACAGGACGTCGACGGGCGCCTCGACCGCCGGGGTGCGGACGCCGCCGGTGACGTTGCCGACCTCGTCGACCACGAACGCCGGCGTGGCGCCGCTGTCGTCGACCTCCAGCCGGGGCGCCTCGGCCGGCGCCGTACCGGTCGAGGCCCACGTGTCGAGATGGCGCAGGGCGGCGCGCAGCACGTACACCTGCTGGCCCCGGTTGATCGGTTGGGCACAGCCCAGGGCGTCCTCGCTGTCGCCGAGCTGGAACTTGTCGGCGTGGGCCGTGCCGGCCACCTCCCACAGCCGGAAGCGCTCGCCGTCGGGCTGGCGGGCCGGGAGGTAGCCCAGGACGCCGAGCAGGTCGGTCTCGGTCTCCACCACGATGACCGGCGCGTCGCCGTCGGTGCGGATCGTCGTCGGCTCGCCGCCGATGGTCGAGGCGATCTCGATGCCGGCACCTGGCTCGCCCAGCGGCGCCGCGGCGCCGCCCCGGCTGTGGATCAGGAACCCGTCGTACTGGCGGGCGAGCGGCTGCACGCCGTTGACGTACGTGGTGAGGGCGAAGGCCGACTGCGACTCGCCGACCGCCAGCAGGCGCTCGACGTCGAGCCCCTCCAGCGGGTCGACCTCGCCCGGTGCGCGCAGCGCCCTGGCCACCTGGGTGTAGATGTCGTAGGAGAAGGCGTCGCCGGGATGCCTGAGGTCGCCGTAGCGGTCGGGGTCGATGCCGCGCAGGCCGCGGCCGGCGCCCGCCTCCTCGGCCCCGGGCGCCTCGACGGCGATCGTCCCGCCCTCGACGCCGATCCGCTGGGCCGAGACACCGACCCAGGCGTACCCGCCCCGGAGCACCTCGTCGGCGAGGTAGGTGTAGTCGGGCGCGGCGTCGACGCCACCGCTGACGTTGAGCCACTCGACCACGACCGTGCCGTTGAAGTCGTCGGCGTCGGCGGGCCGGCGGACGATGATGCGCGTCGCGTAGTCGGCTTCGTCACCCGGGGCGAGCTCGTAGGTGCCGTCGACCGGCAGCGGCCCCTCGGACGTGTACGCGGTTGCGGTGCCCGAGGCCGAGTACTCGGCCTCGTCGTAGCCGGCGTCGTCCAGCGCCGGCCCCGTGCCGCTGGTGCCGAGGAAGAGGCCCCGGCCGCCGTCGAGCGGAGCGAGCACGGCGGCGGGGCCGTCGGGGCGATCGACCGCCGTGGCTGCCGTCTCGCCCGACTCGGGCGCCTCTTCGGCGCCGTCGCCGTCGGACGAGCACGCTGCCGCCACGCTCGTGCCCACGAGCAGGACCGCGAGGCCGGCCGTCACGCGTCGCATCGATCGTCCCCCCAGCTCCCTGGCTCGGTCAGGCGCTGTCGCCCGTGCCGATGCCGTGGATGAAGATCGTCCACAGCTCCTCGGCGTCCTCGCGGCCGTCGGGGCGCAGCGGCGTCCCGCTGATGGTGGCGGCGAAGGCGTTGAACATGATCGCCTGGAGGGCCACGCCGGCGATCGAGCGGTGCGACAGCTGCGGGCGGATGGCCCCGGCCGCGGCGGCGTCGTCGAGCAGCCGCTCGAACAGCGAGACGACCGGCACGAACGCCCGGGAGGCCTCCTTGGGGTGCTCGGTCAGCAGGCGCTGGCCGAACTCGGCCATGGCGGTGGGGGAGGGGCCGCGCTTCTTGGCGGGGCCGGACTTCGGCGCCGGCCGGCACACGAGGTAGTGCTCGACGACGAACACGTGGAGCCGCTCGAGCGGGTCGTCGACGCCGGCGATCGCCTCTTCGAGCTGCTCGGCCGTGACCCGCACGGCGTCCTCGAACAGGGCCAGCAGCAGCTCGTGCTTGCCGGCGAAGTACTGGTAGAAGCTGCGCAGCGACTGCCCGGAGCGCTCGACCACGTCCTGGACGGTGAAGTCCTTGCCCGAGTCGCTCTGCATGAGCTCGACGGCGGCGTCGAGGAAGCGTTGCACGCGCTCCTCGGCCCGGGCGCGTGCCGGGTCGAGCGACCGCGCGACGGCCATCTCGCGCCACGTGCCGGGACGTTCGGTCGCGAGCCCGTCGGCCGTCGGTCGGTTTCGTGCCATGGCGGAAGCGTACTCCTGGAAGAAGCTCACACCAACGATTGGGAGAGGCCAGATCTCATGAGGTTGCTCCGTACCGGTTGGTAACAACAGAACAATGCTCTTGCCGTCGTGGGTCAGGTGTTGCGGCCGCCGTTGACCCCGATGACCTGCCCGGTGACGTAGCTGGCCTCGTCGCGCACCAGGAACGAGCAGGCGGCGGCGATGTCCTCGGGGCGTCCGACGCGCCGCACCGGCGTCAGCGACGCGTGGTGGTCGACGGTGTTGCCGAGCAGGCCCTTGCGCTCGGTCCGGCGCAGCATGGGCGTGTCGATGAACCCCGGCGGGATGGTGTTGACCGTGATCCCCTTGGGCCCCAGCTCGAGCGCAAGGGCCTTGGTGAAGCCGATCACGCCGGCCTTGGCCGCCACGTAGTGCGTCATCAGCGGCTGGCCGCCCTGGGCGCTGGACGACGAGATGTTGACGATGCGGCCCCAGCCCGCGGCCACCATGTCGGGCACGACGGCCTGGCAGCAGTGGAACGTGCCGGTGAGGTTGACCTCGATGATGCGGTGCCACGTCTCGGCGCTGATCTTCAGGAACGGGTCGAACCCGTCGAGCCCGGCGTTGTTGACCAGGACCGTGGCCGCGCCGAGCCGGTTCCGCACCTCGTCGACCGCGGCGTCGATGGCCGCCCGGTCGGTCACGTCCACCGTCAGGCCGGTGGCCGTGCCGCCGGCGGCGACGATCTTGCCGGCCGCGCCCTCGGCGGCCTCGCCGTTGCGGTCGAGCACCGCCACCGCCAGCCCGTC
>DASTFE010000213.1:0-2709 GCA_035708905.1 Acidimicrobiales bacterium | reverse complement strand
CCGCCAGCGGGGGCAGGGTGAGCACCGCCGAGTCGGGCTGGCCCTGCCACGGGGTGCCGTCGGTGACCATCTCGGGCTGCACCACGCCGCTGCCGCCCCACCGCTGGTCGTCGGTGTTGAGCACGTCGAGCCAGCGCCCGCTGCGGGGCAGGCCCATCCGGTAGCCGTGGCGGGGCACCGGCGTGAGGTTGGCCACGCAGGCGACGACGTCGAGGCCGGCGGCGTCGGGGCCGCCAGCGTCGGGGCCGTGGGGGCCCGAGCGCAGGAACGAGTAGACCGAGCTCTCTCGGTCTTCGGCGTCGAGCCACCGGAACCCGGCCGGGGTGGTGTCGGCCGACCACAGCCCCGGGTGGGCGGCCTCGACCCGGTTGAGCTCGCGCACCAGGTCGCGCACGCCCCGGTGCAGCGGATCGGACAGCAGGTACCAGTCGATCTCGCGGTCGTGGCTCCACTCGCGCTCCTGGGCCAGCTCGCCGCCCATGAACAGGAGCTGCTTGCCGGGGTGCGACCACATCCACGCGTACAGCGCCCGCAGGTTGGCGAACCGCTGCCACCGGTCGCCGGGCATCTTGCCGAGCAGCGACCCCTTGAGGTGGACGACCTCGTCGTGGCTGAGCGGCAGCACGTAGTTCTCGCTCCACGCGTAGGTCAGCCCGAAGGTGAGCAGGTCGTGGTGCCACTTGCGGTGCACGGGGTCGGTGGAGAAGTACTCGAGCGTGTCGTGCATCCAGCCCATGTTCCACTTCTGGGTGAAGCCGAGCCCGCCGGCGTCGACCGGTCGCGACACGCCGCCCCACGCCGTCGACTCCTCGGCCACGGTGATCGCGCCGGGGACGTCGCGGTGCAGCAGCGTGTTCATCTCCTGCAGGAACGCGATCGACTCGAGGTTCTCGCGCCCGCCGTGGCGGTTGGGCACCCACTCGCCGTCGCGCCGCGAGTAGTCGAGGTAGAGCATCGAGGCGACGGCGTCGACCCGCAGCCCGTCGACGTGCATCTCCTCGAGCCAGTAGCGGGCGCTGGCCAGCAGGAAGTTGCGCACCTCGTTGCGGCCCAGGTTGAACACGAGCGTGCCCCAGTCGGGGTGCTCGCCCTGGCGGGGGTCCTCGTGCTCGTAGAGCGCGGTGCCGTCGAACCGGGCGAGCCCCCAGACGTCGCGGGGGAAGTGGGCGGGCACCCAGTCGACCAGCACGCCGACGCCCCGCTGGTGGAGGTGGTCGACCAGGGCGCGGAAGTCGTCGGGGTCGCCGTGGCGGGCCGTGGGGGCGAAGTAGCCGGTCACCTGGTAGCCCCACGAGGGCAGGTAGGGGTGCTCGGTGGGGGGCAGCAGCTCGACGTGGGTGAAGCCCAGGTCGGTGACGTGGTCGGCCAGCCGCTCGGCCAGCTCGCGGTAGCCGTAGCTGCGCCCGTCCGGGTGGCGCATCCACGAGCCGAGGTGCACCTCGTAGACGGCCATGCGCTCGTCCCAGGGACGGCTCGCCGCCCGCCGCTCCAGCCACTCGGCGTCGCCCCAGGTGTGGCACGACCGGAAGATCCGGCTGGCCGTGGCAGGCGGCATCTCGGTGGCCCGGGCCATCGGGTCGGCGTGCAGCCGGGTCTGGCCGTCCGCCCCGACGACCTCGAACTTGTAGTGGTGCCCCGGCCCGGCCTCGGGCACGAACAGCTCCCACACGCCGGACGAGCCCAGGGTTCGCATGGGGTGGACCCGCCCGTCCCAGCCGTTCCAGTCGCCGGCCACCCGCACGGCCCGAGCTGCGGGCGCCCACACGGCGAACGCCGTACCCTCGGTGCCCTGGTGGTCGCGGGTCTGGGGGCCGAGCACCGTCCACAGCCGCTCGTGGCGTCCCTCGCCCAGCAGGTGCAGGTCGAGCTCGCCGAGGGTCGGCCAGAACGCCCACGGGTCGACCGCCGCGTGCTCGCCGCCCCCCTCCCACCCGAAGGTGACGACGTAGCCGGGCTGCAGCTCGTCCTCGACCAGTGCCTCGAACACGCCCGCGTCATGGATGCGCCGCATCGGGCGCCCCTCGAGCGTGGCGGTGGCCGCGCCGGGCCGCCACGAGCGCACGACCGCCTGCCGACCGCGGCGGTGCACGCCGAGCAGCCGGTGCGGGTCGCGGTAGGAGCCCTCGGCCAGCGCGTCGAGCGCGGCGTCGAGGCCGCCGTCGAGGTCGCCGTCGGCGTGAGCGCCCATCAGGCCACGAGCGCCAGGGTCCGGCGGATGGCCGAGGCGGGGATGTCGACCCAGTCCGGCCGGTGCCCCAGCTCGTAGATCACCTCGTAGACCGCCTTGTCGAGCTCGAAGGCCCGGCGGAGGCGTTGGCGGTCGGCCTCGGCCGCCGGCAGCAGCGCGTCGACCCCCGCGACGTGGCGGTAGCCGGACAGGTAGGCCTCGACGGCCCGGCTCTCCCAGGCGGTGGCCAGGTCGACGAGCTCGTCGTCGATGTCGCGGCCGCGCTCGGCCAGCCCGGTGCGGGCGGCGTAGTGGAACGACCGCACCATGCAGGCGACGTCGCGCAGCGGCGACGACGCGACCAGGCGCTCGGCCACCGGACGGACGGGCTCGCCCTCGAAGTCGAGGACGAACCACCCGGTGTCGGCCAGCAGGAACTGCCCCAGGTGCAGGTCGCCGTGGACGCGGAACGCCAGGCCCGCGTCGCCGACGCGGACCAGCTCGGCCAGCACGGCCTCGACCGCGGCGACGTCGACCAGGTC
>DASTFE010000212.1:0-29336 GCA_035708905.1 Acidimicrobiales bacterium | reverse complement strand
GGGCGAGGTCGACCACGAGGCCGAGCAGCCGTTGGCCGCGGGCGCCAACGAGGTCGGCTGGACCGTCACGATCGAGCGGCCGGCGCTGTGGTGGCCACGCGCCCTGGGCGATGCCGTGCTCCACGACGTACGGGTCACGGTCGCGCTCACCGGCGACGGCGGGCCGGCTGGTGACGGCCCGAATGCGTCGGCCGCCGACGGGAGCGGCGCGGCCCGCCGGGACGAGCCCGGCGCCGTCAGCGACGAGCGGCGCCTGCGCACCGGGCTGCGGGCGGTGCGGCTGCGGCGCTGGATCGCGTCGGTCAACGGTGAGCGGCTGTTCCTCAAGGGTGCCAACCTCGGGCCGACCCGCATGGCGCTGGCCGAGGCTACCCCTGCCGACCTGCGGCGCGACGTCGACCTGGCCCAGGACGCGGGGCTCGACATGCTGCGGCTGCACGCCCACGTCACCCGGCCCGAGCTGTACGACGCCGCCGACGAGCGCGGGTTGCTGCTCTGGCAGGACATGCCGCTGCAGTGGGGCTACGCGCGGGGCATCCGGGGCGAGGCCACCCGCCAGGCGCGGGCCATGGTCGACCTGCTCGGCCACCACCCGTCCGTGGCGGTCTGGTGCGGGCACAACGAGCCGATGTCGATGGACGGCGCTGACCAGGTCACGACCTCGCTGTCGAGCACCGTGGCGTTCGTGGCCCGCATGGCGGCCGAGCAGCAGCTACCGACGTGGAACAAGAGCGTGCTCGACGCCTCGATCAAGCGGGCGCTCACCAAGGCCGACGGCTCGCGTCCCGTCGTGGCCCACTCGGGCGTCACGCCTCACCTGCCCCAGCTCGAGGGCACCGACACCCACCTGTACCTGGGCTGGTACATGGGTGACGAGCGCGACCTGCCCGCGCTGGCCCGCCGGGTGCCGCGGCTGGTGCGGTTCGTGTCCGAGTTCGGCGCCCAGGCCGTGCCCTCCGGCGAGGGAGCCGACTTCGCCGAGCCCGAGCGCTGGCCCGACCTCGACTGGCCGCGCCTCGAGGCCCGCCACTCGCTGCAGAAGCCGGTGTTCGACCGGCGGGTGCCGCCCGACGGCTACGCCACGTTCGCCGGCTGGCGCGACGCCACCCAGCGCTACCAGGCCACGCTCGTCCGCCGGCACGTCGAGGAGCTGCGCCGCCTCAAGTACCGCCCGACCGGCGGATTCGCCCAGTTCCTGCTGGCCGACGGGCACCCCGGCATCACCTGGTCGGTGCTCGACCACGAGCGCCGCCCCAAGCTGGGTTACGAGGCGCTGCGGGCCGCCTGCCTCCCGGTCATCGTCGTCGCCGACCGGCTGCCGGCCACGGTGGCGGCGGGCGACCCCCTCGCCCTCGACGTGCACGTCGTGTCCGACCGGCGCACGCCCATCGACGGCGCCCGGGTGACCGCCACGCTGTCGTGGCCCGGCGGCGACCACACCTGGCGCTGGGGCGGCACGGTCGAGGCCGACGCCTGCGTGCGCGTGGGCACGGTGCAGCTGCTGGTGCCCGACCTCGGCCCCGACACCGCGGGCACGCTCGCCCTCGACCTCGAGCTGCGGCTGCCTACGGGCGAGCCGGTGACCAACCGCTACGAGGCCCGGTTCGCCTGACCCACCCCGAGTCGACGCGTTCCTGCCGCGGGAACCGGGGTCCTGACCCCAGATCCCGCGGCAGGACGTGGTCGCGGTGGGCACAATCGAGGCATGGTCCACGACGTCGTGGCCGGGCAGCTCGTCGTCCGCCGCTGGCGGAGGGAGGACGTGCCGGGCCTGCACGAGGCGGTGATCGAGAGCCTCGAGCACCTGCGACCGTGGATGCCCTGGGTCGCCAAGGAGCCGCTGTCGCTACGCGAGCGCACCGAGCTCGTCGAGAGCTGGGCACGCCTGTGGGACGCCGGCGACCGCATGTGCGGCATGTTCGTCGACGACGAGGTGGTGGGCGGCTGCGGCCTCCACCAGCGCATCGGCCCCGGTGGGCAGGAGATCGGCTACTGGGTGCGGGTCGGTCGCACCGGCCGCGGCTACGCCACCGGAGCGGCCCGGGCGCTCACCGACATGGCGTTCACGATGCCGGGCATCAGCCACACCGAGATCCACCACGACGTGGCCAACCGCATCAGCGGCCGGGTGCCGGCCCGGCTCGGCTACACGCTCGTGCACGACGTGGCCCACCCGGTCGAGGCGCCCGGCGAGACCGGCACCCAGCGCATCTGGCGCATGCGGCGCGAGGACTGGACCGCCGGCGCGGTGGCCGGCTGAGCCCGCGCAACGCGATCGACGCGCGATCGGAACGCGCCCGGCAGGGCCCACCGCCCGCCCTCTCCGACCAGGGCGATCGGCCCGCCGGGGGGTGCCGGAGGCCCCCCGACCGGATTCCTGACGGTCCCGGCGATGGGACTACGGTTCCCGCCCGGACGGGATTCGAGCCCCGTTCCAGGAGGCTGAACGAGCGATGCAGACGATGGAGCGACAGACCGTCGCCCCGGTGCACCGGACCAGCCGCCGCCCCGCACCCTGGCCGGTCGAGTTCTACCGCTCGGCGGTCGGCAAGAAGTGGGTGATGGCGCTGACCGGCATCTTGCTGATGGGCTACGTGTTCCTTCACATGCTGGGGAACCTCAAGGTCTACCTGGGCGCCGAGGACATCAACCACTACGGCGAGTGGCTGCGCGACCTGCTCGTGCCGTTCTTCCCCCGGACGGTCACTCTGTGGCTGCTGCGCATCGGGCTGATCGCGGCGTTCGTGTTCCACATCCACGCCGCCTACAGCCTCACCCGCATGAACCGCCGGGCCCGGGCCGAGGGCCGCTACATCTCGCGCCGCGACTACCAGGCGGCCAACGCCGCCAGCCGCTCGATGCGGCTGACCGGGGTCGTCATCCTGCTGTTCCTGATCTGGCACCTGGCCGACCTGACCTGGGGCACCGTCAACCCCGACTTCGTGCGGGGCGACGTGTACCGCAACCTGGTGGCCAGCTTCGAGCGGCCGGCGGTCTCGGCCATCTACATCGTCGCCAACATCGCCCTCGGCCTCCACCTGTTCCACGGCGCGTGGTCGATGTTCCAGAGCCTCGGCCTCAACAACCCGCGCTGGAACTCGTGGCGGCGGGGCTTCGCCGCCGCCTTCGCCGGGATCGTGATGGTCGGCAACCTCACCTTCCCGATCGCCGTGCTGACCGGCGTGGTCAGCGCGGACGACAACGACGACTGCGTCGTGACCGACGGCACCATCGAGAGCTGCACGGAGTACGAGGAAGGGGCCGAGTGATGATCGGCGATCTCGACAGCCACGTGCCCGCAGGCCCGATCGAGGACCGGTGGACGCGGCACCGCTTCGACATGAAGCTGGTGGCCCCCAACAACCGCCGCAAGTTCGAGGTCATCATCGTGGGCACCGGCCTGGCCGGCGCCTCGGCGGCCGCCACGCTCGGCGAGCAGGGCTACAACGTCACGGTCTTCACCTACCACGACAGCCCCCGGCGGGCGCACTCGATCGCCGCCCAGGGCGGCATCAACGCCGCCAAGAACTACAAGAGCGACGGCGACTCGATCTTCCGCCTGTTCTACGACACGGTGAAGGGCGGCGACTTCCGCAGCCGCGAGTCGAACGTCTACCGGCTGGCCGAGGAGTCGGTGAACATCATCGACCAGGCCGTGGCCCAGGGCGTGCCCTTCGCCCGCGAGTACGGCGGCCTGCTCGACAACCGCAGCTTCGGCGGCGCCCAGGTGTCGCGGACCTTCTACGCCCGGGGCCAGACCGGCCAGCAGCTGCTGCTCGGCGCCTACCAGCAGATGATGCGCCAGGTCGACCTGGGCACGGTGGCGCTGCACACCCGCACCGAGATGCTCGACCTGGTGGTCAAGGACGGCGTGGCCTGCGGGGTGGTCGTGCGGGACATGGTCACCGGCCAGGTCACGTCGCACTCCGCCCACGCGGTGCTGCTGTGCACCGGCGGCTACGGCAACGTCTTCTACCTGTCGACCAACGCCAAGTACTCCAACGCCACGGCCGCCTGGCGGGCCCACCGGCGGGGCGCGCTGTTCGCCAACCCCTGCTACACGCAGATCCACCCGACCTGCATCCCGGCCAGCGACGAGTTCCAGTCGAAGCTCACGCTCATGAGCGAGTCGCTGCGCAACGACGGCCGCATCTGGGTGCCGGACGACCCCGACGACGACCGACCGCCCGACCAGATCCCCGAGTCGGCGCGTGACTACTTCCTCGAGCGCAAGTACCCCAGCTTCGGCAACCTGGTGCCCCGCGACGTGGCCTCCCGCAACGCCAAGGCCATGGTCGACCAGGGCAAGGGCGTGGGCCCGCTGAAGAACGGCGTGTACCTCGACTTCGCGGCGGCCATCGGCCGGGTCGGCGAGGACACCATCCGCGAGCGCTACGGCAACCTCTTCGACATGTACGAGCGCATCACCGACGAGAACCCCTACCGGGTGCCGATGCGCATCTACCCCGCCGTCCACTACACGATGGGCGGGCTGTGGGTGGACTACAACCTCATGTCCAACGTACCCGGCCTGTTCGTGCTGGGCGAAGCCAACTTCAGCGACCACGGCGCCAACCGGCTGGGCGCCTCGGCGCTCATGCAGGGGCTGGCCGACGGCTACTTCGTCATCAGCTACACCCTGGCCAACTACCTGGCCGGGCTGCTGGGCACCGCGCCGGTGCCCACCGACGACCCGGCGTTCGCCCAGGCCGAGCGGTCGGTCGGCGACACGGTGGCCCGGCTGCTGTCGATCAACGGAACCCGCTCGGTCGACCACTTCCACCGCGAGCTGGGCAAGATCATGTGGGAGCACTGCGGCATGGCGCGCAACCAGGCCGGCCTCGAGAAGGCGCTCACCGAGATCCCTGCGCTCCGCGAGGAGTTCTGGAAGGACGTCCGGGTGCTCGGCGGCCCGGCCCTCAACCAGTCGCTCGAGAAGGCCACCCGGGTCGCCGACTTCTTCGAGCTCGGCGAGCTGATGGTGCGCGACGCGCTGCACCGCGAGGAGTCGTGCGGCGGCCACTTCCGCGAGGAGAGCCAGACCGAGGACGGCGAGGCCCTGCGCGACGACGAGCGGTTCGCCTACGTGGGCGCCTGGGAGTGGACGGGCAAGGGATCGGACCCCGTGCTGCACCGCGAGCCCCTCGATTTCGAGTACGTCAAGCTGACCCAGAGGTCGTACAAGTGAGCCCAGAGACGAGGCCGGAGGCCGAGACGCGGCCCGAGCGGCCCGCCGCCGAAGGCGGCACGAGCGGAAGACACGACGGCGCCGGGGACGGCCACGCCACCATGGACATCACCCTGCACGTCTGGCGCCAGTCGCCCGGCGGCGAGGGCAAGATGGTCACCTACACCGACGAGGCGCGGGGCATCAGCCCCGACATGTCGTTCCTCGAGATGCTCGACGTCGTCAACGAGCGGCTGATCGCCAAGGGGCACGAGCCCATCGCCTTCGAGCACGACTGCCGCGAGGGCATCTGCGGCTCGTGCGGGATGATGATCAACGGCCAGGCCCACGGTCCCGAGCGGGGCACCGCCACGTGCCAGCTGCACATGCGCAAGTTCCGCGACGGCGACGAGATCTACGTCGAGCCGTGGCGGGCCCGGGCCTTCCCGGTGCTGCGCGACCTGGTCGTCGACCGCCAGGCCTTCGACCGGATCGTCGAGGCGGGCGGCTACATCACCGCCCCGACGGGCACGGCGCCCGACGCCAACCTCATCCCGGTGCCCAAGGAGGCGGCCGACGCGGCCATGGACGCCGCGGCCTGCATCGGCTGTGGGGCGTGCGTGGCGGCGTGCCCCAACAGCGCGGCGCAGCTGTTCACGGCGGCCAAGCTGCAGCACCTCAACCTGCTGCCCCAGGGGCAGGCCGAGCGCTACCGGCGCACGCAGGCGATGGTCGACACGATGGAGGAGTTCTTCGGTTCGTGCACCATGCACGGCGAGTGCCAGGAGGCCTGCCCCAAGGAGATCTCCATCGACTTCATCGCCTACATGAACCGCGACTACGTCAAGGCCCAGATCCGCAACCGCAAGCTGGCCGGCCAGCGGTCGTAGGCCCGGGCGGGCGCGCCCCGGCGCGCCGGCGCGTGCCCGCCGGCACACACCGGGGTGGCGCGCGCACGGCGGATGCGACAGACTTCTGCCCGGTGGGCGGCGAACGCGGGACAACGATGTCCACGACGATGTCCGACGCGGGGTCGAGGGTGCTCGACGTCGTGCTGTCGGTGGCTGTGCTGGCGGTGACGTGGCCGGTGCTGCTGGGCGTGGCGGTGGCGGTCCGGGCGACGATGGGCTCGCCCGTCCTCTTCCGCCAGCAACGCGCCGGGCGCGGTGGGCGCACCTTCGAGCTGGTGAAGTTCCGCACCATGCGCCACCCCGCCCCGGGCGAGGACGGGCCCGACAGCGACGAGGCGCGCCTCACCCGGCTGGGCCGGCTGCTGCGGGCCACCAGCCTCGACGAGCTGCCCACGCTGGTGAACGTCATCCGCGGCGACATGAGCCTGGTCGGCCCCCGGCCGCTGCCGGTGCGCTACCTGCCCCGCTACTCCGACGACCACGCCCGCCGCCACCACGTCCGCCCCGGCATCACCGGCTGGGCGCAGGCCAACGGCCGCAACGCGCTCACGTGGGACGAGCAGCTCGACATGGACGTGTGGTACGTCGACAACAAGTCGGTGCGCCTCGACCTCCGCATCATGGCGGCCACGGTGGGCAGCGTGGTGCGCCGCGACGGCATCAACCACGAGGGCCACGCCACCCGTCCGGAGTTCCCGGGCTCGGGCCTCGACCGGGTGCAGCCGGTGTCGTGAGCCGGCGCGGGCGACCGGTCACCGTCCTCATCTCGTCGGCCGGGCGCCGCGTCGAGCTGCTGCGCGGCTTCCGCCGGGCCCTCGCGTCGCTCGGCCTCGACGGCAGGGTCATCGCCACCGACGCCTCGTGGTACTCCAGCGCCTTTCACGAGGCCGACGAGGGCTTCGTCGTTCCCCGGCTCGACGACCCGGCCTACGTGCCCACGCTGCTGGCCCTGTGCGAGAAGCAGAGCGTCGACCTGATCGTCCCCACCATCGACACCGAGATGCCGGCCTGGGTGGCCAGCCGCGACGAGTTCGACGCCATCGGCGTGACGATCGCGCTGTCCGGTGCCGGCGTGGTCGACATCGCGGCCGACAAGCAGCTCACCCACGAGTGGCTGGTGGCCAACGGCTTCCCCACCGTCGACCAGACCACGCCCCAGGCCGTGCTGGCCGACCCCGGCGCGTGGACGTTCCCCCTCGTCGCCAAGCCCCGGTTCGGCAGCGCCGGCATCGGGGTGTCGGTCGTGCGCGACGCCGCCGAGCTGGCGGCCGCCACCAGCCGGCCCGAGCTGGGCGAGATGGTGGTGCAGACGCTGGCGACGGGGCGCGAGCACACGATCGACGTGCTCGCCGACCGTCACGGCCGCTGCGTGTGCGCCGTGCCTCGCCGGCGCATCGAGGTCCGCGCCGGCGAGGTCAGCAAGGGCGTCACCGTCCGCTCCCCCGAGCTGCAGGACCTGGCGGCCCGCCTGTGCGCCGCCCTGCCGGGCGCCTTCGGCACGATCACCGTGCAGGTGTTCGTGGGCGACGCCCCGGGTGAGCTGGCCGTGATCGAGATCAACGCCCGCTACGGGGGCGGCTTCCCCCTGGCGCTCGAGGCCGGGGCCGACTTCCCCCGCTGGCAACTCGAGGAGCTGCTGGCCCTGCCGTCGACCGCCGAGCCCGACGGCTGGCGCGACGGCCTGGTCATGCTGCGCTACGACGCGGCCGTGTTCGTCGACGAGGCCGAGGCTGCGACGTGACCGAGCGGCGGCGGTTGGTGGTGCTCGACATCGACGACACCCTGTACCTCGAGCGCGACTACGTGCGCAGCGGCTTCGTGGCCGTGGGCACCTGGGCTCGCGACGAGCTGGGCGTCGACGGCCTGGGCGAGCGGGCGTGGGCGGCGTTCGAGGCCGGTGTGCGCCGCACGATCTTCGACGAGGTGCTGGCCGGCACCGGGCTCGACTGCACCCCCGAGATCGTCCCCCGGCTGGTCGACGTCTACCGGTCGCACGCCCCGACCATCGAGATGCTGGCCGACGCCCGCGACTGGCTCGACAGCCTGGCGCCGCACATCGCGGTCGCGGTGGTCACCGACGGCCCGCTGGCCAGCCAGCGGGCCAAGGCCGACGCCCTCTTGATCTCGCGCTGGGCCGACCTGGTGGTGTTCACCGAGTCGCTCGGGCCGGGCCGCGGCAAGCCCCACCCGGCCGCCTTCGAGCACCTCGAGCGCGAGCTGGGCGTCTCGGGCGACCGGTGCGCCTACGTGGCCGACAACCCGGCCAAGGACTTCGTGGCGCCCCACCGCCTGGGCTGGCGCACCGTGCGCGTGCGCCGCCCCGGCAGCCTGCACGCCGACGTGCCGAGCGGCGACGACGTCGACGCCGAGATCACGTCGCTCGCCGACCTCGACGCCGCGCTCGCCTGGGAGCCCCAGCTGCGGTGAAGCTCGCCCACCTGACGACGGTCGACTCGAGCCTCCGCTACCTGCTCCACCCGCAGCTCACGGCCGTGCGCGACCGGGGCGGCGACGTGCTCGGCATCAGCGCGCCCGGCCCCTACGCGGACGGGCTGATCGCCGAGGGCATCCGCCACGTGCCGCTGGCGTCGTCGACCCGCAGCATGAACCCGCTGGCCGACGTGCGCTCGGCCGTCGAGCTGTGGCGCATCCTGCGGCGCGAGCGGCCCGACGTGCTGCACACCCACAACCCCAAGCCCGGCCTGTACGGGCGGGTGGTGGGCAGGCTGGCCCGGGTGCCCGTGGTGGTCAACACCTGCCACGGCCTCTACTTCACCGAGACCGATCCGTGGCTGAAGCGCACGATCCTGCTCGTGCTCGAGGGCATCGCCGCCCGGTTCTCCGACGCCGAGCTGGTGCAGAGCGACGAGGACCTCGACCGCCTGGTGCGCCGCCGCGCCTACCCCCGGCGCCGCACCCGCCTGCTCGGCAACGGCGTCGACCTCGGGCGGTTCCGCCCCGATGTGCTGGGCGAGGCCGAGCGCGCCGGCCTGCGCCGCGAGCTCGGCGCCCGCGACGACCAGATCGTCGTCGGCATGGTCGGCCGCCTCGTGGCCGAGAAGGGTCTGCTCGAGCTGTTCGACGCCGCCCGCCGGTTGGACGACCGCTACCTGGTCGTGGTCGCCGGCCCGGACGACCCCGAGAAGCCCGACGCGCTCGACCGCGAGACCATGCGGGGCGCCACCCAGCACGGCGTGCGCTTCCTGGGCATGCGCGACGACGTCGACCGGCTGTACGGGGCGATGGACCTGTTCGTGCTGCCCTCGTGGCGCGAGGGCTTCCCCCGGGCCGCGATGGAGGCGGCCGCCTCGGGCCTGCCGGTCGTCGCCAGCGACGTGCGCGGCTGCCGCCAGGTGGTCGACGACGGCGTCACCGGCCTGCTCGTGCCCGTGCGCGACGGCGGCGCGCTGGCCGAGGCCATCCGCACCCTGGGCGACGACCCGGCCCGGCGCCGGCGCATGGGCGCCGCGGCCGTCGACCGGGCGCGTGCCGGCTTCGACGAGCGGCGCGTGGTCGAGATCGTGCTCGACACCTACCGCGAGGTCGCCCAGCGCAAGGGGCTGACCGACCTGGCCGCCGCGCTGGGCGACTCGGCGGCCGGCACCCCGACAGCCGCCTGACGGTACCATCGGTCGGATCATCGCGTTCTGGCCGCGGTTTTCGGGGGCCAGGACCCCGGGAACCGCGGCGAGAACGCGCCCGGCTCAGCCGACGGCGGCGCGGTAGCGGACGCGGTTGACGGCGCGGCGGATGCTGTCCTCGAGGGCCATGCCGCCACGCGCCTTGCGCACGAACCAGCCGCTGCCGTCGCTGACCTGCACGGCGGTGCGGGACAGGCGGTGCAGGTCGGTGCGGCCGACGGGGTTGGGGCGGTTCCCGCCCAGGGCCGCCGAGCGGAAGCGCTCGCGCACGAGCGGCTCGACCTCGGGCGACGCGGCGACGGCCTTGGGGTAGGCGAAGTGGTCCGCGGGCGCGCCCAGCGCGTCCTCGATGAGCGTGCGCGACCGGTCGAGCTCGCCGGCGGCGTCGACCGGCGGCAGGCGGTCGAGCAGCAGGTGGCCGTGGGTGTGCGAGCCGAACGTCACCAGCCCGGTGGACGCCATGTCGCGCACGGCCGACCAGCTGAGCGGCGTGCCGTCGTCGGGGAAGGCGATGCCCTCGTCGACGTACCGGGTGGCCAGGTAGACGGTGGCGGGCACCCCGTGGCGCACGAGGATGGGGGTGGCCACGTCGGCCAGGTCGGCGGTGCCGTCGTCGAAGGTGACGACCACCGGGTCGTCGGGCGCCGTGCGGCCGGCCCCGGCCCCGGGCGCGGCATCGCCGCGGCCTGAGCCGCCGTCGCCACGGCGGTTGTCACCACTGCCATCGGTGCCGGACGCGGGGTCGAGCAGGTCGACCGCGGCGTCGAGGCCGATCACGCGACCGGACGCCGCCAGCCAGGCCATCTGCTCGTCGAAGGCGGTGGGCGACAGGTCGACCTCGGTGCCCGACCCGCCACCGACCCGGTGGTAGATGAGCACGACCACCCCGGGGGACGGCGGCCGCACCCTGTCGCCCGCCGCCGCCACCGTCTTGATCGCCCGCAACGCCAATGATCGACCGTCCGCCACCCGGCCAGCCTACGGGTTGGGCGCCGGAGCGTCCTCCCCCGCCGACCTGTCGCGCGGTGCGGCGCCGCCGCTACTGTGGCGACCGGTGGGCATGGACAGGCGGTCCGAGACGAGCGGCGGCTCATGACGCGAACGACGGCGACCCTCGACGTGCGGCGCGCCACCGACGACGACCTGGCGGCGGTGCTCGACCTGCTGCAGGCGTCGCTCGGCTGGGTGCCCGACGACGCCTACGCCCGCTTCTTCGCCTGGAAGCACCACCACAGCCCGGCCGGCCGCTCGCCCGCCTGGGTGGCGGTCGACGCGGCGGCCGGCGACCGCATCGTCGGGTTCCGCACCTTCTCGCGCTGGCAGTTCGAGCGCGGCGACGAGACGGTGACCGCCGTGCGGGCGGTCGACACGGCCACGCACCCCGACTACCAGGGACGGGGCATCTTCTCGCAGCTCACCCGCCACGCGCTCGACGAGCTGGCGGACGAGGGCGTCGCCTTCGTGTTCAACACCCCCAACGAGCGCAGCCGCCCCGGCTACCTGAAGATGGGCTGGCAGCTGGTCGAGCGCCTGCCGGTGGCGGCGGCGATCCGCTCGCCGCTCGCGCTCACCCGCCTGGCCCGGGCCCGCACGCCCGCCGACAAGTGGTCGGTTCCCACCGCGGTGGGTGTGCCGATCGGCGAGGCATTGTCCGACGCAGCCGCTGTGGCGGAGCTGCTGGACGCGGCCCGTCCCCACGACGGGCGCCTGCGCACCCGGCGCACGCCGGCCCACCTGACCTGGCGCTACGGCTTCGAGCCGCTGCACTACCGGGCGCTGGTGGGCCCGGGCGGTGTCGCCGAGGGGATCGTGGTGTTCCGCCTGCGGCGGCGGGGGCCGGCGCTCGAGGCCGCCGTGTGCGAGCAGATCGTGCCCGCCGGCGACGGGGCGACGGCCGCCGCGCTGGTGCGCCGCGTGCTGCGCGAGACGGGGGCCGACCACGCGGTGCAGATCGGCCGCGCCCAGCCGAGGCGCGGCCGCCTGCCCGTGCCCGGCCAGGGGCCCACGCTCGTGTGGCGGGCCGTGACCGAGACCGACATGCCTCCCGCCGACCGGTGGGACCTGGCGCTGGGCGACATCGAGCTGTTCTGACGGGGGCGCCCATGGACGACACGACCCGACCCGACGACGAGCCCACCGCCCGCCAGGGCCCGACCGATCCCGGCGGCACCGCCGAGCGGGGCGACCTGGACGACGACACCGGCGACCAGCGCACCGGCGGGCCGGCGCGGCGGTTCACCCGGCGGCAGGTGCTGACCATGGCGGGCGCCACGGGCCTGGTGGGCGCGGGCGTCGCCACCAACTGGTTCGTCCTCGACGACGACCCGGCGTCCTCGCGCCGCACGGCCGCCGACGGGTCGCCCACCACGCAGGGCACGGCCGCCACGGGCGACGCCGCACCGTCCGGCGCCCGGTGGAGCGACCCGGCGACCTGGGGCGGCGAGGTCCCGGGCGCCGGCGACCTGGCTGTGATCGACAAGCCGGTCCTGCTCGACGTCGACGCCGCGGTGGCCGGCGTGCGGATCGAGGCCGGCGGCGAGCTGACCTTCGACCCGGCCGCGTCGCGCACGCTCACCTCCACCGGCAACGTGGCGGTGGCGGGCACGCTGCGGGCCCGGCCGGAGAGCGCCGACGTGCACCACGTGGTCGTGTTCGAGGGCATCGACGAGAGCGGCGTCGAGGGCGGCAACCACTCGCACGAGCCCGTCGAGAGCGACGTCGGCCTGTGGGTGCTGGCCACCGGCGTGCTCGACGTGCTCGGCACGCCCAAGCGGGCGTGGACCACGCTGACCGGCCCTGCCGAGGCCGGCGCCACCACCATCACGGTGGCCGATGCCTCGGGCTGGCAGGAGGGTGACGAGGTGGTCGTCACGCCCACCGAGCCGACCACCGTCGAGGGCTTCGCCGAGCACTACGACCGCCGGGTCGTCGCCGCGGTCGACGGCTCGACGATCGAGCTCGACGACCCGCTCGAGTTCCCCCACCCGGCGGTGACCGTCCGGCCCGACGTGACGCACCACGCCGAGGTGCTCAACCTCACCCGCAACGTGCGGGTCGAGGGCACGCCGGACGGCCGGGCCCACGTGATGCTGCTGGGTGTCGGCGGGGCGCAGACCTTCTCGTACGTCGGCCTGCGCCACATGGGTCCGCAGGCGCCCCACCCCGACGGCGACGGCGTCCGGGGGGTGCTCGGCCGCTACGCCCTGCACCTGCACCGCACCTACGAGGCGGCGCACGGCACCGAGATCGAGGGCGTCGTCGCCTACGACGGCGGCAACCACGCCTTCGTGCCCCATCTGTCCGACGGCATCACGTTCCGCGACTGCATCGCCCACGACCTGTCCGAGAGCGCCTTCTGGTGGGACCAGGCCGCCCACGACGCCGAGAACGACCACGTGCCGACGAACGACCTGGTCTACGACCGGTGCGTGGCCAGCCTCGTCCGGCCCACGGCCGACAGCGAGTACGACGCCTCCGGCTTCGTGCTCGGGCCGGGCCAGGGCAGCGCGGCGCGGGGCTGCGTGGCGGTGGGCATGGTCGGCGACGACACGGCCAACCCCGGCTTCCGCTGGCGGGCCGACGCCCACGAGGCCCACCCCTGGGTGTTCGAGGACTGCCTGTCGCACAACAACAACGGCTCGTCGATCTACTTCTGGGTGAACGGCGTGCCGCCCAGCTCGGTCGACCGGTTCACCGCCTACCACGACCGGCACGGGATACGCGCCGGGGCGTACACCAACCTGGTGTCCTACCGCGACTGCACCGTCTACGCCTGCGACACGGTCGGGCTGGCGATCGACGCGGTGCCGGGCAGCGAGCCCGACGACGGGCCCGACGTGACGATCACCTACGAGGACATGTACGTCGACCAGGCCGGGCGCAGCGAGTACGCGGTGATCGTGTCCGAGCACGTGGTCGCCGCCTCCCGACCCACCCGGATGACCGGCTGCCACTTCGCGGGCGGCACCAAAGCGCAGGTGGGCTTCCCCGAGCCGGGCGAGTACCCCCAGCTCTACGAGCTCACCGACTGCACCTACGACGGCAATGCCTTCTGGCTGGCGGGCACGCTCACCGAGGTGGTCGACATCGTCGTGCGCGACGACGTGCACGGCGCGATCGCGCTGCGGCCCAACGACCAGCAGGGCGAGCGCCGCTCGGCCTGGAACGCCCGCGTCACCAGCGTGTAGCGCGGGTCAGCCGGGCGTCGCGCCGTCGAGCCGCTCGGCCAGGTCGCCCATCGTCACGACGTCGAGGCGCCCCGCGGCGCGGAGGCGGTCGGCCGCCCGGCAGATGATCTCGAGCGCGGCCAGCGCCCGCTCCGGGTCGGCGGTGACGTTGTAGGGGTGGAACCAGAGGTGGAACAGCGACCGGTGGCGGGCCGCCTGGCGCAGGCGGGCGAGCGGCCGGCGGCACCACAGCGCCGGTGGGAGCCGCCGCCCGGCGGTGGCCGGGGCGAACAGGTAGGTCTGGGGCACGTTCCAGACCCCGCTGCCGTGGCGGGCGGGGCGCACGGCCGAGCCGGCCAGGGGCCGCAGCTTGTCGACCGCGGCGAGCCCGCGCCGCTGCCAGCCCGGGCGTCCCGCGAACGGTCCGGCGGGGCGCCCGCCCCGGTAGCAGCGGAAGCCGTGCTCGGCCAGGCGGTCGACCTGGCCGATGGCGTTGCGCGGGTAGACGAACGACCGCAGCTCGACCTGGCGCTCGGCGGCCACGCCGGCGGCAGCGGCCAGCTCGGAGGCGAACACCTCGGGGGTGCACGCCGGGTCGTCGACGATGACGTGCGAGAACGAGTGGCTGCCCACCTCCTGGGGCACGGGGCAGGCCAGGATGGCGTCGACGATGTCGCGGCCGTACCAGAACGGGGCCTCGTCGAGCGACGATCGGGGGTCGACCGCCAGCCAGTCGTCGTCCAGCCAGTCGTAGGCGGGCGGCACCAGCTCGGGGTGCGGGCCGCCGGCGCCGTCACCGCCGCCGCAGGCGTCGAGGAAGAGGTGGCCGACCACCGCCCAGGTGGCGGCGATCTCGTAGCGGGCGAACAGCTCGAGGATCGCGCCGATCACCTCGCGCTCGGCGTCGAATCGGTGCTGCCCCTCCGAGCCGTCGCGGCGGTGCGCCTCGCCCCAGGCCAGCTCGGTGTCGATGGACACGACGAACGCGCCACGGGCCAGTTCCGGGCCGCCCGGCGCGTGCCTGCCCGCCACCGCCGTGGCAGGAGCCGGAGCCGTGGCAGGAGCCGGCGCCGTGGCGGACTCGGGCGTCACGGCGGGCCGAGGCGCTCTCATCGCCCGCTCCAGCGGGGACGGCGGGACGCCTGCGCGGCCCACGCCTGCGCCGCCGCGGCCCGTTCGGCCCGATCGGGCGCCCGGTGCGCCGCCACCATCGCGGCGGCCAGCGCCGCCGGGTCGCCCGGGTCGGCCAGCCACCCGTGGGCATCGCCGCCGGTCAGCTCGGCGACGGGCGGGATGGCGAAGGCGGCGACGGGCGTGCCCAGCATCATGGCCTCGACCACGGCACCCGGCGACCCCTCGGACAGCGAGCTGAAGGCGAAGACATCGGCGACAGCCACGAGCGCCCGGGCGTCGTCGCGAAACCCGAGCAGCGCCACGGCGTCGCCGAGGCCCGCCCGCTCGATCGCCGCGGTGACCGCGGGCGTGGCCGGCCCGGCGGCGCCGGCGATCGCCAGCCGGGCCCCGGGCAGCTGGCGGCGCACGTCGGCGAACGCCTCGACCAGCAGGTGCTGGGCCTTCTCGGGCACGAGGCGGGCCACGTTGGCGAACAGGGGGACGCCGTCGGGCAGGTCGAACGCCGCCCGGTCGCCGCCGACGTCGCCGACCGCCACCCCCCGAGGCACCACGGTGGCCGCCTCGAGCGGCAGGCGCATCGACGCGCAGTTGGTGCGCCGGGCGTAGTCGCCGACCGCCCGGTGGTGGACGTCGCCCCGCCGCGCCGCCGCCCGGCCGACCGCCTGCATCACCCGGCCCTTCCACGAGGCGACCCCGGGCTGCAGGGCCCGCTGGAGGTCGCTCTCGCCGGTGCGGTTGAAGGTCGACACGACGGGCACCCGCAGGCGGGCGCCGGCGAGCTGACCGACCAGATTGCCGGTGAACAGCGAGGTGTGGACGACGTCGGGGCGCAGCCCCCGCAGCACGCCGGTGAGCCGGTGGGCGACCAGCGGCCACGTCCGCCCGGCCCGACCGGCGGTGAACCCCAGCGCCACGACCGGCACGCCGGCGCCGGCCAGCCGGTCGTCGAGGAAGTCGCGCTCGAAGAGGCGCACGACCGTCTGGTCGAACCGGCCGGCGAGGGCGACCACCTCGTCGACGAGGCGGTTCTCCGCGCCACCCGATCCGGCGAGCGAGTCGATGACGTGCACGACCCGGAGGCGCCCGCCGGGCGATGCGCCGGCGCGACCGGTGGCGCCGGCCCGCTCGATCACTTCGCGCACGCAGCACCTCCACCGCCGTCCACCACACCCGGCGCACCGGGCCGCCACGGGCCGCCGGATCGCATCCGCGGCCGGCCCGCCCTGGTCGCACAGTCTGCCGCCGGGCGGCGACCCGGGTCCACCGCGGGCGACGTGATGCGCGTGCGGCTGTCGGGCGCGCGCGGCCGGTTGCTATCCTCACCGAGGCCTTCCCCGAGGCGTCCACATCGGGTGGGCTTCCACGGACAGGCGAATGGCGGAGGTGAGATCGAGTGACCGTCCTCGACGACGGCTCAGGCTCGGTCCGGCGGTTGGCAGACGGCTCCACCGAGGCAGCCGGCTGGATCGACGTGACCGGGGAGCGGGTGTTCCAGGTGACGCGCGTGCCGGCAGGAGCGGTCCGGGCGTGGTTGCTGCTTTGCTCGGCCATCGGGGGCGAGCACGACGGCGGCTACCGGCGCCAGACCATGCTGGCCCGCCAGCTCTGCCCGCTCGGGGTCGCCACCCGGCGGTTCCACTACCGGGGCACGGGCAACAGCCACATCCACACCACCACGACGCGCGCCACGATGATCGCCGACGGGGTCACGGCAGCCGGTGACCTGGCGGCCCGCTTCCCCGATGCCGACGGCATGGTGCTCGGCGAGCGGGTCGGCGCCCTGGTGGCCGCCGAGGTGGCGGCCGTGGCCGGCGCCCGCGACCTGCTGCTGTGGCACCCGGTGACCGACATCGAGGCCTACCGCCGCGAGTTGGGGCGGGCGGCCAAGCTGCAGAAGGTGTCGTCCGGGCTCGAGACCGCCGGCGACGCCGGTGCCGCCGACTTCCAGCAGGGCTACGACGCCGGTGAGGGCGACCTCGTCGGCTTCTCGGTGCCCCGGCCGCTGATCGAGAGCTTCGACGACCATCCCCTCGTCCAGTCCCACCCGGGGGCCGGCTGCGCCGTGCACCTGGTGCAGTTCGGCCGCAAGCGGCTCGATCCCCGCTTCAGCCGGCTGCTCGACGACTGGCGCGAGGCCGGCAGCACGGTCGAGTCGCACATCCTCACCGAGCCCGAGCTGTGGTGGTTCGCCCCCGGCCCCTGGAAGCGCGGCGAAGAGTTGCGCCCGGTCACGGTCGAGGCGCTGGCGGCCACCGTCGGCATCGTCGAGGGCCTCCTGAGCGCCCGGGTGGCGACACCGTGAGCGGGGTCGTGGTGCCCGACGAGGTCGTCCGCTGGTTCGAGGCAGGCGACGAGACCGTGCTCAGCGTGCTGACCCGGCCGATCGGCCCCGCCCGCGGCGTGGGCGTGATCTTCCTCAACGGCGGCCACTTCGGCAGCTCGGCCGGCAAGAACCGCATCTACACCCGCATGGCTGCCGACCTGGCCGAGCGCGGCTACCACAGCATCCGGCTCGAGTGGCACGGCATCGGCGACAGCACCGGAGCCGTCGACGAGTACATCATGGAGGAGCCCTTCCTCGACGAGGCCTTCGGGGCGGCCCGCCTGCTGCGGGCCGAAGGCGTCGAGCGCATCGTGATCTACGGCGAGTGCTTCGGCGCCCGCACCGCGGTCGTGGCCGCCGAGCAGATGCCCGACCTGGCGGCGCTCTACCTGGTCACGCTCGTGCTGCGCGACGGGGCGGTGTCCGACCAGAACCCGCAGCGCCTGGTGTCCGAGCTGCCCACCAGCGAGTTCGTCAAGCGGCTGGGCAAGCTGCGGCACATCGGCGACGCCAAGCGGCGCAGGCTGTACGCATCGATCGTGCGCAACAAGGTGCGCCACGTCGTGCAGGGTGCCCGCTACCGCCGCGAGGGCACCCGTCTCGCTCCCTGGGTCAGCCGCCAGGTGGTCGACGGCCTCGAGGGGCTGGGGCGGCGGGGCATCCCGGTGCGGCTGGTCTACGGCACCAGCTACTGGGACCCGCACAAGTTCGACTTCCAGGAGGTCGAGAGCGAGCTACGGCCCATGCGCCACCCGTGCATCGACGCCGAGATCGTCGACGAGATGATCGCCGGCTACCGCACGCTGCACATCCAGGACCGCCTGGTGCCGATGGTCGGCGACTGGTTCGACGGGGTCCTCACCGCCCGCGCCGGGAGCGACGCCGCCTGATGGGCGGGGCGGGCACGGCGCCCGGGCGCTGGCGGCGCTGAGGTGGGCGAGCACCTGCTCCACGACCTGGTCAGCGCCTCGGCGGCGCGCGACCCTGCGGCCGTGGCGGTGGTCGACGGCGACCGCTCCCTCGGTTACGCCGACCTCGACGAGCGCTCGTCGCGGCTGTCGGGCCTGCTGGCGAGCGCGGGCGTGCGGCGCGGCGACCGCGTCGGGGTGCTGGCGGAGAAGTCGATCGAGTCGCTGGTGGCCATCTACGGGGCGATGAAGGCCGGCGCCGCCTACGTCCCGCTCGACCCGACCGCGCCCCCGGCCCGCACCGGGTTCATCGCCGGCGACTGCGGCATCCGGGTGCTGGCCTCGCCGTCGTCGCAGGCCCCCCGGTGGGCCGGTCTGGTCGAGGGCGGCGCGCCGCTGCGGCACGTCGTCTCCCTCGACGTCACCGGGCCGGCGGCAGCCGACCTGCCCGTGCCCGCGGGGGTGACGCTGCACACCGGCGACGACCTGGCGGCGCACGAGCCCCGGTCGGTGGCGCGGGTGATCGACGACGACCTCGCCTACATCCTCTACACCTCGGGCTCGACCGGGGCGCCGAAGGGCGTCATGGTGTCGCACCGCAACGCCATGGGGTTCGCGGCGTGGGCGGCGGCCGAGTTCGACCTGCGCGGCGACGACCGGGTGGCCCAGCTCGCGCCGCTGATCTTCGACCTGTCGACCTTCGACCTGTTCTCGTCCGCCTGCCGCGGCGCGGCCGTGCACCTGGTGGGGCGCAGGGCGGCCATGTTCCCCGCCCAGCTGCGCTCGTTCCTCGACGACCGCGCCATCACCGTGGTCTACGCCGTGCCGTCGCTGCTCACGATGCTGGTCGAGCGCGGCGGCCTCACGCCCGGCGCGCTGCCGTCGCTGCGCCTGGTGCTGTTCGCCGGCGAGGTGTTCCCCACGCGCCACCTGGCCCGGCTCATGCGGCTGGTCCCCCACGCCGACTACGCCAACCTGTACGGGCCCACCGAGACCAACGTGTGCACCTACCATCGGGTGCGCGAGTTGCCGGCCGACGACGACCCGCCCACGTCGATTGGCGTGGCCATCCCCGGCGACGAGACCGTCGTCGTGGGTGACGACGGCCGGGTGGTCGCCCCCGGCGAGGTCGGCGAGCTGTACGTCCGGGGCGCGACGGTGATGCAGGGCTACTGGGGCGACCCCGAGCGCACCGCCCGGTCGCTGGTGGCGCCGCCCGGCGTCTCGGGCCCCCGCGAGCCGGCGTACCGCACCGGCGACCTGGTGCGGGAGGAGGCCGACGGCACCCTCACCTTCCTCGGCCGCCGCGACAACCAGATCAAGCGGCAGGGCTACCGCATCGAGCTGGGCGACATCGAGGCGGCCATCCTCCAGCACCCCGACGTGGTCGAGTGCGCGGTCACCGCCCTGCCCGACGAGGCCGCCGGCACCCGCCTGGTCGCCCACGTGGCCGCCAAGACCGGCGTGGGGCCCAAGGACGTCGTGCGGTTCTGCGCCGACCGCATCCCCCGCTACATGGTGCCCGACCGGGTCGAGCTGCTGGACGACCTGCCCAAGACGGCGACCGCCAAGATCGACCGGGCCGGCCTGGCCCGGCGAGCCGAGCAGACCGCAGGAGACACGCCGAGATGACCACCGCCGACCACGTGCGACAGTTCGTCGTCGAGGAGCTCGAGTTCGTGGGCGAGCCCGGCGAGCTGTCCGACGACTACCAGCTGCTGGAAGAGGGCGTGCTCGACTCGCTGGGCATCATGGCGCTGGTCGAGTACCTCGAGGCCGAGTTCGACATCGTCATCGACGAGGACGACGTCGTCGCCGAGCGCTTCGAGACCATCCGGTCGATCACCGAGCTGGTCGACGCCAAGCAGGCCGCCTGACCCGCCCCCGGGAACGGGGCGCTCAGCCCTGCGGCCGGGAGCGCCACTTGAGCTTGTCGCGCTGGGGCTCCTCGATCGGCAGGATCTCGGTGGCCTTGGGCGCCAGCGCCTCGGCCGACTGCACCAGGTTGCGCTGCAGGCGCCGCATGCCGTCGGGCTCGAGCGAGGCGGCGTGGTCGGTGCCCTTCCACGTGCGGTCGAGCGTGAAGTGCCGCTCGATGTAGGTGGCTCCGAGCGTGTAGGCCACGGTGTCGATGCTGATGCCGTTGTGGTGGCCCGAGTAGCCGATGGCCTCGACCTCGTCGCCGTAGGCCTCGACCAGGCGGGGGATCTCGAGCAGGCAGGCCTCGCCGGGTTGGATCGGGTAGCCCGAGGTGCAGGCGTAGAGCACGACGTCGCCCGCCCGGCCGTGGTCGCGGAACAGCGCCATCATCTGGGCCTCTTCGGCGCGGGTCGTCATGCCCAGGCTGACGTGGATCTTGCCGCCGAACGTGCGGCACGTCTCCTCGAGCAGCTCGAGGTTGGTGTTGCTGGCCGACGGGATCTTGAGGTACTGGGGCTCGAGCGAGGCGATCTCGCGCAGGCTCGGCAGATCCCACACCGAGCTGGCGTAGACCATGTCGTGCTCGTCGCAGTACTCCTTGAGCTTGCGGTGCTCCTCGAGCGTGAACTCGAGGTACTCGCGGTGCTCGCCGTAGGTGGCGCCGAACGAGTTCGTCGGCACCGGGTGCGGCGCGTGGTACTGCTCGGGGGGCAGCAGGTCGCGGTTCGAGCGCTTCTGGAACTTGACGTTGCGGATCTCGCAGAACGACCGGGCCACGTCGATGAACCGCTTGGCGATCTCGAGGTCGCCCATGTGGTTGCAGCCGATCTCCGCGATCAGTGTCGGTGCCTGCATGTGCCCTCCCTCGTGTCGGTGGCGCCCGTCGCGCTCACCAGGCGGTCCAGCCGCCGTCGACGATCAGGTTCGCCCCGGTCATGTACGACGACGCGTCCGAGCAGAGGAACGCGATAGCCCCGCGGTACTCGTCGGGCCGGGCCATGCGCCCCAGGATCGTGCGCGCCGAGTAGGCGGCGACGAACTCGTCGTCGTGCTCGTTGAACGCCCCGCCGGGGGTGAGGGCGTTCACGCGGATGCCGGTGCCGCGGTAGTGGGCGGCGAGCGCCCGGGTGAACCCCAGCACGCCGGCCTTGGTGACCGAGTAGTCGAGCGGCTTGAACGAGCGGGTGCCGTCGGCGCGCTCGTAGATGCGCTGGTCGGGCCCGGCCAGCCCGTAGGTCGACGAGATGTTGACGATGACCCCGGGGGTCGAGCGCTGCTCCATCACCCGGCACACGGCCCGGGTGACGAGGAAGGTGCCGGTGAGGTTGACGTCCATGCTGCGCCGCCAGGCCGCCAGCGGGTAGTCGCTGAAGCCGGCGTCGGCCAGGGTGGTGCCGTCGCCCTCGGCCTTGGGGTCGACCGCCGCGCTGTTGACCAGCACGTCGACGGGCCCGCCGGCGGCGATGCCGGCCACGGCGCGGTCGACGTCGGCCTCGTCGGTGATGTCGCAGGCCACGGCCACCGCCTCGCCGGGACCGGTGAGCTCGCCGGCCACCTTGGCGGCGGCCTCGGCGTCGCGGTCGAGCACGTGCGTGATGGCGCCCAGGTCGACCAGCGCGGCGGCGAAGCGCCGGCCGAGCAGCCCGGCGCCGCCGGTGACGATCGCCCGCCGCCCGGTCAGGTCGAACAGCTCACGAGTGCCCTGCGCGCCGGCAGAGACCCGGTCGTTCATGTGGTTCCGCCCTTCATCGCCCGGCTGTGCCGCCTGTCGGGGAGCGATCCCCCTGTCGGGATCGTGACGCACCGCCCGCGGGATGGTAGCGGCCCGCGTGCCGCCCCGTCACACGCGCCCCGAGGCGACGGGGACGGCCTGGTCGGTGGCCATCGAGCGCTCGATCGCCTCGACCAGCCGTACGGCCCGGATGCCGTCGCGCAGCGGGGTGCGGGGTGGCCGGCCCGTCCGCACCGCGTCGAGCACGTCGCGCATCTGGGCGGCGAACATGGTGTCGCGGTCGTAGGGCCAGGTGCGCACCTCGGGCTCGGCGCCCGGCGCGGTGGGCGTGACCACGAGGCGGCCGCCGTAGTGGTCCCAGGCGGCGCGGGCCTCGGTGCCCACCGCCAGCAGCGACACCACCTTGGGCCGCTGGCGGTAGTCGAGGTGCCCCTGCACGGGGGTGCCGCCGGCCGACCGGAACAGGTAGGTGGCCGTGTCCTCGACGTCGATCTCGAGGTCGGTGCGGGGCCCGCCGGCGGCGTACACCCGCTCGAGCGGGCCGAAGATCCAGTCGAGGTGGTCGAGGTGGTGGATCTGGGTGCGCAGCACGCCACCGCCCAGGTCGCGCCGGGCGGCGTAGCCGGTGCGGTAGTCCTCGCCGGGGTGGTAGTCGGCCAGGTGCTCACCCTGGTGGGCCTCGACCGTGAGCACGGTGCCGAGCGCGCCCGACTGCACCATGGCCCGCAGCGCCAGCAGACCGGGCTCGAACCGGAACTGGTGGCCGGCGGCGGCGACCAGCCCGCGGGCCTCGGCCAGGGCGGCCAGGTCGTCGAGGCCGGCCGAGGTGGCGCCGACCGGCTTCTCGACCAGGACGTGGGCGCCGGCGTCGAGCGCCGCCGCCGCCTGGTCGGGGTGGTGCGCGGTCGGCGTGGCCACCACCACCAGGTCGACGTGGCCGAGCACGTCGGCGAGACCGTGCCGCACCGGCACGTCGACACCGTCGACCGCCAGCCCGCGGCGGCGGGCGTGCTCGGATACGGCCACCAGGTCGCGGCACCCGAGCCGCAGCAGCGTGGCCACGTGCCGCCGCCCGATGGACCCCGTGCCCACCACCGCGACGCGCAGGCCGCCGGCCGCCGCCCCGTCGCCCACCGTCAGCTCTTGCCGAGGCCGAAGCGGCGGCAGCGGTCCTCGGCGACGGCCAGCGACACGGGGTCGTCGATGTCGACCGCCAGCTCGGGGTCGATGACCATCGGCAGGATGCGGCGGCCGGTCATCGAGCGCTGCTCGACCAGCGTGGCGGTGCGCACGACGTCGAGCGTGCCGGTCTGCCAGTACGCGTCGGGCAGGGCCTGGCGGGGCTGGTTGTACTGCTCGGGGATGCCGGAGTCGACCAGCGGCACCAGCACGCCGCCCTCGATGCGCCACATCTTGAACGGGTTGTTGGCGGGCACGGTGACCGCCCGCAGCGAGTCGGCCGCGGGGTCGGCGGCCAGCGTGCGCACCCCGTCGTCGACCAGGCCGGGTGGCCGCAGGGGCGAGGTGGGCCGTAGGTGCACGACCAGGTCGGGCCGGTAGCCCTCGGCGTCGGCGAGCGCCTGCAGCACGTGGAGGAACACGGGCAGGTCGAGCACCTCGTCGCCGGCCAGCTCGGCCGGGCGCAGGAACGGCACCTCGGCGCCGGCGGACGCCCCGATCTCCGCGATCTGGGCGTCGTCGGTGGACAGCACCGTGCGGGTGACCGTCTCGGCGTCGAGCGCCGCCCGCACCGACCACCACAGCAGCGGCCGGCCGAGCAGCTCGACGACGTTCTTGCGGGGGATGCCCTTGGACCCGCCGCGGGCGGGGATGACGGCCAGGACCTCCACGTCAGCCGCCCGCCCCGGCGTCGACCGGCGCCCGGAGCAACGTGGCCGCCAGCTCGCGCAGAACGCCCCCGCCGCCGGGCGCCGCGGTGACGAGGCGGGCGTGGCCGACCACGTCGGGATGGGCGTCGGCCGGCACCACCGGCCAGCCCACCGCCTCGAAGGCGCCGAGGTCGTTGACGTCGTTGCCGACGTACATGACCCGAGCAGGATCGAGCACGCGGTCGTGCATCAGCGACCGCAGGGCCGTGCCCTTGTCGTCGCACGCCTGCACCACCTCGATGCGCAGCTTGGCGCCCCGCACGCTCACGACCGGGTTGACCTCGGTCGACAGGATGAGCAGCGGCAGCCCGGCGGCCCGCAGCAGGTCACAGCCGATGCCGTCGGCCCGGTTGCACACCACCGCCTCGTGACCGTCGTCGGACACGATGACCCGGTTGTCGGTGAGCACGCCGTCGAAGTCGGTGACGAGCAGGTCGATGTCGGCCAGGGAGGGCGGCACGTCAGCCATCGTGCCACCGCCCCGCCACCCGGTCGCTCTCGACCGGGCCGGGCCCTGCCCGCCCCGCCGGGCCGACGCCCGCCACGGTGGTGCCCCGCCGGTGCACCTCGGTCTGCACGTCGAGATCGACCGGGCCCACCCGCCCGGCCACGACGAGGGTGCCCGACGGCCCGAGGCGGGCCAGAGCGGCGGCCACGGTGTCGCTCGCGGGGTCGACCAGCACGACCACGCCGGGCACGGCGCCGTCGGCGGCGACCGTGCCGTCGGCGGCGATCCCACGCTCGGCCACGGCCTGGCGGACCAGCTCGGCGAGGGCGCCGCTGCCGGCGACGGCGACCGGCTGCCCGGCTCGCGCCGCGGCGTCGGCCACCGCCGCCGCCCGGTCGCGGTCGTCGTCGCCGCCGACCGCCCGGCGGGGTGGGACCGGGACGGGTGGCGCCGGCGGGTGGTCGACCACGTCGGCCGGCTCGACCCGTTCAGCCGTGGCGGGGGTCGGGGCTGTGAGGCCACGACGGAAGGGGTTGGGAAGGGCCAGGCCGCCGGGCCGAGCCCGCAGCTCGGACGCCAGGCGCCACCACTCGATCACCGGCACGACCGCCGTGCGGTCGTGGGCCAGCCGGTCGTGCAGGACGCCGGCGGCCAGCGGGTCGACCCGCTCGGTCACCAGGTCGTCGACGCGCACGGTGCCGGCGGCCATCCGGTCGAGGAAGCGCTGCGCCGCACCGCGGCGGTCGAGCCCGTCGGTGCCCCCCTCGGCGTCGAGCAGCCCGGCGTGGGCGCCGACGACCCGCAGACCGCGCTCGTCGACGATGTCGAGCGGGAACGCGACCGACTCGGCCCGGGTCGTGCCCAGCAGCACGACGGTCGCCCCGGGCGCGGCGGCCCGCAGGGCGAGCTCGAGACCGGCGGCGGCGCCGGTGGCCTCGATCACCACGGCGGCACCGATGTCGTCGACGGCGGCCGGTGGGCACGGGCGGGCCGCGGCATCACCCCGGACCACCTCGTCCTTGGCGCTCGACGCCGCCACCACCGTGCACGGCCCCGCCCCGGACGCGGCGGCGATGCGCTGGGCCAGCAGGCCGATGGCGCCGGCACCGGTCACGGCCAGCGAACGTCCGGCCACCTCGCCGGCGCGGGCCACTCCCAGCTCGGCGATCGCCCCGAGCGTGACCAGCGAGGCGTGGGCCAGGTCGGTGCCGGGAGCCAGCACGTGCACCTGGGCCCGGTGCACCGTGACGAGCGACTGGTGGGGGGCGCCCCATACGGCCACCGGCGTGCCGGACTCGATGTCGTGGACGCCCGGGCCCACCCCCCGCACGACCCCCGCCAGCGAGTAGCCGGGCTGGTGCGGGTAGGCGACGGCGGCGCCGGGCAGCCGCAGCCACCGGGCCCGCTCGGTGCCGAGGCTGACCGCACTGGCGTCGACGAGCACCGACACCTGCCCGTGGCCCGGCTCGGGCACCTCGACGGGCACGACCTCGGCCCGGCCGGGCGCCGGCCACGTGAGCGCCGTCGCCCGGCTGGCGGCCGGTGACAGGCGGCGGGCCCGGCGCCGCGCCGACAGCCAGCGCCGGGCCTCGGCCACCCCGGCCGGCGTCGGCTCGGGGCGCGCCAGGGACAGGGGCGCCGAGCGGCCCTCGGCGGTCGACACGGCCGCCGGTGGCGGCGACAGGCGGGCGGCCACCTGGTCGGCCACGTGCACCGCGATCGCTGCGATGGTGAACACCGGGTTGGCGTAGCCGCTGGTGGGGAACAGCGAGGCCCCGGCCAGGAACAGGCCCGGCACCTCGTGCACCTGCCCGTCGGGGCCGGTGACCGAGGTCGCCGGGTCGCGGCCCATCCGGGTGGTGCCGGCGTGGTGCGAGGCGTCGCTCAGCGTGGCCCACACCTCGCTGCCGTCGTCGAGATCGGCGTGCATCTCGCCGAGCCCGTGACGGCGGACGGCGCTCGCCAGGGCGTCGTGCACGGCCCGCACCGACCGCCGGTCGAGGTCGGACAGGTCCCAGTCGACGGCCGCCAGGGGCAGGCCGAGGGGGTCGCGCCGGTCGGACAGGCGGACGCGGCAGGCCCGGCGGGGCTCCTGCTCGAGGAAGCTGCGCACCAGGATGCGGTCGATCGGGCCCTCGTTGCGGGTGCGGAAGCCGATCATGCGGGCCAGCGCCGGCGCCTCGGCGGGCAGCGCCGCCAGGGGCCGGGGGTCGAGGCCCCGGACCCGCCCGCGGGCCGCCCGGCGCAGCGTCGCGACGCCCTCGGGCACCGAGTCGAGCACCACGGGCTCGAGCCGCACGTAGCTGTTGAGCACGCCGGCCGCCTGCTGGGCGGCCTCGTCGAGCCCGACGCCCCAGCGCACGCGGCCCGTGCGGTCGAACTTCCCGGGCCAGTAGCGCGACGCCGGCAGCCGCCGGGCGGCGGGATCGACGGCGATCTCGGCGGTGAAGCCCTTGGGGTGGTCCTGGAAGTAGCGGCCCACCACGTCGTGCCCGTTGCCCAGGCCGGCCGGGCGGCGCGACCGGCTGGCCAGCAGCAGCCGGGCGTTCTCGATGGCACCGCAGGCCAGCACGACCACGGGTGCCCGCATCCGGAACCGGCGGCCGTTCAGCGTGGCCGCGTCCACGCCGTCGACCCGCTCGCCCCGGTCGTCCAGGTGCACCTCGGTGACGTTGGCCAGCGTGACGAGGTCGACGCCGTCGCCCGGCCGCAGCCGGCTGCGCAGCAGCTGGCCGAAGCGCAGCGGGTGGGCGTCCTCGTGGAAGACCAGGGTGCGCAGGCCGTCACCGTCGAATCGGAAGCCGTCGTCGGGCGCGGGGCCGGGCCCGTCGTAGGTGGCCGGCCCCGGGCGGTCGAGCAGGGTGGCCGCCCGCTCGTAGCAACGCCACAGGTGGGCCGGGTCGAGCGGCCAGCCCGAGTCGGCAACCCAGGGCCGCTGCCGCAGGTCGATGTCGTCGAGCGTGGTCTTGCCGCCCGTCCAGGTGTTGGTGGTGCCGCCGAGCCACCGCTCGCGGCTGGCCCGGTCGACGTGGTGGCCGGTGCTCTCGACCGAGGTGAACGCGGTGGTGACGTCGTCGGGCACCACCCCGCCGCCCTCGAGCACGGCGATGCGCAGGCCCCGCCCGGCGAGCGCGAGCGCGGCCGTGGCGCCGGCCGCGCCCGTGCCGACGATGCAGACGTCGTAGTCGAGCACGGCGCCATCGGGGAACCGGCGGGCGTCGTGCACGGGCAGCGGTCCCGCCGGCCAGGCGCCGCCTGTCACCTCGCGCAGCCCGCCGGCCACGCGGGATCGTGTGCCGTTCCGTGCGCCGTCCATGGCACCGCCTCTGTCCGCCGTCCGTTCCGCCCGGGAGCCCGGCGCGAGGGACCGCACCGGAAGCTGGGATGCTACCAATCACCCCTGGCATGGATGCACTCGACGTCCCCCTCGAGGTGATCCGCCGGGTCGGCGCCGTCGGCCTGGTGGCGGCGGCCGCGCTGGCGCTCGCGTCCCTGGCCCGCCCCGCCGGGCCGGACGGGCACCGCCCGCCCCTGCCCGCGGCCGGCCTCGCCCTCACGGCCGCCGCCGCCCTGGCGGTGGCGTGGGCGCCCGACGGCGAGGCGGTCGGGGCCCGCCAGGTCGCCGGCCTGGTGGCGGCCGCGGGCGGCGCCTGGCTGGCTGCCGTGCTGCGCCTGCCGCTGTGGGTACGGCCCGCCCTCGTGCTGCCGGGCGCCGCCCTGACCGTCGACGCCATGCGGATCACCGACCGCTCGCAGGCCATCGTGCCGGCGATCGTGGCCGCCGCGGTGGTCGCCGTGCTGGTCGGCGAGTCCGACCGCATCCACGCGGCCACGGCCGCCGGACCGCCGCTGCTGGCGATCTCGATCCTGGGGATGTACGCGACGATCCCCGAGACGGGGCAGATCCTGCCGGTGGCGGTCGTCGCGGTCCCGATCGCCCTGGTGGGCGGCCCGGCCCGGCTGGCCCGGCTCGGCACCGCCGGCGCGGCCGCGTCGGTCGTGCTGCTCGTGGCCGTCGTCGCCGAAGGGGGCCAGGCCCGCCCGGCCTCGATCGTCGGCGGGCTGGCCAGCTTCGGCGTCCTGGCGCTCGAGCCGGTGGTCCGGCGGGTCGCACCCACCGCCACCGCCCCGCCGGACCGGTGGGCGTCGGGGGCGATGGCCGTCCTCGTCGCGGTCCACGTCGTCGTGGTCGCCGTCGCGTCCCGGGTCGCCGGCCTGCGGGGCAGCGGCGCCGAGGCGCTGGTCATCGTGGCCGCGGCGGCCGCGCTGGCCCTGGCGGCGCTGGGCCGCCACATGGAGCACCGCACCCGGCAGGACTAGCATCGCGGCCCATGCATGGCGGACTGGCGGTCCTCGACGACCGGACGCGCGGACGCGTGGACGGGTGAGCGCGCCGACGCGGTGGCTGCTGCTGCCGGTCGAGGTCAAGGCGCGCGGCTTCGAGGGGCGCCTGCTGCTCGGCGCGCACGCGGCGGCCGGGGGCTGGAAGGTGGTCGTCGGCCGCAAGAACCAGCTCAACGCGGCGGTCCACGACCTGCCCCGCGGGCTCTACTTCGACAAGAGCATCCAGAGCCAGGCGATCGAGCAGATCCGCTACTTCAAGGCGCTCGGCAACACCTACGCGGCGATCGACGAGGAGGGGCTCGTCCACGAGGGCGGGCCCTCCACCTACGTGAAGCGCAGGCTGAGCACCGACACGCTGGCCGAGACCCGGCCGTTCTGCACCTGGGGCGAGGCCCAGGCCGAGGTGATCCGAGCCGCGTTGCCGGCGCTGGCCGACCGGCTGGCGGTGACGGGCAACCCCCGGGTCGACCTCTGGCGTCCCGAGCTGCACGGGCTGCACCGCGAGGCGGTCGAGCGGATCCGCGACGACGTGGGCCCGTTCGTGCTGTTCCCGTCGAACTTCGCCAACGTCATCGGCGCGGACGGCCCGCTGCTCACCCAGCGGTTCGGCGAGGTGTCCGGCCACTACGCCGACCCGGCCGAGCGCAAGCGGTTCACCGACTACCTGGCCCTGCGCGCGGGCGTCCTCGACCGCCTGCGGGGCGCGCTCGTGCTGCTGGCCCGCGAGCTGCCCCCGGGCCACTCGCTGGTCGT